>CALDNT010000260.1 GCA_937915145.1 uncultured Reyranella sp.
CCTCACCTGGCCCAGCTTCGATGCCGAAACCACCGGCAATGACCGAGATGAACGAACGGTTCATCGCCTTGCACATGATGTAGGACAGATAAGCACCCGAGGAGCCCACCAGCGCACCCGTAACGATCAGCAGATCATTGCCGAGCAGGAAGCCTGCGGACGCCGCGGCCCAACCGGAGTAGCTATTAAGCATTGACACCACCACAGGCATGTCACCGCCGCCGATCGAGGCGACCAGGTGCCACCCGAGGGCCAGAGCCACGACCGTCACCACAATCAGCAGCCAGAGCGCGGGGTCAATGACGAACCAGACGGTGAGTACCAGGAAGACAACAAGCGCCCCGATATTCAGAAAGTTCTTGCCCGGCAGAACGAGTGGATTGGACTTCAACCGGCCCGACAACTTGCCATACGCGACTATCGAGCCCGTGAAAGTCACCGCGCCGATAAAGACGCCGACAAAGACTTCAACGCTGTGGATTCCCAGGGTGCCTTCTGCGGTGAGCAGGGCGATTTCCTCCGGACTTCCACCACCCTCCACAAGCAAGTAACCATTCCAACCCACCAGCACGGCTGCCAAACCGACAAAGGAATGCAGTAGTGCGATGAGCTCGGGCATGCCCGTCATCTCGACCACTCGCGCCCGCCACAGACCTATAGCAGCTCCGAGAACCATTGCCACACCGATAAGGATTAAGCCCAGGGATTCGATATTGCGATCAATAGCCAGAGCAATCGTGGCGACGAGCGCGACTGCCATACCCGCTATCCCATAAGTGTTACCCGCCTTGGCCGTTTCATGCTTGGACAGGCCAGCAAGGGCGAGGATGAACAGTAGTGCTGCAACCAGGAAGGCCGCCTGTGCGAGGGATTCGATAGACATGTGCTCAACTCCTCGAGAACATAGAGAGCATTCGTCGCGTCACGGCAAAGCCGCCGAACACGTTAATGCTGGCCACTAGGACTGCGACGAAGGCCAAGACAGTGATCGCGGTATTGCCGTGACCGATCTGAAGGAGCGCGCCGACGACGATAATGCCTGAGATCGCATTGGTAACCGACATCAGCGGCGTGTGCAATGCGTGGTGAACGCTACCGATCACGTAGTTCCCGATCACGATTGCTAATACGAAAACAGTGAGATGCACGCGGAAGGAGGGAGGCGACGCTGCAACCAAAAGCAGCAAGAGCGCGGCGCCAATGCCAACGTAGGTAAATCGACGTGCGGTGGTCATCGGTACTTTGGCCGGCGACGCTTCGGCGATCACCTGCTCTGCTGCCGGCTGCGTGGGCGCTGCAGAAACCTGCACCGCTGGCGGCGGCCAAGTGGTTTCACCTTCGCGGGCGACCGTGATGCCGCGCTGCACCGGGTCGTCCCAGTCGAGAACGAGTACGCCATCTTTGGCTGGCGTCATGAGCTTCATGAGATTCACAAGGTTGGTACTGAAGAGTTGCGAGGCCTGCGCTGCGAGGCGGCCAGGCAGATCGGTGTAGCCAATGATCGTGACTCCGTTGGCCGTGACCACGACCTCGCCTCGAACGGTGCCCTCAACGTTGCCACCATTGGCTGCGGCCATATCGACGATCACACTGCCACGCTTCATGCTCGCGACCATGTCTGCGGTAATCAGGATCGGAGCCGCACGCCCAGGAATCAATGCGGTGGTGATCAGGATGTCGATTTCCGGTGCCCACTTGGCGTAGAGGGCCGCGGCGCGCGCGTTGTAGTCGTCGGACATCTCCTTGGCGTAGCCGGTTGTTGAGACCTCGACGTCGGCTGCGTCGACTTCCAAGTACGTGCCACCAAGGGACACCACCTGGTCGGCGACTTCGGGGCGCGGATCAGTGGCATAAACGATTGCGCCCATTCCTCCGGCAGTTCCAATCGCAGCCAAGCCTGCCACGCCCACACCGGCCACAAGCACCTTGGCAGGCGGAACTTTGCCGGCAGCCGTTATTTGTCCGGTGAAGAATCGACCGAAGGCATTCGCGGCTTCGATCACCGCGCGGTAACCCGCGATATTGGCCATCGAGCTGAGCACGTCTAATGACTGAGCTCGCGAGATACGGGGTACGGCATCCATGGCCAGTGCGGTGATGCGTCGACGCGCCAGATCCGCGACCAGGTCAGGGTTCAGGCCTGGACTGAGCAAGGAGATGACGGTCGAGCCTTCGCGGAGTCGATCAAGTTGCTCTGTGGACGGCGCATTAATGCCGAAGATGATCTCAGCGGTGGCGGCGTCTCCGATCGAGGCACCCGCGGCAACGTATGAATCATCGGAGAATGACGATGCGGATCCGGCGCCCGGCTCGATCACGACGCTGTACCCGAGCTCAATCAGTTTCTCGACGGTAGTTGGCGTAGCTGAAACCCGAGTCTCCCCGGGAAGTGCCTCGTGGAGGACTCCAATAATCACTGAACACTCCCGATAGCAAGCGTTACGGGCTGCACGGCGCAGCCCCGACGGTCATTACAGTCGGCCAATATAGTGGTCATGCGCCTTGTGCACCCAAGAAGTGCTCAAAGACCACACATTTACATTTACACAC
>CALDNT010000261.1 GCA_937915145.1 uncultured Reyranella sp.
GAGCGTGATCGCGGCGCCGGGGAAGAACACCAGCCACCATGGCGGCACCAGTCCGGCGTTCAGCGCATCGGCCAGCATATTGCCCCAGGTCGGATTGGGTGGCGGGATGCCGACACCGAGAAAGCCCAGCGAAGCCTCGATGACGATGGCGACGCCGAGATGGGTGGTCGCCAGAATCAGATAGGGCGCCACGCATTGCGGCAGAATGTGGCGGAACATCAGGCGCTTGTGCGAGGCACCGATGCCGCGCGCCGCCTCGACATACTGCATTTCCTTGAGCGACAGCACGACCGAGCGGATCACCCGGCCGCCGAACGGTATTCGGGTGACGGCGATGGCCACGATCACGGTGCCGAGGCCGCCACCCAACGCCATGGCGATCGCCATCGCCAAAATCAGATCGGGAAAGGATTGCAGGAATTCGATCAGCCGCTGGCTGATCATGTCGAAGCGCCCGCCGAAGTAGCCGCAGGCCAGGCCCCACAGCGCGCCGACCGTGGTGCCGAACAGCACTGCGCCGAACGCCACGGTGAGCGAGGCGCGGCTGCCGTAGATCACGCGGCTGAGCGTGTCGCGGCCGATCTGGTCGGTGCCGAACCAGTGAGCCTCGCTCGGCGCCTTCGTCATGGCGCGGAAGTCGGATTTCAACGGTGGATAGGGTGCGACGAGCGGTGCCGCGACGGACATCGCGACGATCGCCGCCGCGACGCAGCCCCAGAAGGCCGAGAGCGGCGCGCTGCGAAAGAACCTGCGGAACCCAGCCAGGAAAGCGCTCAGACGCGACGGCTCGGCGGGCAGTGCCGGCTCGGCGGGGTCGATGGCGGTCATTGGTAACGAATCCTCGGATCGAGCAGGGCGATGGCGACGTCGATCAGAATGTTCAGCATCACAAACACCACGGCATAGAGAAACACCAGATTCTGCATGACGAAGACGTCGCGCTCGCTGACCGCGGTGAACATGGCGTAACCCAGACCCGGCGTGCCGAAGGCCCGCTCGACCGGAATCGAGCCCGCCAGCACCAGCCCCATCAGCACGCCCGACAGCGTGATCACCGGCAGCATGGCGTTGGGCAAAGCGTGCAGCGAGATCACCAGCCGGCCGTTCAGCCCCTTGGCCCGTGCCGTGCGGACATAATCCTCGCGGATCACTTCCAGCAGGCTGGAGCGCGCCATGCGCGCGATATAGGCGGCCTGGCCGAGCCCGAGCACGACCGCCGGCCCGATCACCAGCTGCAGGTTGTCCCATGGGTTTTCGAACAGTCCAGCCCCGGCCATCGGGGCGCGATAGCCAAACCAGAACAGCAGTCCCAGGACGATCAGCATGCCGATCCAGAAGCCGGGCACCGCCAGGAACAGGATGCTGACGAAGCGCACCACGCTGTCGGCCACACTATTGGGCCTGAGCGCGCTCACGATCGCCACCGGAATGCCGACGATCCACGAGATCACAACCGACAACAGGGCGATCTCGGCGGTCAGCGGTCCGCGCCGCAGGATCATGTCGGCGACGCTTTCGGAGCGGAAGAAAGAGCGGCCGAAGTTGCCTTCGACGATATCCTTCACCCAGTTGAGATACTGGACCCAAAGCGGATCGCTGAGGCCGAGATCCTTCATGTAGTTGGCGCGCTGCGCCGCAGTGAGCTTGGTCATGCCCTCGGGCCCGAAAATCGCGACCAGCGGATCTCCGGGCAGAATGCGCATCACCACGAAGACCATGATCGACACGCCGACCACCGTCAGCGCACCGAAGGCCAACCGCCGAGCAATATAGCTATACAAGGGCCAGGCCCATGGCGCGTCTCCCGGATGCACGCCTCTGCGGGCGTTCGTTCTTGGCCATCATCATAGGGCCGATCCGGGCGTCAAGGCTATTGCCACCTGTCACTAGGGGGTGAGCGGCTTGATCACCTCCGGCCCCTTGATCGAGAACTTGGCAATATCCTTGGCATCGAGGTTCATCTTCATCAGGTCGATCGACCGGATCTGACTGTTGGCATGGGTCCGGATGTAGAAACGCTTGGCCTTGAGGTCGTTGGCGCTGGTCCACAGCGTGTAGTCGGCCACGACGTTGCCGTGCGCATCCTTCTTTTCGTCGCGCGCCGAACCCTTGGGGATGTCGAAATTGTTGAGAATGTGGAAGGCCTCCAGGACCGCCTCGCCGCCCGTCGTCGACGGCAGAATCGATTGGCTGAAGGCCACCGCGCGCACGAAACGCGACGGTGGCGTGAAGTCGCCCGGCATGCCCAGCATGCCCGAGCCCTGGCCGGTCGGCTCGAGCTTGACCTTGCCCAGCATGACCGGCGGTGCATTGTAGATGGAGAAATTCAGGTAGTTCCGGAGATTGGTCATGTGCCAGTCGAAGCTTGGCGAGTTGGTGATGACGCCCAGCGGATTGTCGGAAACGGTGAGCTTGCCGCCCAGATATTCGATCACGATGCTTTTGCCCGCGGCGTCGTGCACGATGTAGTGGACCGGCGGCGCAAAACCCCAGGCCTTCAGCACGACAGCCGGCGCCACGATATTGGCGACTGCCGTGCGCGCCTCGTCGACCGAGGCGACGGTTTCCAGCAGCCACGAACCGATCTGCCACGGCGCCAGCGTCCTGGCGGCATCCGCAGCCGTGTAGGGCATGTAGCCGACGGTGCCGGGGAAGTAGAACAGGCCGACAGCGAGGCCCTTCTCGTTCAGCCCATCGAAGATATAGGGCAGGCCGGCGCCATTGGCGCCGACACTGGCATACTTCGTCGTCCATTGGAGTCCGGGCTTGCCGTCCGGTGTGTCGCCGCTGCGGGCGAAGCCGCGCGGCACCACGATGACATCGGAATCGAGCTCGACGGCGAATTCGAGTGTCCGTGCATGGACCGCCGTGCCGTCAGTCGCCTTGAGAAAGATGCCGGTGCAGGCCTCGGCCGCCGGTGCGAGGGTCGCGACCAGCAGGCTCGCGATGCCGGCCGCCGCACTCAGACGTCTGGTGTTCGAAATGGGCCGCATGGCTGCTCCTTCTCTGTTGTCGTCTTGTTATCGTAGCCGATGCCGTTCTACAGGAATACCGCCGGCTGGCCGCCGAGCAGGATGTGACCCACCGCTTCATAGTGTGCGCTGCGCGACTGGATCTGCTGGCTGAGCGTGTGCATGTCGCGGAAGCGGCGCTCGAACGGGCTGCCGGGGAAGATGGCATCGACGCCGGCCGCCTTGAAAGTGAAGTCGGCGCAGTCGATGGCGGTGTGGATGGCATGGGTGCAGGCGAGCCGCGCCCGAGAGCGACCTGGAATGTCCATCGGCGCCGCCGCGCTCGCACGATCATAGAGCGTGCCGATCACGTCGAGCAGATACGCGCGTGCAGCGCCCAGCCGCGCCTCGTTGCGCGCCACGTCAGCCTGCACAGTCGGACTGTCGGCCATGCGGCCGAGATTGCGCGGCGCCTTCTTCGTGGCGAGTTCGATCAGGGTATCCAGCATCGCGCGCGCGATGCCGAGCGCGACACCGGCCACGCCGACGGCATAGAGACCGGCATGGGTGAAGGAATAAAGCGGTCCGGTCTCGCGACGCAGCGCTGGATCCTCGCGCTGGCTTGAATAGGCCTCGGGGACGAACACGTCATCGAGAGTGTAGGAATCAGACGCCGTGCCGCGCAGTCCGATGGTGTTCCAGGTGTCGAGCAGCGTCGCCTGTCCGACCGGACAGAGCAGGATGCGCTGGCCCGGCCGGCCGTAGCTGTTGAGCCTGAGCTCACCACCTGCCTCTTCTACCAGGGCATGCGCGCCCATCCAGTTTGCGGCACGACAGCCGCTGGCGAAATCCCAGCGGCCGGCGATCCGGTAGCCGCCGGGGACGGCCTTGGCGCGATGTTCGTTGGGCGGGCCCCAGCTCACGACGGTGTGCGGATCGCGCCAGATCTCGCGCGCCACATCGAGCGTGATATAGGCGCCGACCAGCGCCGAGCTGTTGCCGACGAAGAGGTTCCAGGCGACCGACGCATCGTGGCGGGCCACTTCCTCGACCGACGCCATATAGGTGCCCGGCGACACTTCCTCGCCACCCGCCGAGCGCGGCAGCAGCAGCCGGAACAGCCGCGCCTCGTGCAGGGCGGCCAGCAGCGCCGGTGGCAGGCGGCGCGTGCGCTCGATCTCGTCGCTTGCGGCAGCAATCGCCGGCCCGAGCGCACGGGCGCGGACGGTTGGATCGTTCAGAAGATGGTCGGTGCGCTCGACGCGGTCCATGCGCAGCCCTTTCGGGAACAGTGTCGGCGCATTGCGACCGAGGTGGAGCCCGGTGTCAATGAAAGCGGAATTGCCGGAATGTCCAAGCCGAAGCTACGGCGACGAATCGATCATCGGCTTGACGCTACCTGCACCCACTGCCAGCATGAACGTTGGTGGTTCCCGCGAGGGAACAATAGGGAACGCGGTGCGCCGGCATGGAAAAGATGTCGGTGCGATGCCGCGGCTGCCCCCGCAACTGTGAGCGGCGAGCTTGCGACCGAACATGCCACTGAGGGCCGACAGGCTCTTGGGAAGGCGGTCAAGAGCGGCGACCCGCGAGCCAGGAGACCTGCCACCAGCCGCGGTCACGCGCGAACGCATTGGGCGGGGTGTCCTGATGTAGAAACCGGTTCGTGTTCGTCCGCGTCAGGCGGTGCGGCGCGCGCCGGCTACAGGTTCGCGGTGACGGTCGATGTGCACCGCGAGTCTGTCATGACATGTCCTTCATTCGTTTCTGCCGCTCCATCCAGGGGGCGGGCGTTCCTTGTTTTCTTCCTACTGTGCCTGTCGGCACTTGGCGCGCCGGGCTCTGCCGCCTGGGCAGCGGGCGGCGCCCACATCGTCGACGATTCCGAGGTCGTGGATCCCGGCACCTGCCAGCTCGACACCTGGGTATCGAAGTTCGACGACGGCGGCGGTGGCGGCTACTTCAATGTCACCAACGCCTGCACGCTGAAGGACGTGCCGAAGCTGCAGGTCGGCGCCCAGTTCCAGCATCTGTGGAGCGCTGGCATCGACGGTATCCAGGTGCTCGGCCCGCAAGCCAAGATCAACTTCCAGCCGGAAGACACCGGTGTCGGCATTGGGTTGATCTTCAACAGCGGTGTCGCCCTCCAGACCGGGCTTCTCGAAACCGCGAGTTTGCTCATCCCGGTGACGATCCCGCTCAACGACCGCGTGCGCTTCAACTTCAACGCCGGCTGGAGCTACATCCGGATCGGCGATTTCCCCGACGCGCTGTTCTACGGCGCCCAGGTCGAGGCCAAGATCGGATGGCAGGACATCAGCCTGATGGTGGAACTGTTCGGCCGCGAGCCAGGCTTCACCGGCACGCAGATGGGCGTACGCTGGCGGCCGGGCGATGCGGCGATCAGCTTCGACCTGCTGGCCGGCAGCTTCTTCGATACCGTGAACGCCAAATTCTTCACCGTTGGCGTGACGGTTCGCTACTAGACCCTCAGGTGCCGCAGAAGGTCTTGTAGCCGCTCATGTCGTGCGTTGGCGGCTCGCTATGGGCGGCAAACTCCGGCCGCTCCTCGAAGGGCCGCGCCAACACCGTCATCAACTCCTCGAATGGACCGTAGTCGTCGCGTTCGATGGCGGCGGCAAGCACCGCCTCGACGAGGTGGTTGCGCGGAATGTAGACCGGGTTCGTGGCATGCATCGCGGCCCGACGCGTGGCGCCGTCCTGCGGCTCGCGTGCCAGCCGCTCGCGCCAGCGCACCGCCCAGGCATCGAAAACCGCGGGATCGAGGAACTGGTCGCGCACGCCGGCGTCGTGGAGGGGATCGGCCGCGGCATCGCCCAGCCGGCGGAAGGTGAGCGTGAAGTCCGACTGGTTGGCGGCCATCGCCTTCAGGAGATCCTCGGCCAGCACCGCATCGCCCTCCTCCGCGGTGAACAGGCCGAGCTTGCGGCGCAAGCCCGCCAGCAACGCCGCAGCATAGCTCGGCTGGAAGCCGGCAAGCGCCTCGTTGGCTTGCGCCAGGGCCGCGTCGCTGTCGTCATCGAGCAGGGGAAGCAGGGTTTCGCCGAAGCGCGCTAGGTTCCACGGCGCGATGCGCGGCTGGTTGATGTAGGCGTAACGGCCCTGGGTATCGATCGAACTGAAGACCGTCGCCGGATCGTAGGCGTCCATGAAGGCGCAGGGACCGTAGTCGATGGTCTCGCCCGCGATCGAGGTGTTGTCGGTGTTCATGACGCCATGAATGAAGCCGACCAGCATCCATTGCGCCATCAGCCTCGCCTGGCGCGCGATCACCTGTTCGTAGAAGGCGCGATAGGGCTGGGCCGCCTGGCGGGCATCGGGGTAGTGGCGGTCGATCGCGTGATCGGCCAGCAGGCGCAGCGCCTCGAGGTCGCCGCGGGCGGCGAAGAACTGGAAGGTGCCGACGCGGATGTGGCTCGACGCCACGCGCGTCAGCACCGCGCCGGGCAGCTCGGTCTCGCGCCACACCGGCTCGCCGGTGCTGACCGCGGCCAGCGAGCGCGTGGTGGGAATGCCGAGGACGAACATCGCCTCGCTGACGATGTATTCGCGCAGGACCGGGCCGAGTGCGGCCCGCCCGTCACCCCGGCGCGAGAACGGCGTCGGGCCGGAGCCCTTCAATTGGATGTCGCGGCGCACGCCGTTGCGGTCGACGAGTTCACCCAGCAGGATGGCGCGGCCGTCGCCGAGTTGCGGCGAAAAACCACCAAACTGGTGACCCGCATACGCGAGCGCCATCGGATCGGAGCCAACGGGAATGCGGTTGCCGGCCAGGATCGCCACGCCGTCGGGCGAGGCCAGGACGTCGGGATCGAGGCCGAGCTGCCGGGCAAGCGCAAGATTGAGCTTGAGCAGCCGGGGAACCGCAACCGGCGTCGGCGCAAGGCGGGCGTAGAAGCGCTCGGGCAGGCGAGCGTAGCTATTGTCGAACGGAAACGCGACCCCGTCCGGCAGGGAGAGGCCCAAGTCGTTTGCCATGGTCATCCAATACTAGGTGGTGTCAGGAACTATCTCACGCAATAGGTCGTGGAACCAGATACCCGACGGACGCTGCCGTGGCATACTGGACGCAAGAGGTGTCGCAATGCGTCCGCTGATCCGGCTGTGGTTTTTCCTGGCTCTCATGGCCGCGGCACCTGCGTTCGCGGGGCCGATCGAAAACGCCAACGCCGCCGTCCAGCGCGGCGACTATGCCGCCGCCGAACAGATCCTGCTGCCGATTGCCGAGGAGGGAAACCCTTACGCCCAGTACCGCCTTGGACTGCTCTATGCCGAGGCGCCCGGCGAACTGCGCAGCGTCGCCGAGGCCGCGAAGTGGTTCGAATGGGCGGCCCTTCAGGGCCAACCCTATGCACAATACAAGCTCGGCATGCTCTACGTTAAAGGCGATGGCGTCTCGCGCGACTACGTCGTGGCCTACATGTGGCTCAGCCTGAGTGCGCGCCATGCCGGCGGCACCGCCGAAGCCGCCCGCCAGCGTGACATGCTGGCAACGCGGATGACCACCGGGCAGGTCGACCAGGCAAAACGACAGGTGCGGAACTGGCGGCCCGTGCGGCCCGAGCCGTTGCAACCCACGCGCTAGACGTCGGCCGCCACAAAGGCTTCCGGCCAGCGCCGCCTGAGCGCGGCCACCATGTCCTCGGTGCGGGCGTCGAGCAGGCGCTCGCCCTTGAAGGCCGAGGCGCGTGATGCATCTCCCGTGGCCCCGGTCGCCTTGAAATCCCCTTCCGGTGCCAGCCGGTTCATGCGTACGCCGCGAGGATCGAGCGCCAGCATCACCGACGTCTCGCGCTCGTCGGCATGGCCGCCGTCGAGCACCTCGAACAGCGTGTCGGCGCCGGCGCCGAGGAGCCGCATGTGCAGCATCGCAACTTCGCCCAGCTCGGCCGCCACTTCGTCGAGCGGCTTTTCGGTCGAGACGCCGGTGTTGAGGATCGCGATCCGCCGCACGCCGTGATCGCGGAGAGTGCCGGCGAGCTCGCGCATCATCGCCTTGAAGGTGCCGGCCGTGAGGTGCTGGCTGCCGGCAAACGACGTGAAGGCGGGATAGTAGCCGAAGCCCACGACGGGTGCGGCGACGACCGGCAGGCGATCGATCAGCCTCTGGGCGAGCGCACGGGCGGTGAGCGCATCGGTCTTGAGCGGCAGGTGCGGGCCATGCGCCTTGGCTGCAGCACCGACCGGCAAAACGACGACGGCACCGGCGTCAAAGCGTGCCCGGGCTTCCTGCCAGGTAAGGTCCTCCAGCCACGCGCCGCTCTGCTTCGTCATGGTGCGATGCTAGCATGGAGCCCAGCGAACAAGGAGACCGTCATGAACCGCCTCGCTGTTGTCCTCGCCATCCTGATCTTCGCCGCCATGCCGGCGCGTGCCGACCCGGAGACCAACAAGAAGATCGTGCTCGACTTCTACGAAAAAGGTCTCAACCAGAAGGATTTCGACGCCGCGGCAAAGCATTTCGGGCCGAAATACATCCAGCACAATCCCGGCGCGCCTGACGGCATCGAAGGCTTCAAGGCATTCATCGCCTTCCGCAAGGAGAAGTTTCCGAACGCCAAAAGCGAAATCAAGCGTGCCTTCGCCGAGGGCGACTATGTGATCCTGCATATCCATTCGGTTCGCGAACCCGGCGAACGGGGCAGCGCGGTCGTCGATATCTTCAGGCTGGAAAACGGCAAGATCGTCGAGCACTGGGACGTGGTGCAGCCGATCCCGGAAAAAGCCGCCAACGGCAACGGCATGTTCTAGAACGTCGTCACGATTCCCACGGCCGGCGCACACGCACGGTGGGCTTCATGCCCATGACGATCATCTTGCGCCACCGCGCGCCGGGTGCGCCGTCGTCGAGCACGATGCGGCCGCCGGCCATCGACACGCCGAGGTCGCGCCACAACGCGGCGAGATCGAGCGGCTCGGCACGCTCGAAATGGCGCGTCACCAGATCGGCCATGGTGGTGGTGCCCACGGCGCGATCGCAGGCGGCGGCGTAGTCGTCCAGGCTGACGCGAAGCGATCCGTCGAGACCGCTCCACAGCGCCCCGCCGAGGCAATCCTCCAGTCCCTTGGCGCCCTGTGTGGCACGGCGGATGCCGAGATCGGCCAGCAGCATGAAGGTGGCGCCGGCCCAGTAATTCTGCCGTCCGGTGGTATTGACGAGTCCGGACGAGAACGCCCCGATGCCCTGCGGCATGCTCTCGACCCATTCGCGCCACACCTCTTCCTCGGTCTTCCAGCCGGCGCGGGCGCGGATGATCGGCTCGATGTAGGTCGCGGCGCCTTCCATGAACCAGGTGCTGCGGCCGCGGACGAACGGCATGGCGGTATGGATGAACTCGTGCGTCAGCACCCAGTCGTCGAACAGCCGGCGCGGATCGACGGCGGCACCGACCTCGACCATCACTGTGGGGCCGCCGCCCGGCACGGTGCGGCCATAGCCGACGCCGCGCCGCGTGCCGACCGGCACCAGCCCGAGCAGCATCTGCCGCGCGGTGAAGCCCTGCCAGTAATGGGTCTCGGCCTCGGCGGTGCGCCGCACCCAGTCAAGAAGTTCGGCTTGGCCGACGGTGGATACGCCGTCGAGGATGGCGACCCGCAGCACGCCCTGCCCTTGAGGCTGGCCCGGCCGCAGCGATCCCGGCAGGGGCACCGCAATCTCCTGCAGGTTGAGGCGGCCGAGTGCGGTGTAGCCGGCGAAACGGATCGTCGTTCCGCTGAGGCGCCAGGCATCGCCCACCTTGGGCAGACCGGTCGCGAACACGAGACCGGGACCGGTCGTCATGCGAATGTCGATGGTCGGTGCGCGGTCGTAGCCGCGCGGCTCCAGCAGCCAGCCCGACAGCAACGACAGCACGCCGCTGCCGCGCTGCAGAACCGTGGTGCGCTCGTCGACAGCGCGGGCATAGCCGGTGAGATCGAAACGATAACGCGCCTCGACGAGGCCGTTCGCCTGCGCGACCTGAAGTCCGCTGACATGGCCCGCGGCGCGGCCGTCGTCCGGCACAAACGAGATCGGCTGAGCGGCGCGGCAGCGATAGACGATGTCGAGTTTCAGTCCCTCATCGTCGGCGAGCGTGCCGTCGACGGTGCAGTCGGGCACCGCGACGGCTTGCGCGCCGGCCGGCAGGGACGCGGACGCACAGGACAGCAGTGCCGCGATCAGGGCGCGCAGGACCATGGCCGACGCTAACATGGGCCGGGCTCGCGGTGGCGGACACGGTCGTTCACGTTTTGCGGCGCAGCGGCCGGCCCGCCGTCAGCCGAGGCCGCGGCGGAAGTCACGCAACAGGTCGAGCACGTCGAACACCGGCAGGCCGAGAGCCGCCTCCAGCGCCTGCTTGTACGGCGGCAGGTTGGTGCATTCGAGCACCACCGTGTCGATCGCGGGGTGCCTGGCCACGAGAGCCCGGCCGGCCGCGACCACTTCGCGTTCGACCCGGTCACGATCCAGCGTCAGGCCATTGCACAGAAAGGTGCTGGCAAAGGAACCGTTCTCGGGCAATCCCACGAACGGCGTATCGGCCGGCGCACCCACCGCCTCGAAATGCGCCGGTGTCAGGCTCCTAGCCGAAGCGGTGATCACGCCGATGCGCTTGCCCTTCAACTGCCGGATCAGCAGCAGCGCCGAGGTCGCGACCGGTACCGGCGAGGCGGCGGCGAGGTCGTCCTGATAAAGCGCGAGGAAGCCGCAGCTGGTCGAAATCCCGACCGCGCCCTGGGCCGCCAGCGCCTCGGCATTGGCCTTGAGCGCGGCCAGCACGCGCGGCCGGTCGGGATGCGCGGTCACGGCGTCGCCAGACCCGACGCCCGCCATGCGGCGGTAGATCACCGGATAGTCGAACGAGGCGGCATTGCCGATGTCGCCCACGATGCGCGGAAACCGCGTGTCGAGCATCAGGATGCCGAGCGCGCCTGTGGACGGGACGCGCTCAGACATTGCGCCTCGCGATCGCCCGGCCGGCGACATGGCCGAAGGTGAGGAACGGGCCGATGGTGGTGCCGGCACCAACCGCCTTGGTGCCGATCGGGCTCGCCGCGGCAAGGCCGGCGCAATAGAGCCCGCCGATCACGCTGCCGTCGGGCCGCAGCACCTGGCCGTGCCGGTCAGTGCGCGCCCCGCCCTTGGTGCCGAGGCTGACATAGAGAAAGGGCGCGGCATAGAACGGCGCCTGCTCGACCGTGCCCAGCGCGCGGTCCTTGGTATAAAAGCGCTCCCACACCGTCTCGCCGCGATGGAAGTCGCGATCGACGCCCTGCTTCGACCAGCCGTTGAAGCGATCGACGGTGGCGCGCAAGGCCTGCGGATCGAGGTCGATCTGCGACGCCAGCGCCTCGAGCGTGGCGGCGGTGCGGATAAAGCCCTTCTCCTTCGAACCGAAGTGCATGGAGAGCGTCATGGCTTTGGCATAGCGCGCGTCGAAGATGCGCCAGGCCGGCAGATGCACCGGCTTGCTGTCGGGGCCGCGTTCGTCGATCGCGACGCCCAGCGCCGGACTGCCCTCGCTCACGAAGCGCCTGGCTGCGCGGTTCACCAGGATGACGTGCGGCGCATAGGTCTCCAGCAGCGGCTGGGCGTGGCGGCGGCCCTCGTAGGTCGTGAAGGTCGCGGGCGAGATCAGCGCCTGGTCCATGTGCGCCAGCTCCGCCCCCGCCTCGGCCGCCATCGCCTGGCCGTCACCGGTATTGGCGTGGGGTGCGCCTGTGAGGTCGAGGCCAGGGAAGTGTTTGGCCATCAGCTCGGCATTCCAGTCGAAGCCGCCGCTTGCCAGCACCACGCCACGGGCAGCGCGCAGCGTGCGCTTCTCGCCGTCGATCGTCGCTTCGACGCCGACCACCGTGTCACCCTCCATCACCAGGCGACTGACGGGGGCGTCGAGCTGGAGGCGGCAGCCCTTGTCGAGACAGCCACGCGCCAGGCCGACGATCAGCGCATTGCCGGCGCCGACCGACGCCGTGAGCAGCCGCCACAGCAAGGTGGGCGCCATGCCAAGCGCACCACGCACCGGGTGCTTCAGCACGCCGTCGACCAGCTCCTTGTAGGTGAAGAGCTGGGTTTTTACCGAGGGCCGCACGCGGTTCCACAGACGGCCCAGCAGAAAGCGGCTGATCGGCCGGGTCGACACCATGCGGCCGAACGGCTTGCCTCCGGCTGCCTCGGCATAGAGGTCGGGATGGTTGACCAGCTCGAAACGCAGCGGCGTCTCGGCCTCGAGGAACTTCAGCATCGGTGCCGACTGCTCGGCCAGCACCTGCCACAGCTCGTCCTCGTCCTTCTGCCAGCCGGGCGGTGCGGCGCCTCTTATGTAGGCCAGTGTCTCCTCGGGAGAATCCGCGATGCCGGCCGCCATCATGTGGTGGTTGCCCGGCACCCAGGTTCCGGCACCCGACATCGCCGAGGTACCGCCCAGCCAGCGCGACTTCTCCAGCACCAGCACGCGCGCACCGTCGTGCGCCGCCGCCAGCGCGGCGGAAAGCCCCGCCGCCCCGGAGCCGACGACGATGACGTCGTAATCCATGGCTACTTCGGCGGCTCGGGCCATTTCTTCTGCGCGGGCCTGGCGCCCTCGAACCACTTCGAGACCCGCATGACACCGAGATCATCGAAGCGGCGGCCGGCGATCTGCAGGCCGATCGGCTTGCCCTCTTTCGTATAACCGCAGTTGATCGAGGCGGCCGGCTGTTCGCTCATGTTGTAGGGCATGGTGAAGGAGATGTGTTCGAGCGGCCGCTTGACGTCGTTGGTCGGCGTCTCCCATTCCGCCGGATAGGTCGGCACCGGCGAGACCGGCGACAGCACAAAGTCGAACGGCTGCGTGGCGCCCACCGTGGCGGTGCGGATCGCCATGTAGTTGGCGACGCCCTTGATCACCATGGGACCGGAGACGTCGGCGCCGCCGCGGCACCACTGGGCGATGAACGGCAGCACGCTCGCCTGCCGGTCGTGCGGCAGTGACGAAAAATCTACCCAACTGCGCACCCGCCAGAACAGATCCTGCAACTCCAGCATCTCGGGCGACAGGAACGGCAGCACCGGCTCGACGTGCGCACCGGCTTTCTCGAACAGCTTGGCCGCCGCCTCGATCGCGGCCCGGGTCTCGGACTCGACCGGCAGGCCGGAGCCGGCATCGAGATGCAGGCCGATCTTCAGGCCCTTGGGTTCTAGCGGGCCGGCGCTCCAATCGATCGAGACCGGCGGCAGGCTCATGTGGTCGCGCGCATCGGGCTTATAAAGCTCGGCCATCAGCAGGCAGGCGTCCGCCACGGTCCTGGTCATCGGCCCGACCGCGCGCCCGAGATAGGGCGGATCGACCGGCACGCGACCGAGACTGGGCTTCAAGGTGAAGATGCCGTTCCAGCAGGCCGGCAGACGCACCGAACCGCCGATGTCGGTGCCGAGATGCAGCGGGCCATAGCCGGCCGCAGCGGCCGCCCCCGCCCCGGCGCTGGAGCCGCCGGGATTCCAGGCCAGGTTCCACGGGTTACGCGTCAGCGCATGGAAGGAACTGCGGCCCGACGACAACATGCCGTAGTCGGGCATGGTGGTCTTGCTGAGAATGATGGCGCCGGCCTCGCGCACCCGTGCCGCCGGCGGCGCGTCGGCCGCGGCCGGCACCAGTACGGTGGCCGCGGTGCCCAGCGGCACCGGCACACCCTGGGTGGCGATGTTCTCCTTTATGGTGATCGGCACGCCGTCGAGCGCGCCCTGTGGCGCACCCTTCTGCCAGCGCTTCGCCGAGTCCACCGCCGCCTTGCGCGCGTTACCGAAATCCGGCGCATAAAGCGCCTTCAGCCGCGGCTCCCAGGCATTTATGCGGGCGATCACGCCATCGACGGCTTCGACCGGCGAGAGCTTCTTCGATTTGTAGGCGGCCAGCAGCTCGGCCGCGGTCATATCATGGATCTGGGTCATGGGGCCAACCTACCCGGATCATCCTTCAAGGTCATGTTCCTCTCCCCCTCGCGGGGGGATATATGCACTTGGCGGACCACGACGCTAGCGGCAGCGATATACCGCGTGACAGGCCGGAAGAAAGCGGGGCGCTAGAGCGCCTCTCAAAATATCTCTACGAGACGATGGAGCGCCTAGATCCAGATTTAGAGGGGAGTTGTGCACTTGACGGACCATGACACAAAGGGTACCCCAGCACCGCGTGACAGGCCGGAAGCTAAAATAGACCCTTCTTACCCGACCCCGGAAATGGTTGAGGCCGGAATCCAGGAGTTATGGCGACATGACTTGTCCCTTCTAACTGAGAAAGAAACGCGGGATCTGGTGCGGGCAGTTTTCTGCCGGATGCGGCAAGCGCAGCCTCTATCTTGATGTGCAGTCGGGAAACCTCTGCAACCTTGGCTTCAATCGATTGAATGGTCCGGAGAATTTCGGCTCGCTTGACGGGCACAAGGCCGAAGTTTTCGTTCTTGTTAGTCCTGCTCCGGAATTGCTTCGCGTCGCGCGTACGCCCCCAGCCGAACCACGGATCATGAACAATTCGGTTGCGCTCGTCAGACAGCGTGAAGGTTCTGTTCATTAGCTTTGTAGCAGCCTCTTCCAATTCCTTTGGAAGCCCCATTTCACCGCAGAGCGCGGCGATTGCCCGGAATCGCGGAGCGATTCCCAAAAACTGACCCGTCACGCACGACGCCGTCGCACGATCAATCGGCAACATGTCCCAAATGATCAGATCGAGCGCGTGCTCCATCTGTGACCACTCGGCAGCAACTCGCCCAATTAGGGCGTACCTGGGATGCTTTCCGGGCAGCGGCGGCGGCGGGACAAAGTCCAATATCGAGGGCAGTCGTCCTATGCGCCGTAGGACGCGCTTTAGTCGTGCGGCTTTGCCTGTAGTCAATTTTCTCGCCATGGTATCCTCCCCCGATGACACCGAAGCGCGACGACCAATATACCGAGCCAGAAGCCCGACAACGGCGCGACGCTGTATTGCGCCACATGCTAAGTCGGCCGCCGGAGATTCACCAACCCTTGCACGCAAAAAAGAAGCGGCGCTCAACTAAGAGCGCCGCGAGTCCGAAAGCCAAATCGACCACTTGATGCGTTCAAGCATCCGACGCCATTCGGCGCGGTTGTAGCGCCCGCTAGCTGACCGCCCTTCCATCAGCTTGTCGATACGTCAGGCGCTTACCCCTGACACCCTCAATCGCCTTTCGTGCCCGTTCTTCGTCCGTCACGTCCAGGGCCGCGCGCTCGTTGTAACGGAAATCAAACTCCGCCAGATACCGCTTCAAATGCTGCGGGCTGACATGGTGATAGGTGCCAGTGATCCCGCGCTTGAGAATGGCGAAGTAGCTTTCAATTGTGTTCGTGTGCGCGCCGCCGCGAACGTACTCACCGATGCCGTGGTTCACGACCTCATGCTTGAAGTCCTTACCCATGTGCCGGTACTGGCCCGCGTCGTCCGTCATTAGCGCCGTCTCGCGGCGGATTTGAGCGGTCATGATCGGGCGCAGGGTCTTGGCGCTCACGCTCTTGACGATCTGCGAGCGGACCTTGCCGCCGCGCTCCACCAGAGAGAACACGATTTCCTTGCCCATGCCGCCGATGTTCTTTGGGTTGCGCTTGTAACCGTGCTTGTTCTTCTCCTTGCCGCCAACATAGGTTTCGTCGGCTTCAACGGTCTTGCCTTCGCCGCCCATCGGGCCGCGCGACTCCGGGAACAACTCGCGCATGGACTCGCGGATACGCATCGCCATGAACCAAGCCGTCCGGTAGGAGCCGAAATCCAGCATCCGGTAAAGCTGATGCGCGCTCATGCCTTTCTTCGATGCCGTCATGAGGTGGATCGCCAGCAGCCACTTGGTCATGGGGATATGGCTCCGCTCGAACAGCGTGCCGACCGTGGCGCTAAACTTCTTCCGGCAGGCGCGGCACTTGTAGACGCCGGGGCGCGTGCTCTTGCCCTTCATCTCCGTGGCTTCGCCCACGACGCCGCAATGCGGGCACTCGGGGCCATTCGGCCAGCGGACTGCCTCAAAGTGCTTACGGGCGGCTTCGTCGTCGTGATAGATGCGGGCGGTGAGGTTCATGGCTCTTTCCTTCTGAGCCATTTCTACCCTTTGGGGCTGGGTCCGTCAAGTGCATAATTCCCCTCGCGGGGGAGTGGAGCTTGAGAAGCGATAGCGGAACACGGCGCTTCGACCTCCACGACCTCGGGAGGGGCGATGTCCGCCGCAACGGCGGGTAAGTCGTTGGCCTCGACGGAAGATTCGGCCGCGGCCGGTGCCGGCGGATGCGCGGCAGAAGCGTGCATTTTCTCAATCTCCAGTTCGCGCAACCGGATCTCATGGGCGCGCTGCTCGCGGCGTTCCTCGCGCGCCTCGGCGCGGGCGC
>CALDNT010000262.1 GCA_937915145.1 uncultured Reyranella sp.
GGCCGCCCGAGAGCTCGGTCGGCAGGCGCCTGCCCAACGCGGTGGTGAGGCCGACGCGGGCCAGCATCTCGTCGACGCGCCGGGCGACTTCGGCGCGGTCGACGTTGCCCTGGGCCCTGAGCGGCATGGCCACGATGTCGGCCACGCGGGCCTGCGGGTTGAGCGACGAGAAGGGATCCTGGAACACCGGCTGGATCAGCCGGGCGCGGGCGCGGCGGTCCATGTCGGCCACGCGCAGGCCCTCGACGGCGATGTCGCCGGCCGTGGGCTCGAGCAGGCCGAGGATGAGGCGGGCGAGTGTGGATTTGCCGCAGCCCGATTCGCCCACCACGCCCAGCACGCCGCCGGTCGGCACCGTGAAGGAGACGTCGTCGCAGGCCACGACATGGCGGTCCTTGCCCAGCATGCCGCCCTTGACGCGAAAGGTCTTGTGGACGCCTCGGACCTCGATGGCGGGTGGCGAAGAAGACGCGTTCATGCGGGCAGCCGGCAGAGATAGTCGTGGCCCGGGCTCGCCGCGTGGCGTGGGATGATATGGGCGCAGGTCTCGTCGGCGAAGTCACAGCGTTCGCGGAAGGCGCAGCCCGCGAAGCCGGGGCCGATGCGGGGCACCGTGCCGGGGATCGAGCCCAGCGGCTCGTCCTGGCGCTGCTTGCCGGGCACCGGCACGCAACGCAGCAGGCCCTTGGTATAGGGGTGCCTGGGGTCGGCGAAGAGCTGCGCGGTCGCGGCACTCTCGACCACCTCGCCGGCGTACATGACCGAGACGCGGGTGGCGACGCGGGCGACAATGCCGAGGTCGTGGGTGATCAGCAGCATGCCGAGGCCAAGGTCGCGCTGCAGTTCCGCCAGCAGCCGCAGGATCTGGGCCTGCACCGTGACGTCGAGCGCCGTCGTCGGTTCGTCGGCGATCAGCAGCTGCGGGTCGCACATCAGCGCCATGGCGATCATGACCCGCTGGCGCAGTCCGCCCGAGAGCTGGTGCGGGAACTGGCCGAGCCGCAGGCCGGGCGCGGTGATGCCGACGCGGGCCAGCAGATCGGCGGCGCGGTCGGTGGCGGCCCGCTGGCTGGCGCCCTTGTGGCGGCGCAGCACCTCGGTCATCTGCGAGCCCACCGTGTAGGCGGGATTGAGGCTGGTCATCGGCTCCTGGAAGATCATCGCCATGGCGTTGCCGCGCAGCTTCGCCATGCCGCCGTCGTTGAGCTTGAGCAGATCCTTGCCCTGGAAGGTCATGCGCCGGGCGGTCCGATGGCCGCCGCGCGCCAACAGATTCATGACCGCCAGCGCCGTCACCGACTTGCCGCAGCCCGACTCACCCACCAGGCAATGGGTCTCGCCGCGCTCGACCGTCAGCGAGGTGCCGCGCACCGCCGAAGTGCGGCTGCCGAAGCCGACCTCAAGCCCCTCGACGTCGAGCAGCGCGCTCATCCATTCACTCTCATGTGTCGGTCCTGTGGGTGCCGAACAGGTCGCGCAGCCCGTCGCCCAGCAGGTTGATGCCCAGCACCAGCACGAACAGCGCCACGCCGGGGATCACGATCACCCAGGGGCTGAAGAACATGTAGTCCTTGCCTTCAGCGATCATCAGGCCCCACGACGGCAGCGGCGGCGGCACGCCGAGGCCTAGGAACGACAGTGCCGCCTCGAGCAGGATGGCGAGCGCAATCTCCAGCGTCGCCACGACCACGAGATGGCTGGCGATGTTGGGCAGTACCTCGCGGGAGAGGATGCGGAAGCGCGAGCAGCCGGCGCACCAGGCGGCGGCGACGAAGTCGAGATTGCGCACCTGCATGGTGGTCGAGCGCGCCACCACGGCAAAGCGGTCCCACAGCAGCAGGCCGAGCGTCAGCACCAGCAGCGTCATCGAGCTGCCCAGCAGGCCGACCACGGCGAGCGCCACCAGCACGACCGGAATCGACAGCCGGGTGGTGATGGCGAACAGGACCGCATCGTCGACCCGGCCGCCCAGGAAGCCGCCCAGCACGCCGATGGTGATGCCGATCAGGCCCGACACCACGGTCACGGTAACGCCGATCAGGATGGAGATGCGGCAGCCGTAGATCAGGCGGGAGAGATAGTCGCGGCCGAGCTGGTCGGTGCCGAGGATGTAAGCGGGATCGGTGCCTTCCATCCAGAACGGCACCAGCAGGCGCTTGTCGAGGTCCTGGGCGAACGGGTCGTGCGGCACGAGCGCCGGCGCCAGGATGGCGCAGAGCACGGCGATGCCGACGATGATGGCGCCGATCCAGGTGCTGACGCTCTTCCAGCCCCGCCTGGGTCCGGCATTGACGACGGCGACGCTCATGGACCGCGCAGTCTCGGATCGAGGACGGCGTTCATCAGATCGGCCACCATGGTTAGTGCCACGTAGATCACCGCCAGCACCAGCACCACGGCCTGCACCACCGGGAAGTCGTTCTTGCCGATCGACTCCCAGGCGAGGAAGCCGACGCCGTGCAGGGCGAAGACCTGCTCGATCACGATCGAGCCGCCCAGCATGAAGCCGAGCTGCACGGCGGCGATCGCCACCACCGGGATGGCGGCGTTGCGCAGCGCGTGCTTGAGCAGGATCGACGCACGCGACAGTCCCTTGGCCCGCGCCGTTCTGATGTAGTCCGAGCCCATCGCCTGGATCATGCCGGCGCGGGTGAGGCGGGTGAGCGCGGGAATCGCGGAGAAGGCCAGTACGATGCCGGGCATCACGAAGTGCTGCCACGAGCCGGTGCCCGAGATCGGCAGCCAGCCGAGATTGAGCCCCAACGTGATCATCAGGATCAACCCGAGCCAGAAACTCGGCATTGCCTGGCCGAACAGGGCGACCATCTGCACCACGCGATCGAGGCCGGTGTTTTCGCGCACCGCCGCCAGGATGCCGAGCGGCAGGGAGACGACGAGTGCAATGACGAGGCCGGTGAGCCCGAGCGTGAGCGTGATCGGCATGCGTTCGGCGATCAGCGTCGAGACGCGGGCCTTGAAGAAGTAGCTCTCGCCAAGGTCGCCGGTAAGGGCACGGCCGACCCAGTCGAAGAACTGCGCCAGCACCGGTCGGTCGAGCCCGTAGGCCTGGCGTATCGCCTCGATGTCGGCCTGCGTGGCATTGGGACCGGCGATGGAAGTCGCGAGATCGCCCGACAGGCGGGTAAGGATGAAGGCCAGGGTCATGACGGTCGCGGCGACGAGCACGGCCACGACCAGACGACGGATCAGAAAATTGAACATGCGCTCGGCGAGCTTAGTGTGATTCCATTCAAGTTACGACCATGCGAATCCCGCGCCAAAGCGTCGCCGGTGGATGGGGTCGACGGTGAACAATCGGTCACCTCAGGCGCTTGGCGAGGCCGCGCGGCTCCTATATGGGGGAGTCATGCCGGTGTTCACGAACCCGCGGCGCATGCCCTGCTTCGGCATGGCGCCCACTCTCGAGGATCTTGAGACGATCGCCGCCGAGGCGCTCGCCACGATTCCCGAGGAGTTTCGCCGGCATGTCGGCAACGTGCGCATCCAGGTCGACGACTTCCCCTCCGACGAGGTCGAGAAGCTGATGGAGCTCGACACGCCGTTCGACGTACTCGGTCTTTATCAGGGCGTTTCGATGGTCGAACGCGGCGCCGGCCATATCGCCAACGACATCGACCGCATCTTCCTCTATCGCCGTCCGATCCTCGATTACTGGTGCGAGTCCGAAGAAGACCTGCCGCACATCGTGCGCCATGTGCTGATCCACGAGATCGGTCATCACTTCGGGCTGAGCGACGACGACATGGAAGCGATCGAGGCCAAGGCCGAGGAAGAGTCGCACCGCCACCAGCCCGGCGCCTAGCCGACGCGCCGCACCGCCGGGATGCGATAGCGTCCCTCGATCAACGCTTCCCCGGGCTCGTAGGCCCGCAGCACCAGGCGCATCGGGCCGGCCGGCGCCGGCAGCCAGTTGGCAGCCCGGTCATCGTCCGGCCGCTCATGTTGCAGGTAGAGCGTGAGCGATCCGTCGGGCGACCTTGCCAAGCCCGGCGTGCGATCGCCAACGGCGTATCGTCCGATCGGATTTTCTACCAGGAAAGCGCGGCCTTCCGGCGTCACCTCGTACATGGTGAGGGACCAGAAAGCGCGTGCCGGTGGGAGGCCATCGGCGGGAAAGGCGAGTTCGTAGCGGCCGGTGCCGCCGAGCGGACGTCGTTCGGAATCGACGCTGCAGGTGACGTAGATCGCTTCAGCAGGCTCCAGGGCGGCGAGGCCGCCAAGTGCCACCAGCGCGCGATAGAGATAGTCGTCGCCGAAGTTGCCGAGATGGCGCTCGCCGTAGCTCCAGCCGCCGACGGTCGTGCCGTAGCGGCCGGCGGCGGCGCGGATCTCGGCGTGGCCCTGTTCGATCCCGGCCTGGATCGCCCGCCGCTCGGCCTCGCCAAAGGCGCGCAGGTCGAACTTGCGTCCCGGCCGCAGGCGCAGCGGCGCCAGCGTTTCGAGCACGGCGCGGTCGCGGTCCGGCAGAGGGCTCTCACCCATTGCCCTCATGCCGACCTCAAAGAGGTCCACGGGGTTGGCGCGGTTGGGGGCCAGCCAGTCGGCGACCGACTCTGCCGGGGCCATGGTGCGCTGGGGCATCAGTTCACGGGTCTCGAGGACCCGCCGCTCGTTGCGCACGTCGGGCGTTTCGAGCAGGACGCGGGCCTGCAGGATGCTGACGCGGTCGAGCTCCTCGGGACCATCGACCAGCAGGCGTCCCAGCAGCCAGACGGAATTGGTCGGTGCGCGCACCACCGTCACGTCCGACGGCGTGTCGCCTGTCCACGCGGGGCCGACAATCATGTACGGCGGCGGCCGGCCGCCGTAAAGCCGTCGGCTGACATAGGCAAAGTTGTTGGTGAACAGGTCGAGGAAGGCGTAGCTGTAATAGAAGTCGCCGACCGGCGGCACGGTGAGGAACAGCGGTCGCTGCGAGAGATCGAGCCAGGCCGATGAATAGAGCGTATCGCTGTTGGGCGTTGTGACCGCTCGCGACCGCGGACCAGCCAGAGTAGGTACGTGGCGGAAGCGGTTGAGGCTCTGGCGAAACGGATTGGCGTCGTTGACGGTCGCCTGCCAGCGCGTGCGGTACATCTCGTAAAGCGGAAACAGATAGATCGTGGCGCGTCGCGCGAGGTCCTGCAGTGATGCGGAACCGTCCTGGGCGCGGGCGATCGCGGGTGCGGCGAAGAGGCCGCCAAGTAGGGTGCGGCGCCCGAGCCTCATGCCGCGCGCTCCCTGAGGCGGCGGCGTTCGGCGACGAAGGCGGCGGCTTCCTGCCATGGCGTCAGTGTCCAGAAGGAACGGGCGCGGCCTGAGGGCGACGCGAGCACGAAGGCAACCGCACCTTCAATCGTCCCGGCCTGCCGGCCATAGGGCGGGGCTTTCACGCCGAGTGCCAGGGCGGCAGCGTGCTTGCTTGTGAAGGCGATGGCCGCCGGCCGGTAGCGCCGCAGCTTGGCGTGCAGCGATCCGGCGTCCATGGCGGCGGCACTCAGCTCGTGGTCGGAACCGACTTCGGTCTTGTTGAGATCGGTGAGGCCCAGCCGCCAGGCCAGCAGTTCGCCAAAGCGCTCGGGCGCGAAGCGTTCCGGCGTCAGTCCGATTGCATGCAGCGTTGGCCAGAAGGCGTTGCCGGGGTTGGCGTAATAGGCGCGTGCCCTGAACGACGCCGGACTGGGCGCGGTGCCGCAGAACACCAGATCGAGACCGGGCGTCAGCACGTCGGGCAACCGGTGGCTAGTCCGCTTTGGTGCCGGTACCACGAATCACCTCTGCTTCCGACGCCGGCGTGATGCTCGTTGCGAAGTCGCTCTGGCGTCTTGCCATCGTTTCCTCCAATCAGGACAGCATAACATTGACTCAAGGAGAGCGTCTTCTCACCTTGTCGCCAACCGTTTGGGAGAAATGCACTGTGACCAGCATCGACAAGGCCGACGAGGCGCAACTCCTGGCGACGATCGACCGCTGGATCGAGCGCGAGGTGGCGCCCCGGGTCAAGGAGTTCGATCACGCCGACCGCTGGCCGGCCGAGATTGTGGAACAGATGAAGGAGCTCGGTCTGTTCGGCGCCACCATCAGCCCGGAATATGGCGGCCTCGGCCTGCCGGCCCGGACCTACGCCGAGATCGTGATGCGTGTGTCCTCGGTGTGGATGGCGATCACCGGCATCTTCAATTCGCATTTGATGCTGGCGCTGGCGGTCGAGAAGTTCGGCACCGAGCGGCAGAAGCAACAGTGGCTGCCCAAGTTCGCGACCGGCGAGATTCGCGGCGGTCTGGCACTCACCGAACCCGACGCCGGCACCGACCTGCAGGCCATTCGCATGGTGGCCAGGCGCGACGGCAACGAAGGTTATGTGATCAACGGCACCAAGACCTGGATCTCGAACGGGATCGAGGGCCATTGCTTTGCCATGCTGGTGAAGACCGATCCCGAGGCCAATCCGCGCCACACCGGCATGAGCCTGTTCATCACGCCGAAGGGACCGGGCTTTCGGGTCGGTCGCAAGCTCGAGAAGCTCGGCTACCATTCGATCGATTCAGGCGAGCTGATCTTCGAGGACTACCGCATCCCGGCCGACCATCTGATCGGCGAGGTCGAAGGCAAGGGGTTCGCCCAGGTGGCCGGCGGGTTGGAGCTCGGCCGCATCAACGTCGCCGCCCGCGGCGTCGGCATCGCCGAAGGCGCACTCAGGCTGGCGACGAACTACGCCCAGCTCCGCAAGACCTTCGGCAAGCCGATCGCCGAGCATCAGGCGATCGCTCTCAAGATCGGCGAGATGGCCACGCGCGCCCGCGCCGCGCGTCTGCTCACTCTCGATGCGGCCGACATTTTCGATCGCGGCGAGCGCTGCGACATGGAGGCCGGCATGGCCAAGTACTTCTCGTCCGAGGCGGCGCTGGAGAACAGCATCGAGTCGATGCGTATCCACGGCGCCTACGGCTATTCGAAGGAATACGATATCGAGCGGCTCTATCGCGACGCGCCCCTGACGGTTATCGGCGAGGGCACCAACGAGATGCAGCGTCTCATCATCGCGCGCCAGTACATGCGCCGGAACCCGGTTTCGTGAAGCCGCTCGACAAGCCGCTGGAGGGTATCCGGGTCCTGACGCTGGAACAGTTCGGCGCCGGGCCCTACGGCACCATGTTCCTGGCCGAGCTGGGTGCCGAGGTGATCAAGGTCGAGGCGCCCGAGGGCGACCCGTCACGCCAGGTCGGGCCCCACAAGCTTGGGCCGGACGACAGCGAGTATTTCCAGGCGTGGAACCTCGGCAAGAAAAGTGTGACGATCGACATGAAGTCGCCTGCGGGACGGCGGCAGTTCGAGGCGCTGGTGAAGAGCGCGGACTGCGTCGTCAACAATCTGCGCGGCACCCAACCCGCCAAGCTCGGCATCGACTACCCCAGCCTGAAGGGGCTGAAGCCTTCCATCGTCTGCCTGCACATCTCCGCCTACGGCCGCGCCAACGAGCGGAAGGATTGGCCGGGCTACGATTTCCTGATGCAGGCCGAAGCCGGGCTGATGGAATTGACCGGGGAGCCTGAAGGTCCGCCGACACGGGTCGGGGTGTCGCTGATCGACAGCATGAGCGGATTGACCGGCATCGTCGGGCTTCTGAGCTGCCTGCTGCGCGCCCGCACGACGGGACAGGGCTGCGACGTTGAAACCTGTCTCTACGACGTCGCCATGCATCAGCTTACCTATCCCGGCCTGTGGTACCTGAACGAAGGCGACCTCTCGCCCCGTGTGCCGAGGAGCGCCCATCTTTCGCTGGCGCCGGTCCAGACCTTCCCCACCAGGGACGGCTGGATCTTCATCATGTGCATGACCCAGAAATTCTGGCTGTCGCTGTGCGAGGCGATGGGCCGCGGCGACCTGCTGGACGATGCGCGTTTCGCCGATCCCAACGCGCGGGCGCGCAACAGGGCAGAGATGACCGATGCGCTCGATCCGACGTTCCGCGCCCGCACGACGGCGGAATGGCTGACGAAATTCAACGGTCTCCTGCCGGCAGCGCCGGTCAACAAGCTCGACGCGGCACTCGACAGTCCGTTCACGCGCGAGACAGGCATGGTTTCGGCAGTGCCGCACCCCATCAAGGGCGAGCTGCGGGTGCTCGCCAATCCGATTCGTATCGACGGCGAGCGGCTGGCGCAGGCCGCCTGTTCGCCACTCGGCGCCGACAATGACTCTCTTCTGGGAAAGCGCGCATGAAGCTCGAAGGACTAAAAGTCGTCGACCTGTCGTGGTTCCTGCCGGGACCGTATCTCACCACGTCGCTCGCCGATCACGGGGCGGAAGTGATCAAGGTCGAGCCGCCGGGCGAGGGCGATCCCGGTCGCCACATCAAGCCGATGGACGAACGCACAACGGTATTCTTCCGCAACATGGGCCGCGGCAAGAAGAGCGTGGTGCTCGACCTCAAGAGCGAGCAGGGTCGTGCCGATCTGTTCCGGCTGGCGTCGCAGGCCGACGTACTGGTGGAATCGTTCCGGCCGGGCGTCGCGGCGCGCTTCGGCATCGGCTACGACGCGGTGAGCGCCGCCAATCCCGCCATCGTCTATTGCTCGATCAGCGCCTTCGGCCAGGACGGTGCCTATCCCGGCCGCGCCGCGCACGACCTGGCGCTCGAAGCCATGACCGGCGTACTGAGCCTGACGCTGGGCGACGATGGCCGGCCGGCGGTTCCCGGCATCCCGGTCGCCGATCTGGTGAGCGGCCTGCACGGCCTCTCCGGCGTGTTGATGGCGCTCCTGCGCCGGCAGACCACGGGCAAGGGCGACTACATCGACGTCTCGATGCACGAGGCGTTGATGGCGTCCTGCGCCAACGTCGTCGGCGAGGCGTTCACGGAGAACCGGCAACCCGATGTGAAGCAGCAGCGCACCACCGGCGGCTCGGCCTTCTATCGCGTCTACGACACGTCCGACGGCCGCCAGCTCGTGATCGCCGGCCAGGAGATGAAGTTCATAAAGAACCTGCTGGGCGCGCTCGGGAAGCCGGAGATGGCCTCATTGTGCGAATGGCCGGGTGCCCATCAGAAACCGGTGGCGGATTTTCTCGCCGCAACGTTCAAGACCAAACCTCTGGCGCACTGGATGGCGTGGCTCGACACGCTCGACATTTGCTACGGCCCGGTCAACACCCTGCCCGAAGCCATCGCCGACAAGAACCTCGCCAAGCGCGGCGCCATCGTGACGGACGCTGACGGCCGCAAACATTTCGCGCCCGCCGTGCGCTTCCGGAACGAACCGTCGCAGCCGCTCTACCGCGAGCCACTGCTGGGCGAGCATACGGATGAAGTGCTGCGTCGAGACTGAATCTCAGTCAAATATTGGCACGCTTTGCTCATCATCAATTCCGTCATTGCGCCGCATTGCAAGGTAGACGGCGACGTAGGCAGATGGCGTGAGGACACTCAGACTAAGTGAGATCGTGCTCGATATTCCGTACCACAACTGACCCGGCCACGAAGCGTACAGATCTGGACGGATTTCGGCGAACAGCAGCAGTCCAAGATCGAAGCCTGCAAACGTTATTAGCGTCCCGAAGATTAGCCAAGGATACCTGAATCCATATGCACAGCTCCTGCGCGTTGCGCTGAGAAAGCCGCGCCTTTCGGCAATCATGATTACTGGCGTCAGCGCGAACAATGTCCAGGCGATCAAGCCTCCCACGACTGTGAGCGCGTAAGCAGCGCCGGCCAGTAGAGACAAAAAGAATGTTTGGCAGATGACTGGCAACGCAAGGGAAACGCCCTTCGTCAGGCATTCAACGAAGCGGACTTGGCGACCGCGGGCACCCGAGAACACGCCGTACAGCGCGAAAGTGAATAGAGACGAGCCAAACGCAAGCCAGAGACTGTCGAAGACTGGTCGTCCCAAAGCGTCGTTGGCGTACTGATAGACGTCGGGCAGCGACAACGGGGTAAAAGGCAAAGCAGTGACAAAGGAGACAAAACTCAGCGGCAGGAAATTCACCTGCGCGATAGAAACCGTCCTCGCCAAAGTCGCTCGAACGGAGGGATTTGCGGAGGCCATGTCAACCCACCAGCGTCGCGGCCTTCGCCAGCGACACCGGGGCGTCGTCGAGCAGCAGATCCGTTGCTTCCTGTTCCCACGGCGATTCGTTGAGTGACAGTGGGTCCTGCGGGTTGAGCCGATGCTCGATCACCAGGCGCGACAGCAGCAGGCGGCGCGCATCGCCACCCTGGGCGCCGAGCGTGGCGCCTTCCCAAGCCATCAGTGCCGCCGTCGTCGCGTGATAGAGCGCGCCGGCTGCCATGCGCGAGCGCTTCTCGTGCTTGGGATCCGATGCGACGGCCTCGACGAAGCGTTCGACACGATCGAGCGTGGCGCCCAGCAGGCCCTTGTACTGGCCGGGCAGCGCGCCGCTCGCCTCGTACTTGGTCTTTAGCGCAGCGCTCAATGTCTTGTGGCCACCGGACTTGCCGACGGCGCGCTGCACCACGTCCAGCGCATTGATGTTGGAGGTGCCTTCCCACAGCGTGCCGATCTGGGCGTCGCGCACCAGCCGCGCCGTCACCCACTCCTCGATGTAGCCGAGGCCGCCCTTGACCTCGAGCGCGGCGCTGGCGACCGGGATGTTGTCGCGGCAGGCACGGAATTTGTAGACCGGCGTCAGGATGCGCAGCAGGTTCGCCGCGTCCTTGTCACCTTTGTCTGCCTTGCCCATCGTGTCGGCGGAGAAGGCGTACATCGACAGCGCCTGCTCGGTCGGCAGCATGATTTTCATGAGCTGGCGGCGCAGCAGCGGATACTCGCTGGTGGCGCGGCCGAAGGCGCGGCGACCGCGCGCCGCGGCCAGCGCCTCGTTGAGGCAGCGCCGCATCATCGAGGCGGCGCGCACGCCGTGGCTGAGCCGCGACAGGTTGACCTGCTCCATCATCTGCTTGAAGCCGAGCTCGGCGTCGCCCACCAGGTAGGCCGTGGCGCCGTCGAGGACGATCTCGCCCGACGCCATCGAGCGCGTGCCGAGCTTGTCCTTCAGCCGCACGATCCGGTAGCTGTTGCGGCTGCCGTCTTCCAGCCGCCGCGGCATGGCGAACATGCCGAGCCCGCGCGTACCTGCTGCAGCGCCACGTGGCCGCGCCAACAGGACGACCACGTCGGCATCGGCATGGCTGCAAAACCATTTCTGGCCATGCAGCTTCCAGCGCTCGATGCCGTCGGCGCCGACACCCACGCGCACGGCCTCGGTCTCGATAGCGCCGACGTCGGAACCGCCGGCCTTTTCGGTCATGAACTGCGTGCCCTTCAGCATCTCGGCCGGATCCTGGCTCAGCAGCCGGTCGAGCAGCAGTTTCTTCAGCGCCTCAGAGCCGTAGCGCTTGATGATGAAGTTGGAGGTGTCCGACACCGACACCGGGCACATCAGGCCGAACTCGCCCTGCACGAAGAGATAGGTGATGGCGTACTTCACCAGCGGATGCGCCGGCGCGGTCATGCCGAGCACCCCGGCGCGATGGCTCATGGCGTGCATGCCGAAGTCCTCGAAGGCGATCTTCTCCATCTCGCGGTAGGCGGGATGGTAGTCGATCCAGTCCTCGTCGCGGCCGAAGCGGTCGCGCGCATTGAGCACTGGCGGGTGCTTGTCGGCAGTCATGGCGAGATCGTCGAGCCGGTTGCCGGCCAGTTCGCCCAGGCGGTGGAAATGCGGCGTCATGGCCGCGCGCAGGCCCGGATCCATGTAGAGCGACATCAGGTCCTGGAACTGCCGGTCGATGGCGTAGAAATTCCGGCCGTGGACGTCGGGCGCGATATGGTGCGCGCCGTGCGGCGCCCGGTCGGGCATCATGTCGGGCATTTTTTTCTCCTCTGCGCTACCACTCCGGTCGATTCCACTCTCCGGCCAGGACGCGCTCGATGTAGGGCGGCACGATCCGGGTGGCGGGACCATAAATGTGTTCATGGAACAACGACTGATTGTCGGTCGGTCCGAGGTTCAGCTCGACCGCGCGCACGCGGGCGCGACGGCGGACGTGCAACACGAAACCCGCCGCCGGATAGACCTCGCCCGATGTCCCGATCGCGATGAACAGGCCACAGCGGTCGAGCGCCGCGTAGATCTCGTCGAGATGCATCGGCTGCTCGCCGAACCACACGATATTGGGCCGCAGTTCGCCCACCGCCTTGCAATTGGGACACACCGAATCAGGTGATAGGTCCATTTCGGACGTAAACACCGTGCTGCAAGCCATGCAGCGGATTTCGCCGTCGCGGCCGTGCATATGGAGAACATTCCTCGATCCTGCCATTTCGTGCAGCGGATCGATGTTCTGGGTCACGATCGTGACCTCACCTGCATACTCCTTCTCGAGGCGCGCCAGGGCGTCGTGGGCGGCGTTGGGCGTGACGTGGGCGGCGCGGAACAGGCCACGGGCCTCATTATAAAAATCGAGCACCTTCTTCTTGTCGCGGTGCCAGGCCTCTATTGTGGCGACGTCCTCCAGATTGACCCGACTCCACAACCCGTCGGGATCGCGGAAGGTATCGATGCCGCTTTCCTTGGAAATGCCGGCACCGGTCAGGATCACGATACCGTGTGGGAAGAAGTCCTCATGCATGTTGCGAAATCTAACGCCATGCTAGAGTAGGAGCCATGGCCATCAAGGTCCTCTTCGTCTGCACGGCAAATCTTTGCCGATCTCCGATGGCCGAAGGCGTTTTCCGCGCCTTTGTCGAGCGCGCCGGCGCGGCCGATGCGTTTGAAATCGCCTCGGCAGGGACCTCGGGCAAATTCGTCGGCCAGCCGTCGGCACCCAAGGCCGTCGAGGTCGCGGCGGTTCGCGGCTACGATCTGTCAGCCATCCGGGCGCGGCAGGTGGTTGCCGAAGATATCGCCTATTTCGACTATCCGCTGGCGATGGACACCAGCCATCTGGTGGACATGCGGTGGCTGGCACCGCGGGCAATTGCCGACAAGCCCAAGATGTTCCTGAGCTTTGCCTCGCCGATCGGCGTTACCGAGGTGGCGGATCCGATCGGCAAAAGCCAGGCCGACTACGAGCGTGCCCTCGACCTTATCGAGGCCGGCTGCAAGGGGTTGCTCGACCGCCTGACGCCGACGGTCAAAAAGGCCATTTGAGCCCAAGCTCGCCGAAGCGGCTCAGGACATTGAAAGTGAGCCGCGACACGTCGTTGTCGAACCTGTTGTGGGGCAGGCTGCCGCAATAGGTGATCGAGCCCACCGAGAAGACCGCACCGCCATTGGGCTTTTCGATGTAGGTCATGTCGGCGTGGATCAGCTCCTCCAGCGTCTGGCCGGGAATGGTGGTGGCAAAGCCCAGTCGCTCCTCGTGGACGACGACGAAGTTCTTGCGGTCATGGCCTTCCGACGAGGCGAGCACGACGGCATTGAGCGGGCTGCCGAGGCGATGGTCGAGGCGGTCGAGTTCGAAGCCCGCCGCGCCGCCGCCCGAGAAGCCGTAGCCGCCGAACAGCTCGTCCTTCACGCCTTCGAAGATCCAGGCGTGGACGTTGTCGCGGGCCGCCGCGGCCTGGCGGTAGGAGTCGCCGACAAAAGTACCCTGGCTGGAAAAGCCGATGCCGCACAGGAGATTGGGCGGCCGGTCGCTGCGCCGCCACAGACCGCCGTAGGCGCCGTCGAAGGCATGATAGTACTCGCCGGGCTCGGCGGCCCAGGTCCGGATGCCGCCCTCGGTGCGCCGCACTTCTATGGCGCCCGGCACGTTCTTCGACAGTGCCACGCGCCAGTAGAAGCCGTTGCCGCCGAGATACATCAGCCGTCCGCCGGTTTCGGTGTAGGTCTGCAGTGCATCGAGCGTGCCGGCGGTATGGTATTCGGGATGCGTACCGGTCAGTACCACCTTGTACGACGCTAGGATCTCCGCACCCTTTTCCTCGAGATCGTGGTCGGTGACGACATCGAAGGCCACGCCCATGCGATCGAGCCAGCCGGTGAGGTGAGTGTCGGCGGGAAGATGGCGCAGGCCGGAGCCCGCTTCATCGTTGAAGCTGAGGAAATTGGGCCGCCAGGTGAGCAGCGGCCGGAGGTGCGAGGAGTAGGCGACGCCCGAGCCGTCACGGTGATGGTTGTAGGTCGAGAGGCCGTAATCCTTGTGCTCGTCGGGATTGTTCGGAAAGGCCTTCCAGTCGGCGACCCGCTTGCGGAAGGCCTCGTCGTAGGCACCACGCGAGAAGTTGGAATAGACCTGATAGGTGAAGGTGGAGGCGAGGTAGCAGACCTTGGCCTGCGGCTTGCCGACCTGGGGCCGCACGAAGAAGGGAATGACGTCGCGATGCGGCCCGCAGCTGAGCTGGATGCCGTAGATGCCGCTCTTCAGGTCGCGGGGCACGGTGAAGTCGAAATCGTCGACCCAGCCGCAATCGTGCAGGTCGTCGTCGTGGAAATGGATGGCGGCATAATGGTGTGGCGCCTTCCGCCAGTCGCGTTCCGCGCCGGTCCATGCCGCGCCCTTCATGGCGCGGGTCGGCAGATTGATCAGCCTGCCGTGCAGGCCGTTGGGACCGCAGTCCTTGATGTCCATCGAGTCGATGCTGCGGGCGAAATCCCAGGCGGCGAGGCCGGTGATCGCCGGAGCCTCGATCTTGCCGTTGAAGCAGCGCTGGGCGGGGCGGTCCTTCGCCTGCTCGGCGCCAATCAGGATCGGGCGGGCCGCTTCGAGTGCCAAGGCCTCGGCGGCGACCGTCTCGGCTTCGCCCTCGTCGTCGACGGCAAAGGCACGCAGCAACGGCTGCTGACCGACGCGCAGCGTGCCCGTGCCGGGATCGGCGCTCGCCCACACGCGATACCAGACCCGCGTCCGCAGCCGCTTGCCGACGACGATCCGTGCGCCGCCGACCTCCAGAGCCATGCCGTCCGGCGTCAGCACCAGCGCAAAACCGGCGCCGGTCTCGGGGTCGCGGCGCGACAGCACTGTCTGCGGCCCGTCGTCCGGCAGAGTCGGCCAGATGATCGCCTCGACCATGAGGCTGGCCGGCAGCTTCAGGTCCTTTGCACCTTCGACCAATCCGTAGGAGCCTGGCCAGGCGTGTTGCACGCGCGAGGCGAAGCGGCCGTCGAAAAACTCGGACAGGTCCTCCAGTTTGGGCGGCGGTCCGCCGGGGTTGGGGTCGCCACGGACGATCTTCACCAGCGTGGCGTTGTACGGATTCGGTCCGACACTCGACACCTTGAAGGCGATTTTTTCGCCCACCCGAAGGGAGACCTTGTCGGCGTAGCCGGTGAGCGGTGCGGTCACGATTGAGTCCTCGTCGTTGGCCGATGATATAGTCACCCGAATTCGAGGAAGAATGCCATGGCCAAGTTGCAATGACCCGAGCCGCGCTCAAGGGAAGGATCCAGACCGTGCTTGGCCCGATCGAGCCGGCGAAGCTCGGCCGCACGTTGATGCATGAGCATGTGCTGTGCGATATCCGCCCGCCCGCCACGCGCGGCGACAACGATCTCGGCCCCGAGATCACGCTGGAGAACGTCTGGCAGATCAACCACGGCCACGGCATCAAGCGGGCCGGCCGCAAATACATGCTCGATCTCGAGGATGTTGCGACCCGCGAGATCCGGATGATGAAGCATGACGGCGGCGACGCCATCGTCGAACTTACCTGCGGCGGCCTGTCGCCCGATCCGAAAGGGCTGCAGCGCATCGCCGCCGGCACCGGCGTGCATCTGATCATGGGCTGCGGTTACTACGTCGACGACTACCAGGATCCGAAGAACCAGAGCCGCACGGTCGAGGATTTCGCCGCCGAGATGAGCGGCCAGATCCTCGACGGCGCCTGGGGTACCGACGTGCGCGCCGGCATGATCGGCGAGATCGGCTGCAGCGCGCCGTGGACCGATACCGAGAAGCGCGTGATGCAGGCCGCGCTCATTGCGGCAGCGGAGACGGGTGCTGCGATAAATGTCCATCCCGGCCGCGATCCCGACCAGCCGCAGCAGGTCGCCGACTTCATCGGGGCGGCGGGCCACTCCACTGAGCGCGTCGTCATCAGCCATATCGACCGCACCATCTTCGACGAGGAGCGGCTGCTGCGGCTCGCCGACTCCGGCGTCACCGTCGAGTTCGACCTGTTCGGCCAGGAGGCGAGCTACTACGGCCTCTCCGACATCGACATGCCGAACGACGCCACGCGGCTGAAATTGATCCGCGCGCTGATCGCGCACGGCCATCTCGAACGCGTCGTGATCAGCCACGACATCTGCTACCGCACGCGGCTGGCAAGCTTCGGCGGCCACGGCTACGGCCACATCTTCCGCAACGTCGTGCCGATGATGAAGAAGCGCGGCTATGGCGAGGCCGAGATCGACGCCATCCTGGTCGGCAACCCGCGAAGACTGCTGACATTCGTCTGATCGACGTCAGTAGCAGGGATTCTCGACCGGCGGCCGTGGCACTTTGAGGGTGTCCTGGAACTCGCGGCGGTATTTCTCGAGTTCCGCGTTCAGCGGAACGAGGTCGTCTTCACGCTGGCGCTGGCAGACACGGTTCTGCGCTGGCGGTACGCCGGCCGCCTTGATGCCGGCCGCCGCTTTGACCGTACGATCCGCGATGTTCTTTTCCAGCTGAGCCCTGGCGACAGGTCTCAGGCTGTTGGTGGCGATGAAGGTATTCGCGGTGTCGATGAATTGGCCGAGCATGGCGCTCAGCTGAGGGAATTCGCCAGGGTAACAAAGATCGGCCGAGATCTTGGCGACGATCGCAAGATTCCAATAGCAAAGAACGGCATGGCCCGATTTGTCGACGCCAGTCTCGCCGTTCTTGTCGATTGTCACCGTGACGCCGCCGCGCTCGATCTCGACGGTATCTCCCCGCCTAGTCACTTGCGTGCCTGGCTGCTTGGCGATCGCGTCGAGATCGAGTGGTTGCGCGGCAGCGGATGCGGCGATGGTCATGACAACCGGCAGCACCAGAAATTTGATCATCGGATACCTCCGTATAGCCAGTATAGTAGGAAGTATTATCCATACGTTCTACAAACTAATGGTTGTGATCAGAACGTCAGCGCGTAGGTCGCTTCCTCGGTGTAGATCGGACCGCCGCGGCCACGCCTGCTGGAATAGAGCGAGAAGTGCTCGGCCATCCACGGCGCCGACCGGAAGGTCGAGTGGCTGGCCATGAACTGGGCGATGTGATGGCCGGTCTCGGCACCGCTGGCGAAGCGTGCCAGGGTGACGTGCGGGCGGAACTTCCGCCGTTCGATCTCGATGCCGACGTTGCGGGCAACGGTCGAGACTTTCTGCTGCAGCCAGTCGAGTCGCTCGTTTTTTTCCACCAGCGCCACCAGGGCGCGCGGCTGCTTGCCGGTGCTGAACTGCCCGACGCTCGCCAGCGTTACCGAAAAGCGCGGGCCGGCGATGTCCGAAAGCTCCTCCTCAAGGTCGCGCATGACCGCGCCCTGCACTTCGCCGCAGAAGCAGAGCGTCACATGGAGGTTCTCTGCCGTCTGCCAGTGTGCGTCGGGGACACCCGACTGCAGCGCCGCCAGCTCGTCGGCGATCTCCTCAGGGACGGGCAGGGCGACGAACAGACGCGGCATAATCGTCGAGGTTCCTGGTGACGAACGGCAGGATGCGCTCGACCACGATGTCGACGCCGCGGGGATTGGGATGGATGCCGTCGGCCTGGTTGAGTGCGGGGTCCTGGGCGACGCCGTCGAGAAAGAAGGCGTAGAGCGGCACGTCATGCTTGTCGGCGAGCCGCTTGTAGAGACCGTCGAACTGGGCAGCGTACTCCGGCCCGTAGTTGCGCGGCGCCAGCATGCCGGCCAGCCACACCGTGACACCGGCCGCCTTCAGTCGGGTGACGATAATATCGAGGTTGCGTTCGGTTCCGACCGGATCGAGGGCGCGCAGCGCGTCGTTGGCACCAAGCTCGACCAGAACGATGTCGGGCTTGTCGGCCAGCATCCAGTCGAGGCGCTCCACGCCGCCCGCCGTGGTGTCGCCGGAAACGCCGTGGTTGATGACGGCAACATTACGTCCGGCCGCCTTCAGCGCCACTTCGAGTCGCGTCGGCATAGCCTCGCCGGGCTTGACGCCATAACCCGCGGCCAGGCTGTCGCCCAGCACGGCAAGCTTGATCGGCGCGGTTTGTGCCTGTGCCCCTGAAACGGCCAGCACGCAGACGAGCAGGACCAGAAACGCCGCGATCCGTGAATTGACCGCTGCCGTAAAACCACCATATCCAGTGCTAACAATCATCGCCTCATCCCGGAGCCTTTTTGACAGCCCCTGCCACAGCCATCGTCCGCCTCACCGACGTCCATCTCGACATGGCAAGCGATGCCGGCATGGTCAACATCTTGCGGGGCATTACGCTTGATATCGCCACCGGTGAGATTGCCGCCGTGGTGGGTCCCTCGGGCGCCGGCAAGTCGAGCCTGATGATGGTGGCAGGCGGGCTGGAGCGGGCATCGTCGGGCCGGGTCGAGGTGGCGGGCCGCGATCTTGGACCGCTCGACGATGATGCCCGCGCGCGGCTCAGGCGCGATCACATCGGAATCGTGTTCCAGGGTTTCCATCTCATTCCCACCATGACGGCGCACGAAAACGTGGCGCTGCCGCTCGAATTCGCCGGCCGGAGCGACGCCTTCGAACTTGCCGAGTCGGCCTTGGCGCGCGTTGGCCTTGGCCATCGCATCAGCCACTACCCGGCGCAACTTTCAGGCGGCGAGCAACAACGTGTCGCCGTGGCGCGTGCTTTCGTCGGCCGGCCGAAGCTGCTGCTGGCGGATGAGCCGACCGGCAACCTCGACGGCACCACCGGCAAGCAGATCATGGACCTGCTGTTCGAGCTGGCCCGTACCGACGCGGCGACCCTGATCCTGATCACCCACGATTTGACGCTGGCCGGGCGCTGCGACCGTATCCTGCACATTGCCGACGGCGTCGTGGTTGGCGACGAACGCACACCTGTAGCGCTGGCGGCGCAATGACTCTGGCGTTGCGGCTCGCCCGGCGCGAGATGCGGAGCGGGCTGGGCGGCTTCCGACTCTTCATCGCCTGCCTGGCGCTGGGCGTCACGGCGATCGCCGCCATCCTGTCCTTCAGCCGGGCCGTCGAGGAAGGGTTGCGCGCCGATGCGCGCGAGATCCTGGGGGGCGATGTCGCGGTGTCGCTGCTCTATCGCGAAGCCAGTCCCGAGCAGATGGTGTTTCTGCGCGAGCGCGGCCAGTTCGTGCGCTGGATCGACAGCCGCGCCATGGCGCGGCCGGCAAAGCCCGACGGTCGGGCGACCCTGGTCCAGCTCAAGGCGGTCGAGTCCGCCTATCCGCTCTACGGCACCCTCGAATTGCAGGGCGGCGGATCGCTGGCCGATGCGCTGGCGAAGCGCGACGGTGTGTGGGGCGCGGTGGTGGAGGAGGCGGCGCTGCGCCGCATGAACATCGCCCTGGGCGACCAGGTTCGGATCGGCGCCGTGACGGTCGAGGTGCGCGGCTTGATCGCCCGCGAGCCGGACCGCGGGTTGAACGCCTTTGCCAGTCTCGGGCCGCGGCTGATGGTGACGTTCGAAGCTGTGATCGAGTCGGGCCTGGTGCAGCCGGGCAGCCTGCTCAACTGGGAATATCGCCTGCGGCTCGCGCCGGGGGCATCCGATTTTGCCACCATCGCGGCGCTGCAGAGCCGTTTTCCCGACGCCGGCTGGCGGGTACGGGGCCTTGCCGACGCGGGCGGTGGCATCCGGGCCTGGCTTGACCGGCTGACCCAATTCATCGGCCTTGTCGGATTGTCCTCGTTGCTGGTGGGTGGCGTCGGCGTCGGCAACGCGATTTCGAGCTTTCTTGCCGGGCGGCTGCACACGATTGCGACCTTGAAGTGCCTGGGGGCGCCCGAGCGGCTGGTCTTCTCGACATATTTTCTGCAGCTCGCAGCGCTGGCGCTGCTGGGCGTGGCGGTCGGTATTGTGGCGGGTGCAGCGTTGCCGTTCGTGGCGCAGTCCTTGATCGCCGACGTGTTGCCGGTGCGGGCGCGAGTGGCTGTCTATGGCGGTCCGCTGGCGATCGCGGCGACATTCGGGCTTCTCGTCTCCCTGCTGTTTGCCCTGGTGCCGCTGCTGCGCGCGCGCCGGGTGCCGGCTGCGACCCTGATGCGCGGTGCGGTGGTCACGCAAGGCGGTCTGCCGTGGCGCGACGCCCTTCTGATCGGCGTGATCGCGCTGACGCTGGCGGCCTTCACCGTGTTCACCGCCGACAGCCGGCGGATCGCGGCGTGGTTCGTGCTGGGCGCAGTCGGCGCCTTCATCGCCTTTCCACTGCTGGCGCGGCTGGTCATGGCGGTGGCGGCGCGTGCCGGCAAGCCGAAGCTCGCCGGTCTCCGCCTGGCCCTGGCCAATCTCCACCGCCCCGGCGCGCCAACGCCGATTGTCATGCTGTCGCTGGGCCTCGGGCTCACCGTGCTGGTGGCGACGGCGCTGATCGAGGGCAACCTGCGCGAACAGCTTACGCGGCGCATTCCAAGCGACGCGCCGGCGTTCTTCTTCATCGACATCCAGTCGACGCAGATGGCGGCATTCGAAAAGTCGATCGCCGCCATCCCGGGGGCCGGCCCGCTCGACAAGGTGCCGTCGTTGCGTGGGCGGATCGTGAAGATCGGTGGCAAGCCGGTAAGCGAGGTCGACGTTCCGTCCGATGCGCGCTGGGCGGTCGAGGGCGACCGCGGCGTCACCTATTCGGCGACACCGCCCGAGGGCTCGCGCATCGTGGCGGGGCAATGGTGGCCGGCTGACTATCGCGGCCCGCAGCTCATCTCGTTCGACGAAAACCTGGCGCGCGCCTTCGGCATTGGACTTGGCGATACCATCACGGTGAATGTGCTCGGCCGCGACATCGAGGCCCGCATCGCCTCGCTGCGGCGTATCGAATGGACGACGCTCGCCATCAATTTCGTCTTCGTCTACTCGCCCGGGACCCTCGACCGTGCGCCGCACACCTTTCTTGCCACGGTGAAGGCGACGCCCGACGCTGAAGAAGAGATCTTCAAGGCCGTTACCGATCGGTATCCCAACGTCACCGTGGTGCGCATTCGCGACGCCATCGAGACGGCAACCGGTGTGCTCGGCAACATCGGCCTGGCGACCCGGGTCATCGGCTTTCTCAGCATCCTGGCCGGCGTCCTGGTGCTGGCCGGCGCCATGCTCGCCACCCAGCGTCGGCGCGTCCACGAAGCTGTTGTCATGAAGGTGCTGGGGGCCAGCCGGGCGCGCATCGCCGGCATCTTCGCCTGGGAGTTTGCGGCCCTTGGCCTTGCCACGGCGCTGGCGGCGCTGGGTGTCGGCACACTGGGCGCCTGGCTGGTGGTCAGCCGGTTGATGAGACTTGAATGGACCTTCCTGCCAACGGTTGCCGTGGGCGTCGCCCTGGGGGCGATGGCGCTCACCCTTGCATTCGGCCTTATGGGCACTTTGGCGGCGCTGCGGCAACGTCCGTTGGCGTTGCTACGCAATGAATGAAGCAAGATGAATTCCCAGTAAGTGAACGTAAAACCCAACAATTCAAGGCACTATCGCTCTTGATTCACATCGTCTGAATGCCCAGATTGTCGTTCGAAGGGGCTCGACATGAGGCCCCCGTGGAGGCTTGTACAAAGATGGCAAATCCGAACTTCGAGACATTCAACAGGGCCGGCAGCGTCGCCGACCAGGCGGTATTCGATGTCGGCCTGCGTGCCCATATGGTGCGCGTCTACAATTATATGGCTTCGGGGCTCGCGCTGTCGGGCATCGTGGCTTTCGGGCTGTTCAGCTCGCCCGAACTCGCCGGCATGTTCTTCCAGGTCCAGGCTGGCCGCGTCGTCGGCCTGAACGGGCTGGGTTGGATCGCGATCTTGGCGCCACTCGGCCTGCTGCTGTTGGTCTCGTTCCGTGCCGCCAAGATGAGCGTCGGGTCGATCCAGGCGGTCTACTG
>CALDNT010000263.1 GCA_937915145.1 uncultured Reyranella sp.
TAACGCCACCTTCGGCGCCAACGTAGAAACCCGGCGCCGGTGTCTGGGCCTGGGCAATGGCGGGCAGCGCTACGAGCGCGGCGGCGGCCAAAAGTGTCTTCTTCATGCCTCGATCTCCCTCTTCAACACGGCCCGGTACGCTTGAGGCGCGGGCCAAAACTCCAAATCGCGATAACAAAGTTACTGTAACCGAGGGCCCCAGCGGGGCGCCACAGATACAACAACGCCCGGCGCATTGTTGCGGATGGTGTGGCAAGGCAGTCACAGTGCGCCGCAGCAAGTTCCCGTTTTGTTGCCAAAACTCCCCGCAACGGCGCGATCCCGAGCCCTAGGCCTGCTTGCGAAGGGAGATTCCGCCGTCAGGTGAATTTGAACACGCCTGTGGAACCGCCCAGAAGCGAACGGGCAATCCCCAGGCCCGGATCCGGGTTGGCCACCCACGGCGGCATCGAGGCCGTATAGAAATCAGCCTGGGCGTTCTGGCTCGAAGCCTGCAATCGCTGGGTCCAGGCCTCGCGTGCCGCCTGGTAGCGGATGGAAAGCGCGTCCTGTTCGCCAAAGGCCGCGGTATCGCCGAGCAGGTCGAGCGGCGAGCCCTCGAGATCGCTACCCTGGGCCGCGAAGCGCGCCTGCTGGGTGCCGAGCAGCAGCGATGTCTTTCGCCGCTGCCGCTCCTCTTCGACCGCGCCGCGCCGTTCGGCGTCCTGCGCATTGTATTCCGAGACCGTCGCGGCATTGCGCGCCTGCGCGGTCTGAAAGGCCGTCTGATAGGCTGCCTGCCAGGCGTGGCTGCTCTGCTGTGCAGCGGCCTGCTGAGCCTGCTGCGCCTGTTGCGCGGCACCCAGTACGGTCGCACCGATCATTGCGATGGGATCACACATCCTTGTCTCCTTCTTGAAAATAATGCCCCGAGCGGCCAGGCCGGCCCTCCATCGAGCATTGATGTCCAACCCGGGTCAGATCGTTCCCTGGGTCGTTTGAAGTCGTCGGCCTGCACCGCCACGGGATCGCCGTCACCGGGAACGGCTCCGCCTCCGGCTTGGCCACGGGCACAGTCGGGTACATCGTCGTTCCCATGCCGGTTCTCCGGGTTAGCGGCCCACCTGGGCCTGAATCGCGTTCTTGCCGCCGCCCGCATCGATGCGGCCGAGCTTTTCGGCGTCGGCAGACATCGCCTGGCCGGCCTGCAACGTCACCTGCTGCTGTTGCACCTGCGCCCGCTGCTGACGGGTTGCCGTAGGCGTCGACCGTCTGGTCGATGTCGAGCTTGTCCAGAACGTCCGGCTTCATCGCTGCGGCACGCGTCGTTGACTTGGCTCGTCGTCAGAAACGGACGACCCAGACTGACGTCAGCCGCCGCGCGCTATTGTCTCCACCGCGTCTTCTTCGCATCGGCGAATATCGTCTATGTGCAACAGATCGCGATAATTCCAAACGCGTGATCGGCGACGGCGAAGCAGACGTGTAACCCGAACACCGCGACGGCGATTTTCGAGAAACGGCGCCCCCTCCAGCCGGCAGCCTGAAAAGGAATGGCGATGCCCGTCAGCGCGGCGTACGCCCACGCAACACGCTCGTGCAGGGCGGCATCCAGATAGACCTGGTGATAGGTCGTCGGATTCCGTTTGTAGTCCCAGATATCGTGCGTACTCGCAAGAAAGCTGAAGACCAGAAAAAACCAAAGGCCCCAGTAGGCAATGGCGCGAATAGTTCCGAGCCGTCGTCCTCGTGTGGTACGTGAGCCCTTCTTGACAGATCCGGGAGCAGCCACCGTTTCCGTCGACCCGATCTTCATGGGCAAGGATATTTGCCCTACATTTTGATGGCACTATGGTGCGAGCGGGGAATAATCGACATACCCCTTGAGGTCGAGTCCTAGATCCCAGAGGGCACTGGAAGAGCGCGACATAACTATTGGTCAGATCAATGCAGCCGGCCGCTCCCCCCGGCACGACTCTCGGCCTAGAAACAAGGTGTCGATACGAGTATCGAGTTCACCGCGATGATCACTTGAGCTGGGAGATTGCAACCACTGCGTGCTTCCGCTTGTCCCAAAGTTGTTTCATCGTATTTTGAGTCTCGGCCTATCTGGCTCAGGAGCACCACTCTTATGATTCGAAGACTGAGTGCCTTGCAAAGCGCGGTTTCAGCAGCGTTCATAAGAACGTGGCCATGGCTGCCAGAAAAGCTGAATGATTTCCTTGGAAGCTTTGTGATCACCCTGCCTGTGTGTTGGATCTCGTACGCATTTGGCTTCTCCGCAGTCAGGTGCATCGGGATGGCCATCGACTGCGCCGAGATCGGGACCAAATGCGCCGAGCTAAAGGTTGCCGGAGGCTGCCTGATCCTGCTGTTCTTATCTCCTCTTCTGTTGGCATTGCCGCCGATCATTCATGACGAGGGCGAGCCGGTCTCGACGTACGGAATCGAAGCGGTCCTTGTTGCGTTGGCTCTTGCCCTTACCTGGACGGCGATCCGCATTCGGAAGCGGGTAGTCGGCAGTCGGCCTTCGACCAACAATCGCAATTCGGCTTAGAAGCATTGCGTTGCGCTTCTCACCGATCGATTACTTCTCGAATTTCCTGGCCTCGCCGAGTTCGTAGCCAAGCTTGATAAACTCCGCTGTCTGATGATTCAGAAAGTAGGGCGCTCTCAGGTTCCTGTTATCAGAAGCGACAAGGGCGAAAGTCCCGGCGATGGAAAGCGTCATGTCGAGCGGCAGCCCTGCTTGCTGGCAGAAAAGGCCGACGTTAACGTTGGACACGTTTCGCCACTGGGGGTGCTGGTCGTATTTCGTGAAAATACTTCCCTCGCGCTGATAGTCAAACATGCCGGCATGGCCAAGATGGATACCTAAACTGCCAATCAGATAGTTTTGCGCCAGACCGACACGCACAGGATCGCCGCCCGCCATCATTAGACGATAGGTCACACCAGCCTGACGACCGGCCGTCGCGACTGGGCCGAGATCAGCCGTCGGTGCCATCAAGTAGCCTGTCGGAGAGTATCGATCCGGTATGTACGAGCCGCCGGGCAACATGACAGGGTGTCCAAGGCTGCTCTTGATAGGTCGTCCCGGAGGTGGCTCGATATTTGGCGCGATGCCTCGGCGTCCCTCTGCCGGCTCTTGCTGTTGCGCGACCTGCGTATGGCCATCGGCTCCGGCCGGATCACCTCCCGCGACCCGAACGATGTTCGAGTCATCGACGAGGCGCCGCACCACGTCACCGACGAGGACGCGAAGATCCGCCATCATCGGCGGCCTGCCTTCGATAGCCTCGAAATCGCCGAGCAGCCTGTCGAGCTGCTGCTGCGAGGTTCGGGCCTCCGGCCCATCCGGATCGAAGTTGGCCTTGTGCAGCCCTTGGTCCAAGAATGTACGGCCGAGGCCGTACCGCTCGAAGGCGGCATCGGACCGGCCTTCCACGAAAGCCTTCTGGAACCCGAGCAGACGCTGGTAGTCTTCGTCATCGAGCGACAGGCGGTACTGGCTGAGATCGAGACCGGCGAACGCCTTGGCTTCGTAAACGGCTTGCCGGTCGAGCGCTTCGTAGATGTCACCGTCGGTGACCGGGCGTCCACCGTTGATGGCAGCGGCGTCCAGCCGCTCGGTCTGCTCGGGGCTCAGCCCATCGCGCAACGCGGGTGGCATCGCCAATAGCGGCGCCGCCGAGTTCTTGGCTAGCCAGTCGAGGGCCGCCACTGCGGAACGGCCACGCGCCGCCTGCCACACCCGGTCAGCCTGCGCGTGCTCGATCCGCGCCATCCTGTTCACCTGTGCGCGCATCTCGGGTGAAGCATCCGGCGGCGTCAGTTCGTCGGCGCGGAGCTGATAGTCATCGAGATCGGGACGACGCGTCGGATCGTCCGCTTCGGCCAGGCTGCGCATCACCTCGGAAACACCACGCTCCTCTCGCGCCCGTTCCATCTTGCGATCGACGACAGCCTGCCGGTCCGGCTGGATCACGTCCCGCGCATGTTCGTAGAGCGTCGCGGCGCCGTCGGGATCCTTGCCGATGGCCTGCTCGACCGCACTGGCATAGAGATCGCTCAGGCCTTTGCGCACGGCCGTGTCGGTCCGGGTCTCGTCCCATCCCTTGCGCTCGCCCTGGTAGCGCAGCTCGCCCACCGCCGCATGACCCAGGGCGCGCAGATGTGCCGGATCGTGCCAGGCCAATGCCGCGTCCTGTTGCAGACCGGCAAGGCGTTCAGCCACGATGCGATCGTCGAGCGCCGACGTCGCCTGCTGTGCGATCCGGCCGAGGTCACCTGTGACGCGGTCGAGGCGGCTGTCGATCAGCGGTTCCAGGATGGCCTTCTGGCGCGGGCCGATCGCCTGCGCGAGATAGCGGTCCTTCAGCTCGCCCAGCATCGGCAGGGTCTCGGCAATGCCGCCCAGCGCATCCTCCGGCCCCTTGCCCGCGAGGCCCGTCTCCGGGTCATGCACGAGGGTGCGGATCTCGCCCGCGAACCCGGTGTCGAGCTGGCGCGCGAACATCTCATCGGCCTGGATCGCCACCGGACCGTTCGAGGCCAACCACGGGTCCGCCGCCGGCGCCGCCGGTTCTTCCGGCGGGCCGTTGATCACAATGCTTGCCATGTTCCTCTCCGGTCAGCGGCCCAGCAGGGCCTGGATCGCGTTCTTGCCGCCGCCCACGTCGACGCGGCCGAGCTTCTCGGCGCCGGTGGCCATCGCCTGGCTCGCCTGCAGCGCCATCTGCTGCTGTTGTGCTTGATCCCGCTGGTTGCGGGCCGCCGCGGCCTTGTCGGTCGACACGATCAATCGACCCGGCACGCCCAACAGGTCGCCGTAGGCGTCGACCGTCTGGTCGATGTCGAGCTTGTCCAAGACCTCTGGCTTCATCGCCGCGGCACGGCCGGCGAAGCTCACGAACCGCTCGATGCCGCCTGTGGCGACGGAGCGTTGCGCCTGGGCCAGCGACGACACGTACTCGATATCCATGGCGCGGCCATTCAGTGCCGGCGGCGGCGGCGGAACCGCACCCGCCCGCTCCATGAGGCCGAACACCCGTTTGATCAGCGGATCGAGCAATTCATCATGCAGCCGCTCCAGCACCGGCCCCAGCATCACCATCTTCTCCTCGCGCCGCTCCACGATCTCGGTCGCCGAGCGCACGTCGTCGAGCTGGCTCATCATCAGGAACAGGTCGGCATAAAAAGCCGCCTGGACGCAGCGCTGCCGGTCGGCGATCGCCGAGGCAAGATGATTGAGCGGCGGGTTGATCTGATAGGCTGGCCTAAAACCCACGCCGGTTGGGTCGGCGACGTAGGTGACCGCCCCCGACAACGACGACGCCGTATCGTTGCGCAGAGACGGTGGCGCCACCATCGGCGGGCTCACCATCTTCTCCAGCGCCTGGCCGAAGCGCTTGTGCAGGACCTGCAGGCCCTTCACGTCGGGCAGTGCGTCCATGCCGGGCGAGCGGCCCCACACGTCGTTGCCGATCAGATGCCAGCGCGGGCACATGGCCGGGAAGGTTTCGAAGCCGGAGACCGACAGCAGACAGTCATCGGCGCCCGCCTTCTCGTAGTAGACTGAGCGGAATGCCATGTTGCGGTTGTCGGCACGGTCGAGGTCGCGGCCCTCGTTGGGCTCGATCGCATGCACCACCGTGACCTCGCGGTCCCAGGTACCGGCCTTGTACTGCTCGCGCACCAGCGGAGACACGGCGTCGCGGCCAAAGCGCTCGACGAGCTGGAATACGGTGAGTGGGAACTCGCGGTAGAGCGTGTTCACCACCTGCCGGTCCGATGAGGCGAGCCAGTATTCGCCCACCGTCAGCGGCCAGGCCCGCACTATTTCCTCGTCGTCCTCCAGCACCAGCAGCGAAGCCGAACCAAAGACGCCCAACTCCTCATAGACCGTGGCCAGTGCGTTGTAGAGATTGGAGCGTGCGAAGACGCGCAGCATTGCCTCCTGCACCCGATCGAGCCACGCTCGTACACCTTCGGCCTGTGCGAGCGCCGGATCGCCGACGGTAAGACGGAACCAAGGCCTGGCCGGCGAGGTGACGCCCGACATCAGCCCCGAGGCCAGGGTGCGGGCGGCCAGGGTGCCGGTCGAATCGAGGATCCGGCCGTTCACCTTGCGGCCGCGGTCGCTTTGTCCGGCGGCGCTCAGGAACTGGCCGCGCCGCGGCAGGATATGGTCGGAGAGCTCGCGCCAGTGCTGGAACCAGCTCTGGCGCTCGCGGTCGAGCGCGCCCATCCGGCGCTCGCAGTGGCGACGAAGTTCACCATCGGAAAGGGTCATGGTTCCCGTCCTCTCACTGGCCCAGCAGGGTCTTGAACCCGGTGCTGTTGGGCGCCGGCGCGCCGGCGAGCCCGAGCCCTGATGTGGCGATGGTGCTTCGATAGCCCTGTAGGCCGGCGGCCCGCCGGCGGGCATCCTCGCGCGCGGCCTTAACCGCGGGATCGGCGGCCAGTGGCGGCGCGGGCGGCGGCGGTGGCGCGGGCGGTAGCGATGGCATCGGCGGCATCGCCGGTGTGGCGGATGAAAAAAGGCACATGGTCTGTCACTCCGTTGGCTAGAGGTCGTGGAAAAAGTCGTAGTCGTGATCCTGGTCGAGGATGCGCGGTTGCAGATCGTGCCCGCCGCGCCGCCAACCCGGGTGGACCGGCTGGGCGAAGGTGAGCGCCAGGGCGTCGCCGAGATCCGGCGAGGCGAGCCCGCGCTTTTTCATGTCGTCCTTGCGCTCGAGCTGGATGGCGTTGCGCGCGTCGTAGCCGTACTCGAGACTGCCGAGATCCTGAGCGAGCGCAGGATCGTCGATGATCGCACCAGCCTTCAGCCAGTCGCGCAGGCGGCCCCAGATCTCGGCACGCTTGTTGGCATACAACGGCCCCGTACCTTCCGGCGCCCAGCCGTCCGGCCGTCCGGCGAAATTGACGCCGATCACGTTCGGTGCCTGGAGCTGGCGCAGCCGATCGACCACGCCGCCGCCCAGTCCGCCCTCATCGACGAAGATGGCATCGGCGCGGTATTGCGCGGCGACTTCCACCACTTTTCCAGCAAGAGTCATCAGATCGACGCCGCGCAGCACGACTGCCGGGCGGCTGCGTGCGTCGCGGCCGCGGCGCGGATAGATCACCGAACGGTCGTCGCCGAAACGCGCGACATCGACGCCGACCACCAGAGGCTCGTCGGCATCGATGGCAATCTCGCGGCGCGCCGCCTCCTCGATGGTGTCGCCGTCGATGAATTGCATCGAGCCGGCACGCGGAAAAACACCGCGCACGCGTACCCGGACGAAGTCACTGTCCTCGCCGTAGTCGTCGACCCAGCGTCGGAGCTGGGCCTTGTTGGTTATCTCGACATTGCGCGAGTCGACTTGCCGTCCGCGCCACCGATGTGCAAAGCGCGCGAAGCACTCGCGGAAACGGCCGCTGTTGCGCGTCGGGTTTCCGAACACCAGCCACAGCAGCTCGGTATCCTTGTCGGTCAGCGCGCCCTCGGTGGTGTCCCAGATCACATCGGGGATCGCCGAGGCCTCGTCGAACACGATGATAGTGCGACGACTCTGGTTGTGCAGTCCTGCGAAAGCCTCGGCGTTAGTCTGCGACCACGGCACCAGATCGAGCCTCCAGGTCGGGCCGTGGCCGATTACGCGCGACACAAGCGAGGTCGCCGTAAAATCGAACCATTCCCGGCAATTCCACTGGCGTAGCCATTTCGCCAGTTCCGCCCAGGTCTTGGTGCGAAGCTGGGTCTCGGTGTT
>CALDNT010000264.1 GCA_937915145.1 uncultured Reyranella sp.
AAGCAGGCGCAGCAGCGTGGTCTTGCCGCAGCCCGAGCCACCCAGCAGGGCGAACAGCTCGCCACCCACGACGTCGAGATCGACGCCATCGACGGCTGCGACGGCGCCAAAGCGCTTGGTCAGGCCCTCGAGCCTGACGATGGGATCGCTCACCGGCCCGTCTTCACGGCGGTCCAGAGCCGCGTGCGCTCGCGCGTCTGCTCCGGCGTCCCAGCGGTGATAGTGTAGAATCTGGCGCGTACGTCGGCGGGCGGATAGATCAATGGATTGTCGACGATGTCCTTTGGCATCAGCGGCAGGGCCGCCTTGTTGGCATTGGCGTAGCCGGTGAGCTCGCTGGAGGCTGCCGCGACCTTCGGATCCATCATGAAATCGAGGAAGCGGTAGGCGTTGGCGGCGTTCGGCGCATCCTTTGGAATGGCAGCGACGTCGATCCACAGCAGTGAGCCTTCGCGGGGAATGGCATAGGCGATGTCCTGCTTGTCGCTGGCCTTGGCGGCACGGTCGCGCGCTTGGAAGATGTCGCCGGAGAAACCGAAGGCGAGGCAGATATTCCCGCCGGCCAGCGCATTGATGTACTCCGAGGAATGGAACTTGCGGATGTAGGGCCGTACGGCCTTGACGACATCTGCCGCCTTGGCAAGATCGTCTCTTCTTTTGGAGTCGGGATCGAGGCCAAGATACTTCAGTGCCGCGGGCAGGACGTCGGTGGCGCTGTCGAGCAGCATGACGCCGCAATCCGCGAATTTCGACACTACCGCGGGGTCGAAGATCATGCGCAGTGAATCGACCGGCGCATCGGGCAGGCGCTTCGCGATCTCTGCGACGTTGTAGCCGATGCCCGTCGTGCCCCACATCCAGGGAATGCCATGGGCATTGCCGGAATCGTATTTGGCCAACGCCGCCATGATCTCGGGATCGAGGTTGCCCCAGTTCTTCAGCTTCGATCTGTCGAGCGGCAGGTAGATCCCCGCGGCGAGCTGGCGGACGAAGAACGGCGAGGCCGTCGGTACCACGACGTCGTAACCCGACCGGCCGGTCCTGAGTTTGGCATCGAGAATCTCGTTGGAGTCATAGGTCGTGTAGTTGACCTTGATCCCGGTCTCTTTCGCGAAGACCTTGAGCTGATCCTCGGCAATGTAGTCGGACCAGTTGTAGACGTTGACCGCTCCCCCTTGGGCCATGACAGGACCGCAGACCGGAGCTGCAACAAGGGCAAGCAACAGGGCAAAAATTGGCAAACGCATCGCTAGCTCCGCAGGATCAGATGCCAAGATACCTGTGCTGCAGTTCCTTGTCCCGAGCCAGCGCCTCGGATGTGCCGGCCCAGACGACGCGGCCCTTTTCGACGATATGATGGCGATCGGCGAGGCCGATCAGGGCGCCCACGTTCTTGTCGATGAGCAGGATCGCCTGGCCTTCGCGCTTCAGCCGGCCGAGGCAGGACCAGATCTCCTGGCGGATCAGTGGTGCCAAACCCTCCGTCGCTTCGTCGAGGATCAGCAATTTGGGATTGGTCATCAAGGCGCGGCCGACCGCCAGCATCTGCTGCTCGCCGCCCGAAAGCTGGCTACCCATGTTGCGCTGGCGTTCGGCGAGCCGCGGGAAGAATTCGAACGCACGCTCCAGCGTCCAGGGATTGGTCCGGCCGTCGCGGTTGGCGGCGGCGGCCACCAAATTCTCGCGTACCGAGAGGTTGGGAAAGATCTGCCGCCCCTCGGGTACCAGGCCGACTCCCAACCGGGCAATGCGGAAAGACGGCAACCGCTCGACCCTGACGCCTTCGAATTCGACAACGCCGCGGCGAGCCTCGAGCAGGCCCATGACCGCATGTACGGTCGTGGTCTTGCCCATGCCGTTGCGGCCCATCAGTGTCACGACCTCGCCGGCGTCGATGCTCAGTTCCATGCCGAACAGGGCCTGGCTGGCACCGTAGAAGGCCTCGAGCTCGCGGACCCGGAGCATCATGCCGTCCCCGCCGTTTCCTCGCCGAGATAGGCTTGGCGAACCTCGGCATTGGCGCGGATCTCGTCGGGCGTCCCGCTGGCGATGGCGCGACCATAGACCAGCACGGTGATGCGATCGGCCAACTGGAACACGGCGTCCATGTCGTGTTCGATCAGCAGGACGGCGCGTCGGCCGCGGAGTGCGCGCAGGAACTCGATCATGTGCTGCGATTCCTCGGCGCCCATGCCGGCCATCGGCTCGTCGAGCAGCAGAAGCTTGGGATCGCCGGCCAGCGCCATCGCGATTTCGAGCTGGCGCTGCTCGCCGTGGCTGAGCGTAGCGGCCGGCGTGTCGGAGCGATCCTTCAGCCCGACCGCCTCGAGGCCGCGGCGGGCCGGCGCGCGCAGGCGTTCATCGCGGCGGGCGTCGGCCAGGAAGCGGAACGAGTGACCGGCATGGGCCTGGACCGCCAGCGCCACATTGTCGAGAGCGGTAAACTCGCGCAGCACTGACGTGATCTGGAAGGAACGTGCGAGGCCCAGCCGCACACGGGCATGCGTCGGCAGGCGGGTGACGTCGCGTCCGGCGAAGTGGATGGTGCCGGAATCGGGCGCCGTATTGCCGGTGATCTGGCTGACCAGGGTCGTCTTGCCGGCGCCGTTGGGCCCGATCAGGGCGTGGATCTCGCCCGGCTGGACATCGATCGACACCGTGTCGGTGGCGACCAGGCCACCGAAGCGCTTGATCAACCGGTCTGTGCGGAGCAGGGGCTCAGCCATTGTGGTGCGCCTGCGTTCTCCCGAGAAGGGAATCGATGCCGCCCCTGGCATAGAGCGCGATCAGAATCAGCATCGGCCCGAACACGATCTGCCAGTATTCGCCCCAGTCCTTGCCGCCGAGATCGAGCAACGGCGGCAGAAATTCTTCCAGCGCGAAGAAGGCGATGGCGCCATAGAGCGGGCCGAACAGGGTACCCATGCCGCCCAGCACGACGATGATGATGAGGTCGCCTGACTTGATCCACGACATCATCGCCGGTGAAATGTAGGCGCCCTCGTTGGCGAGCAGGATGCCGGCCAGCCCGCCGAAGGCGCCGGAGATGGTGAAGGCGGCCAGGCGGTAGTGGAAAACCGGGAAGCCGAGGGCTGTCATGCGCAGATCGTTCGACTTGGCGCCACGGAGCACGAAGCCGAAGCGTGAAGTGGCGAATCGCTGGCAGAACCACAGGGTACCGCAGAGCAAGACGAAGCAAAGCCAGTAGAAGCTTGCCTTGTCGCGCAGGTCGATGACATCGGGAAACCGGCTGCGGCTGATGTTGAGGCCATCGTCGGCACCATAGGCTTCCAGGCCGGCGCCGACGTAGTAGACGAGCTGGGCGAAGGCCAGCGTGATCATGATGAAATAGACGCCTCTGGTGCGCAGTGACAGCGCCCCGACCAGCGCCGCCCACGCCGCTGCCGCGAGGATGCCGACCGGCCATTGCAGCCAGCCGCTGTGCAGGCCGTTGGCCGACAGGATACCGACGGCATAGCCACCGACACCGAAGAACACGGCGTGGCCGAAACTCACCAAGCCGCCGTAGCCCAGGATCATGTTGAGGCTGACCGCGGCGATCGCCCAGATGACGATGCGCGTGCCGATCGACAGCAGATAGCGTTGATCGAATGCCTGGGTAAGCAGCGGCAGCACGGCGAGAAGCACGAGCACCAGTGCGGTCAGCAGACCGCGCGGGGTGCGAAGCGAGGCGAGAAATACCGCCATGCTCGTCAGTTTTTCTGACCGAACAGGCCGGTCGGCCGCCAGATCAGTACGCCAGCCATCAGGACATAGACCAGGACCTGCGAGATCGAAGGCGCCGCACTTGCGGCGGCACTCGGACTGAGGAAGGTCTTCAGCATGTCGGGCAAGAATGCACGCCCGATGATGTCGATCTGGCCGACAAGCATGGCGGCCACGAAAGCGCCCTTGATCGAGCCGATGCCGCCGATGACGATGATTACAAAGGTGAGAATCAGGATATCGTCGCCCATGCCGATCTTCACCGAGGTAAGGGGAGCTGCCATCAGGCCGGCGAGAGCGGCAAAGACGGCACCGAGGCCGAAGACCAGGCTGAACAACAGTTCGATGTTGACGCCGAGCGCCGCGATCATCCGCCGGTTGGAAGCGCCGGCGCGGATCAGCATGCCGACCCGGGTACGGGTCACCAGCCAGGCCAGCAGCAGCGCCACGGCCGCGCCGACCAAGATGATGGCGAACCGGTAGGCCGGATAAGGCGCGCCCGGCATGATTTCGATGGTGTGGGCGAGAAACTTGGGGACGGCGATGCTCTTGCCGGCCGGTCCCCAGATCACGCGCACCAGTTCGTTGAAGAACAGGATCAGACCGAAGGTCGCCAGCACCTGGTCGAGATGGTCACGAGCATAAAGTCGCCGTGCCACGACCCGCTCGACGACGACACCCAGCAAGAATGTAGCAGGCAGTGTAAGCAGCGCGCCCATTACAAAGGAGTCGGTCCAGGCGATCAGCGTCCAGGCGATATAGGCGCCCATCATGTAGAGCGAACCGTGCGCCAGGTTGACCAGGTCCATAATGCCGAAGGTCAATGTCAGGCCGGCGGCGAGCAGGAACATCAGCAGACCGAGCTGCACGCCGTTGAGGATTTGCAGCAGCAGATATTCCATTGTGCACTCTCAAGCGAAACGGGAGCGCGTCGCCGCGCTCCCGTCGGTCGTCATGCCGGCAGATCTTACTTCATCGGGCATTTCGAGGCATACGGATCGACCGCTGCCGTCATCGCCGTTGCGACGGTCTTGAGCGTCAGCATGCCAGCGGCATCCTTGACCGTATCCTGGATGTAGAAATTCTCGATCGGGAAGTTGTTGTTGCCGAACTTGAAGTCACCGCGCACCGACTTGAAGTTTGCCTTCTTCATTTCGGCGCGGACCTTGTCCTTGCTCGACAAGTCGCCCTTCAGCGCTTCGGCGGCCGAGGCCATCAGCATGATCGCGTCGTAGCTCTGCGCACCATAGAACGACGGATAGGTGCCGTGCTTCTTCTTGAAGTCGGCGACGAAGCGCTTGTTCTGATCGTTGGGCAGGTCGTTGACCCATTCCTGGGCACCCAGAATGCCCAGCGCCAGGTCCTTTTGCTGCGGCAGGGTGATCGCATCGACGCTGAACACCTGATAGAGCGGAATCTGGCCCTTGAGGCCCGCCTGCGAGTATTGCGTGAGGAACTGCACGCCGTGCGCGCCGGGATAAAAGATGAAGACGCCTTCGGGCTTGGCGGCGCGGATCTTGGCGAGTTCGGCCGAGAAGTCGAGCTGGTCGGGCCACTTGGTATAATCCTCGCCGGCGATCTGGCCTTTGAAGGTCCGCTTGACGCCGGCCATCATGTCCTTGCCGGCGGCGTAGTTGGGGGCCATCAGATAGAGGCTCTTCACTCCCTTCTTCTGCAGGTATTCGCCCATTGCCATCGGCGTCTGGTCGTTCTGCCACGAGGTCGAGAAGAAATTCTTGTTGCACAGGTCGCCTGCGATCTGCGACGGGCCGGCATTGGCCGAGACCAGGATGGTGTCGCCTTCGTCGGTCACCGTCTTCAGCGAGGCCAGCAGCACGTTCGACCAGATGTAGCCGGTGATGAAGTTGACCTTGTCCTGCTGCACCAGCTTTTCCGACTTCTGCTTGCCGACGTCGGGCTTGAAGGTGTCGTCTTCGTAGATGATCTCGAACGGCTTGCCGCCCATCTTGCCGCCGAGATGTTCCTTGGCGAGATCGGCCGAGCGGCGCATGTCTTCGCCGATGGCGGCCTGCGAGCCCGACAGCGTGGTGACGAAGCCGATCTTGATCGGGCTCTGTGCCATTACCGGCAGGCTGACCATTGCCAACGTCGCGGCCGCGGCAATTGTTGCGGGTCCAAACAATTTGATTTTCATGGGCCGAAAACTCCCTGTTTCCCGTTATCCATTTCCATTGGGCGCTATAGAAGCCGAAAATGCCGGTTGCAACAACGGCTTATTGGCGGACTGGCAAGACGAGAGGGACGGGCATGGCGGGACTGCTGGACGGTGTGCGGGTGCTCGATTTCACCCAGGTGATCGCGGGGCCCGCCTGCACGCGGCTGATGGCCGAGCTGGGCGCCGAGGTGATCAAGGTCGAACTCGCGCCGTTGGGCGATTACGCTCGCGGCATGCCGCTGATGCGCGACGGCCGCAGCGCCTATTTCTTCCAGCATAACCAGGGCAAGCTGAGTCTCTGCCTGGATCTCGGCCGGCCGCGCGCCCGTGCGATGGTCGGCGAGCTCGTGAAGAAGGCCGACGTGATGGTCGAGAATTTCTCGCCCGGTGTCATCGGCCGGCTGGGCTTCGGCTGGGACCAGGTTCATGCCCTCAATCCCAACCTCATCATGTGTTCGATCTCGGCGTTCGGACAAACCGGACCGCTGGCGCCACTGCCCGGCTTCGACTTCATCGCCCAGGCCTATGCCGGTATCACCAGCATGATCGGCGATCCCGACGGACCGCCCTCGCTTACCGGCTTTGCGGTCGGTGACGTCGGCACCGGAATTACCGCGCTCGCTGCCATCAACGCCGCGCTGTTCGCCAGGAGCCGCGGCCAGGGCGGCCGGCACCTCGATATCTCGATCCTTGATTTCTACTTTCATGCTCACGAGATCAGCGTTGAGATGGCGAGCCTGGGTGCCTGGGAGCCGCATCGTACCGGCCAGCATCATGGCACGGTGACGCCGCTTGGCATCTTCGCGACCCGCGACGGATATCTCTACATCGTGGTGCTGCAACAGATGTGGCCCAGGTTCTGTGCCGCCATGGGCCGGCCCGACCTCGAACACGATCCACGCTTTGCCGGTGCGCCCGAGCGCGTGACGAACAGGGATGCGTTGAACGCACTCGTCCAGGACTGGCTGATGACGTTGCCGGGCCGCGACGGGGCGTTGGCGCTGTTGCAGAAGGCGCGGGTTCCGGTTGCGCCGATCCTCAGCGTGAAGGAGGCGATGGCACACCCGCATATGGTCGGCCGCGGCACTGTGCGCGACGTGTGCGACCCGGCACTGGGATCGTTCCAGGTCACTGGCAATCCGATCCGCGATCTCGGCGGCGGCACCATGATGCCTGGCCGGGCGCCATTTCTTGGCGAACACAATCGTCATGTGCTTGCGCAGCATGCTGGCGTGAATGCCGCCGATCTCGATGCGCTTGAGTTGGACGGGACGCTGGTGAGTGAACCCGTGATTACGAGCGCAGCTTGAAGCGCTGGATCTTGCCGGTCGCCGTCTTGGGAAGCTCGGGTACGTATTCGACCCAGCGCGGATATTTGTACGGCGCCAGCGACTTCTTGCAAAGCGCCATCAGTTCGCCGGTCAGTGCGTCATCGGCGGCACCGGCCTGTTTCAGCACCACGATCGCCTTGGGTTTGATCAGTGCTGCCTCGTCGGCATGGCCGACGACGGCGGCCTCGAGCACGGCGGGATGGCCGATCAGGCAGTTCTCGATCTCGACCGGCGAGCACCAGATACCACCGACTTTCAACAGGTCGTCGCTGCGGCCCTCGTAGATGAAATATCCGTCGCGGTCCTCGCGATAGGTGTCGCCGGTGTCGAGCCAGCCCTTGACCATGGTCTCGGCGGTCTTCTCGGGCTTGTTCCAGTAGTACTTGGCCGTCGACTCGGCGCGGATCCACAGCCGCCCGCTCTCACCCGATTTCACCTTCTTGCCCTTGTCATCGAGGATGCGGACTTCGTAACCCGGCACTGGCCGGCCACTGGT
>CALDNT010000265.1 GCA_937915145.1 uncultured Reyranella sp.
CAGCCGTCGAGAAAGCCCGGCGCATTGGACAGAAGATACAGAGGGGTCCCCGCGGCGTGGAGACGCTCGATCAGGTTGGCCATTTCCGGAAGCGCGTGATCGCACATCTCGTCGAAGCGGTCGTAGAAGGCGGCAATCAGCGCCTCCTGCCCCGGGTTTTCGGCCTGCAGACGGCGCGTTGATTCCGCCGGATCGCCACCATGGTCCTGCACGCCGTGCCATTGCGGCGTGGCCACCGTGGCGAGGAAACGCTCCATTTCCCCAGGATCGGGGATCAGTTTGCGGTAGAGGTGCCGCGGATTCCAGTCGAGCAGGACGCCACCCAGATCGAAGACCGCGACCGAAGGCAGTTGGAGAGAGGTTTCTGGGGGCAATTCGCGACCTTTCCGACAGTCATTTGGCGCGACAATTTAGCCAGTAAAATCAATTAGTTAAAGTCGTGCAGCCGGGTTGTTTTTTGCTGGTGTTCCCGGGCGGGTTTGGTAGGGTGCCGTCCTGTTCCGCCGGGCCCTCTGGCAGGGCCAAATAACACGCAAAATCCAGGTTTCCGTGAGCGACGAAACGACCCTTCCGCCTCCGCCGCCGCCCTCCGACGCGCCTCCGCCGCAGCAGCCATCGCACGATATCGAGCCGATCACGATCGAAGAGGAGATGAAACGCTCCTACCTCGATTACGCGATGAGCGTGATCGTGGCGCGTGCCCTGCCTGATGCGCGCGACGGCCTGAAGCCGGTGCAGCGTCGCATCATGCATGCGATGAAGGAAAGCGGCTTCGACTCGACGCACGTGTTCCGCAAATCGGCGCGCATCGTCGGCGAAGTGATGGGCAAGTACCATCCGCACGGCGATCAATCGATCTACGACGCGCTGGTGCGTATGGCGCAAGATTTCTCCATGCGTCTGCCGCTGATCGCCGGGCAGGGCAATTTCGGTTCGATGGACGCCGACCCGCCGGCGGCGATGCGCTACACCGAGGCCCGTCTGGCCCGCGTTGCCGAGACGTTGCTGGCGGACATTGGCAAGGACACAGTCGATTTCCAGGCCAACTACGATGAGACCACGCTGGAACCGACGGTACTGCCGGCGGCCTTTCCGAATTTGCTGGCCAATGGCGCGGGCGGCATTGCCGTCGGCATGGCGACCAATATTCCGCCGCACAATCTCGGCGAACTGATCGACGCCTGCTGCGCGTTGATCGACGATCCCGAACTCACCGTTCCCCAGCTGATGGAATATGTGCCGGGTCCGGATTTCCCGACCGGCGCCACTATCCTCGGCCGCAATGGCATCCGCGCCGCCTATGAGCTCGGCCGGGGTTCGGTGATCATGCGGGCGCGGACGCGGATCGAGGAGGGGCGTGGTGGCCGCGAGGCGATCATCATTTCGGAGATCCCCTACCAGGAGAACAAGGCTCGTCTGCATGAGCGCATTGCCGAGGTGGTGCGCGACAAGAAGGTAGAGGGCATATCGGAGGTCCGTGACGAGAGTGATCGCGACGGCGTGCGTATGGTGGTCGAACTCAAGCGCGACGCCATGGCCGATGTCGTCCTGAACCAGCTCTACAGATTTACGCCGCTGCAGACTTCTTTTGGCGTCAATGCGCTGGCCCTCGACGGCGGCCGTCCCAAGCTGATGAGCCTCAAGGAGCTTCTCGAGGCGTTCATTCGGTTTCGCGCCGAAGTCATCACGCGGCGCACCAAATTCGAACTCAACCACGCGCGCGACCGGGCCCATGTGCTGGTCGGCCTCGCCATCGCCGTCGCCAACATCGACGAGGTGATCGCGATGATCCGGCGGTCGCCCGATCCGGTGGTCGCGCGCGAACGGCTGATGGCGGAGGAATGGCCGGCCACTGACGTGGCCTCGCTGATCGCCCTGATCGCCGAGCCAGGCCGCGAGGTCGCGGCCGACGGCACCTACCGGCTTTCCGAGGCCCAGGCCCGAGCCATCCTCGAACTGCGCCTGCAGCGGCTGACCGGGCTGGAGCGCGACAAGATCGCCGAGGAACTCGGTGAGGTTGCGACACTGATCGAGGGTTATCTCGAGCTGCTCGGCGATCGCGACAAGCTGTTCGCGCTGATGCGCAAGGAACTGCTCGAGATCAAGGAGCAATTCGCGACGCCCCGGCGCACGGAAATTCTCGACAACGAGTTCGAGCACGACGTCGAGGACCTGATTCCGCGCGAGGACATGGCCGTCACCGTCACCCACGGCGGCTACGTCAAGCGCGTGCCGGTGTCGGCCTATCGCGCCCAGCGCCGCGGCGGCAAGGGTCGCTCCGGCATGGCGACGCGCGAGGACGATTTCGTTTCCAGCCTGTTCATCGCCAACACCCATACGCCGGTGCTGTTCTTCTCCAGCCGCGGCATCGTCTACAAGCTCAAGGTCTGGAAATTGCCGGTCGGCACGCCTCAGGCGCGCGGCAAGGCCTTCGTCAACCTGCTGCCGCTGAGCGAAGGCGAGACGATCAGTGCCGTTATGCCGATGCCGGAGGACGAGGCGAGCTGGGCGACCCTGCATGTCATGTTCGCCACGGCGCGGGGCGGCGTGCGCCGCAACGAACTGTCAGACTTCGTCAGCGTTAATCAGTCCGGCAAGATTGCCATGAAGTTCGACGGTGAGGACGCGGGCGATCGGCTGATCGGCGTCGGCGTCTGCAGCGAGGACCAGGATGTGCTGCTGGCGACCCGCAATGGGCGGTCGATGCGTTTCCCCGCAGCGACGGTGCGCGTGTTCCAAAGCCGGTCATCTACCGGGGTACGCGGTATTGCCCTGGCCGAGGGCGACGAGGTGATTTCGATGTCACTGTTCGACAGTGGCAAAGGCATCACGACGGAAGAACGCGATGCCTATCTCCGTCAGTCGCGCGCGCTACGCCAGGCAGAGAATGCGGACGAGGATGCGGCGGGTGTCGAAGACGCCACGGCACCGCCGCCGACGCTGTCTCCGGAACGCTTCGCTGAACTTCAGGCGAAGGAGGAATTCGTACTTACTGTCGCTTCTTCGGGTTTCGGCAAGCGGACATCGGCCTACGAGTATCGAGTGACCGGTCGCGGCGGCAAGGGCGTCGAGTTGATGAATCTCGCCAAGGGCGGCGAAATCGTCGCCGCCTTTCCGGTTCTCGACAGCGACCAGGTCATGCTGGTTACCGACGGCGGCACCCTGATCCGGTGTCCGGTCGACGGAATTCGCATTGCGGGACGAACGACGCGCGGGGTGCGCATCGTCAGCGTCAGCGATGGTGAGCGTGTCGTGTCGGCGGTCCGCATCGGCGAAGACGACGCCGACAACGGCAATGGCAATGGCGAAGTTCACGCCGAAACAAACGGTGGATAAGGATCGCCCGTGTCGCTAAAACTCCGCCGCCGCATCTGGCGTACAAGGGGGAGACATGGCCTCAGAGCGTATCGGGGTTTATCCGGGCACGTTCGATCCCACCACCAGCGGTCACTTGGAAGTGATGCGCCGTTCACTTCGGCTCGTCGACAGGCTGGTGATCGGATGTGCGATCAACATCGGCAAGGGTCCGCTGTTTTCGCTCGAAGAGCGGATGGAGATCGTTGGCGAGGACATCGCGGACTTCCCGGCCGAGGACCGACAGCGTATTCGGGTTGTGCCGTTCGAAGGGCTGCTGATCCATTTCGTGCGCGAAGTCGGCGCGTCGGTGATCATTCGTGGTCTGCGGGCGGTTTCCGACTTCGAGTACGAAATCCAGATGGCCAACATGAATGCCCGCATGGAGCCCGAAATCGAGACCATCTTCCTGATGGCTTCGGACCGGCACCAGTTTATCGCGTCCTCCCTGGTCAAGGATATTGCGCGGCTGGGCGGGGATACGTCGCAATTCGTGTCGAAAAGGGTATTCGAACGGTTGAAGGCGAAGTTCGCCAAGGCCTGACACTGCCCCAGGTGGTCGCGTTGACCGTGGCGCCTAGGCACATTATACGAGCGCCGCGCGGGGTTTCGGCCTGCAGCGCGACGCCGGAGCGAGCCCGTAGCTCAACGGTAGAGCATCTGACTTTTAATCAGAGGGTCGTCGGTTCGACACCGACCGGGCTCACCACTGGTTTTGACAAGGAGATACGCGGTTCATGCCGTCGGTGAAAGTCGTCAACGGCAAGCAGATCGTGGTCGAGAATCTCGACCGAATGCAGCGCGCGGCCCGGTTCGTCACGAGGCCCTTCGCGCGGATGTGGCTGCATCACGACCTGGTCGCCGCCATCCTGCGGCGCGAACTGCGGGATAGATTCAAAGGATCGGTCGCCGGCTGGGTCTGGGCGGCCATCGCTCCACTTTTGGCGATTACGGTCTACACGTTTGCCTTCACCACGAACCTGCAGCTGCCGGTCGCCGAGGGCAGTGATGGCACGCGCGTCACCTACTCGCTGTTCATCTTCAGCGGCATCATCGTGTTCAATTTTTTCTCGGAAATGGCATTTCGCGCGCCGATGCTGCTCCACGAGTACACCCATTTCATCAAGCAGACGATCTTTCCCAGCGACATGCTGGCTGTGATCTCGACCCTGCGCGCGGCGGCCTACACGGTAATTTCGATCTGCGTCATGCTGATCTTTCAGTTCGCGATCACCCGTACGCTGCCTTGGACGGTCTTACTGATGCCGTTCATCTTCGTCCCTCTGATGGCTTTCCTGATCGGCATGTCGTGGTTCTTGTGCGCACTGGGCGCGTTTACCCGCGACGCCGGCTATTTCATGATCAACGTCGTGCCGCTTTTCATGTTCGCCACGCCGATCTTCTATCCCCAGACGGCGCTACCGCCGCCGTTCGATTTCTGGATCTATGCCAATGCCCTCACCGGCTATGCCGAAGTCATGCGCGACATCGTGTTGGTCGGGCAGGTGCCGAACCCGTACGTCTATGGTTGGACACTGATCACGTCGATCGTGACCTTCTACTTTGGCTACTGGTTCTTCGACAGGTACCGAAATGTCATCGTCGATGTCATCTGAAGTCGTCGTCGAGACGAAACACCTCGGCAAGGCCTATCAGCTGTACGCTCACCGCAGTGACTGGCTGAAGCAGGTCCTGTTCGGGTGGTGGAAGGCTTACTTCAAGCCGTTCTGGGTGTTGCGCGATATCGACCTCGTTGTCCGGCGCGGCGAAAGCATCGGCGTGCTGGGCCGCAACGGGTGCGGCAAGTCTACGCTTCTCCAGGTGATCTGCGGCATGACCCTCCCGAGCCACGGTGAACTGCGGGTGTCCGGCCGCATAGCGCCTGTCCTGGCGCTGGGCTCGACGTTCGACACGGAATTGACGGGACGGGAAAACGTCCTGATCGGCGGCGCCGTACTTGGTCTCAAGCGGGCCGACGTGCTTCGGAAATTCAATTCGATCTCCGAATTTGCCGGGATCGGCGACTACATGGACCAGCCGGTAAAGCACTATTCGATGGGTATGCGTACCCGCCTGGCTTTTTCGATATGCGCCCACGTCGAGGCGGAAATACTGGTCGTAGACGAGGCGCTGGCGGTCGGTGACGCTGCTTTCCAGCGCAAGTGCCTCGACTGGATCGACGATTTTCGCAAGACTGGCACGTTGCTGTTCGTGTCGCATTCGATGGCTGAGGTCCGGCGATTGTGCTCGCGCGCCATATGGATCGAAGATGGCCGGATACGCGAACAGGGCGATCCCAATGAGGTCATTAGGTCCTATCATCGCGCACTGCTGGTGGAAAAGGACGATGTCCATCGCTTCTCGGCTGGCGAGGGATGACCCGTGGATGCCGGTGTTCCTGTCTGGTTCGGGCTCGGCTGGTGGTCAATCGGTTCCGCCGTGCACTGGGCAAGTGCGGCACTGGCCCGACAACCACGACGGCAGGCGCAGAGGCGGCATCGGCCTGCCGATTTCAGCATCGTGGCGCCGTTGAACGGCGCCGGTGACGCCTCCGCCAACTATATCAAGGCGCTGGCCGAACTCTCCGGGGCTGGTGCCGAAATCCTGATCTGCGTCGCCGATGCCGACGATGGCGCGGTGGCGCTAACGCGGGCACTTTGGCCGGACGCGCCGATCCTCGTCGGCAACGACGATACCTTCAACCCCAAGATGAACAATGTGCGCAAGGGGCTCGAGGCGGCCCGCCGGGAGATCGTGGCGCTGTGCGACGCCGGAGTCGTATTTGGAGCGGACGAACTCTGCCACGTCGCTGCGCCGTTGTCGGATAGGGTCGGGCTCGTGCTGGCGCTCAAGGCTGGAGATGCCCCGGAGAACTTCGCGGCGGAAATGGAGCGGGCATATATCGACGGCCATCAGGCAAAATTCCTGTTTGCCGCCGATCGGTTGGGCATTGCGGTGGCATCTGGTGGTCTGACGCTGCTGTCACGGGATACGCTGGAGCGGATCGGTAACTGGCGCGGTTTCAACCGCTGGATCGCCGATGACTATTCGGTGGTGAGATCTGTACGTGAACTCGGTCTGGCGACTTGCCTTGGCGAAATCATGCTGCGGCTGCCGTTGGGGCGGCGCGATTGGCGGGTCGTGTGGCGGCGGCAGGTTCGGTGGGCGCGGACCCGCCTGCGCCTGCCGGTATGGCCGCTGGTGCTGTGGGAGCCGGTAATTGGCTGGTTGGTCTCGGGCGCTGCTGGAGCGGCCGCACTTGTTTGTGCCGGCGCGGGCGCGGGCGGTGTCGTCGCCGGTATTGCCGTCCATACGGCCGCATGGCTGGCGGGGGAGAAGTGGTTCATGGCAGGACGCGGGCTTGCCTTCGGGCCAAGGGCAGCGCTGGCGGCGCTGCTGCGCGAGGTTCTGGCACCGGCGCTGATGATCGCAGCGCTTGGGAGGCGCGCCATTTACTGGCGTGGCACCGATCTTGGTGGTCACTGGAGTTCCCGCAGGGATGATGCAGCTGGGAAACTCGTATGAAAAAAGCCGATAAAGACGAAGCGATCACCACGATCATGCTGCCGGAGCGCGTTGATTCGGCGACTTCTGCGTCGGTCGAGGCATTGATGCTCGGTGCGTTGCGTCCGCGTGCGAGGGTTATTGTCGATGGCAGTTCGGTCATCTACATGAGCGCGGCCGGCGTACGGGTAATGGCGGTCGTTCTCCATCGGGCGGCAGAACAGTCGGCGCGGATCGTATTTTGTTCTTTTAGCGGACCTGCGGCGGATTGCCTGCTGGTCAGTGGGTTTTCTCAATTGCTCGACGTCGCGGGTTCGACGGAGGAAGCGCTTTCGCGGCTGCGGTCGAAGCTCGCCGGGAGCGTTGACGGCCGCTTGCACCCGCCCGGCAGCACAGGCTAATTACAGGGCGGGCTGAAGCAGGATCATGGGTAGGGACGAGGCGCGACACGTGAAAGTGCGCCCGTGCCGGACGGAGATCGGAATTTGACAATTTGGAGGCGGCTGCGCGCTGTCGCGCGACCTATCGCCATTGTCGTTGGCGCAAGCGTTGCCGTGGCCGGGTGCTCTATCCTGCCAGGCAATGGGCCATGGATGGGGGGTGCCCAAGGGACGAGTACGGAAGCATTGCCGTTCGACGTGATCGACCTCACGCCGACCACCATTGCCGCCTATCGGCAACCGGAAAGTGTTGATCGCCCATCCATCACGAGTTCGCTATCGGCCGGCGGTCGCGTCTCCGTGGCGCCGGGCGATGCGCTTAAAGTGCGCGTCTTCGAGCCCTATGAAGGCAGCATATTCCCAACGATCCAGAAGCCAGGCGCGGACTTCGGTGTCCAGCGGGTGACCGACGATGGCACGATCAACATTCCGTTCGTCGGGACCGTACGTGTCGTCGGCCTCGACCTTTTACAAATCGAGCGCCGCATCGCCCAACAGGTGAAGGACGGTGGCAAGGCAACCGATCCGCAGGTTATCGTCGAATTCGTCGCGGATCGGACCCACACGGTTATGGTGTCTGGAGATGTGAAGAATCCCGGCCGTGTTTCGGTCCTCGAGGGGGTCAGGTCGGTGGTCGAGGCGATCAATCGCGCCGGCGGCCCTGTCGGGGGCGGCGGGACCTCGGGAGGCGGGGGGCCGACGCAGGTTGAAGTCGTGGTGCGGCGTCACGGTCAGGTGATCCTGACGGCGCAGTTCTCGGAACTTCTGGCCGGTGGCGATATTGGAATCCAGAAGGGCGACGAGATCGTCGTCCGGCCGAACTCCCAAGTCTTTACGGTCCTGGGGGCGGTCGTAAAGTCCGGCAATGTCCCGATGACCAAGCACAATCTCTCGCTTCTGGAGGCGCTGGGGCAGGTTGGCGGGCTGAACGACATCCAGGCCAACAAAACTGGCGTTTATGTGTTCCGGCTCGGCGATCTGAAGAACAATCCCTCGGCTCGGGCACGTGTTTTTCGACTGGACCTGCTTCAGCCAGTGTCTATCTTCGTTGCACAGCAATTCGGGATGCAGGCTCGGGACGTCGTTTATGTCTCGAACGCGCCCCTGTACGAGTACGACAAGGTCCTGACATCAATTTACCGTACGTTCTCGATCGTCAGCGTCGTCCGGAGCACCGGCACGGCAGTTTCGTTGCCGGCATTCTGATCGCCATGACAAGCAACGGGAAACGATATCTGGTAGAATTCTGAATGGCGCGCGCAAGAAAATTCACGTGGGGTGCAGCGGGCATAGCGGCGTTGGCTGTTGTCGCCATCCTGGCCATGTGGATAACGCCCAGCCGTCAGACCAGCAGTGCGCAGGATGGGGGCCGAACTGTCGCGCCTTTGATTTCGCGCGGCTATACCGATGCGCCCGCGGGCACGGCGGTGATCGCCGGCGATCCGCTGGGCGGGGCTGTCATCCTCGAACTTCGCATCACCGACGGCCAGAAGGTCGAACGCGACGGCATCCTTGCCGTATTGTCGAACTATCCCAAGGCCGATGTGGCCGTCCGGTCGACCGAAGCAGAGCTGGCCAAAGCCAAGCAGCAGCGTGAGGCGATGCTCTCTGGTTTCCGCACGGCCGAGATTGCCATGCAGGAAGTCGTCGTCAAATCCGAGAACGAGTCGAACAAGCTTAAGGCGCTGCAGATGCAACGGTCGGGCCTGCCGCCGGACCAGAAGCAGCTGGAACTCAGCATCTCCCAGCAAAACCTGGAGCGGGAACAGGCCAAGCTCCGGGTCCAGAAGGAGACCTTGGAGACTGATATCGCGCAGATGACGACCGACATCAGCATCATTTCCGCTAAACTCGACAATGCCCGCACGACCCGCGAGCAGGCGCTGGTCCGTTCGCCGCTCGACGGCGTGGTGGTGCAGATATACTCGCGTCAGGGCGAGCGGGTGTCGCCCAGCGGCATCGCCAAGATCGTCGATCTCGACCAGCTGCGGATCCTGGCTGATGTCGATGAGCTGCACGTTGGGCGAGTTGTTCCTGGCGGCAAGGTCGAGGTCACGTTCCGCGGCAGCACGACCGTCTACAAGGGCAAGATTTCGCGCGTGGCTCCGACCGTTAAGCGCATGCAGCGTGTCGAGCCGGATGGCGGTTCTTCAACCGACGGCCGCGTGGTCCAGGTCGAGATCGAACTCGACGATCCGTCCAGCATGCCTCGGGTGCTGGGGCGCGAGACGCGCGTCACTTTCCTCTGATGGCGCTTGTCCTGCCAGCCCTTCCGTCGCTGAATTTGCGTCGGTGGCGGCTCCAGTTCTCGCTGGTTCGTTTGCGTGCGGCGGCGCGGACGGCAACAGCGATGCCGCTTGGCGCACAGCAGCTCAAGCGCCAGCGCACCAGCACCCTGCTGTCGTTGGCCGGCGTTACCGCCAGCCTGCTGGTGATCTTCGCCCAGCTCGGCATCGAGCGTGCGGTCTATGATTCGGCGATCCGTCTCCATCGCACCATTGCCGCCGACCTGGTTCTGGTTCCTCATGGCTTCAAGTCGCTGCAGCTCCACGCTGAAGTCCCGGTGGCGATGACCGATATCGTCTCGGCCAATCCATCGGTGGCCGGAACGATGCCATTGTGGTTCGGTGTCATGTCGATGAGTCATGCCGGGATGCCGACGGCTCGACGCATCGCCTGGTATGCGATCGACGTGGAGCGGCCGGCGATCGACGTGCCGGGTCTGCGCGAAAACCTCTACAAGCTGCGTGAGGCCCGGCGCATGCTGTATGACCGCGAGTCGCGGCCCTATTTCGGCAGTCTCGGTGAGGTCGTGGAGGGCGATCCGGAAGTGCCGGTGCTCGGCCCGCCGGACAATCGTGGGCTGCTCCGCCAGCTTTTTGTCGTCGGCACCTTCGCAGTCGGACCAAACGTGTTGAACGACGGCGCGGTCATGATGTCGGAAGGCACCATGGCGGAAGTTTTCGGTGCCTGGTGGTCGGACCGGCCGGCCTTCATTGCCATTCGACTTGCAGCAGGAGCCGACCCCGCCGTCGTGCGCGAGGAGCTGACTCGTGCTTTGTCGGGACGCGGCGAGGTCATCACGAAGGCGGAGCTGGAGCGGCGTGAGAGGAGTTACTGGTCGCGCGAGACACCGGTCGGCTACATCACCGACCTCGGTTTCGTAATGGGCGTGATGATCGGCATGGTGTTCATCTACTATGCCCAGTACCAGATCATCCGATTCTATCTGCCAGAGTACGCCATTCTGAAAAGTCTGGGTTACGATTGGTGGTTTTTCCTCTTCATGATCGGCCAGATCGGCGCCGCCATCATCACGCCGGCCTTTCTAGTGGCGTTCGCCCTCGGACGACTTGTCTACGGCGCGACCGAGGCCGCGATGCATCTGGGCATGACGATGGGATTGCGTGAAATGGGCGTAGCGCTCATCGCCTGCGTGGTAATGACCGTGGTGTCGAGCCTGTTCGCGATCCGCCGCTTGTGGAAAGTCGATCCGATCATGCTGTTCGAGTGATCATATGTCTTCCAGTTCCCACGGATTTGGACCACCGATCATCGAGGCGGTTGACGTCCATCACCACTATGGCGAGGGGCCTCAGCGGACCGATGTGCTGTTCGATATAAACATGCAGGTGCGGGAAGGTGAGCTGGTAATCGTCACGGGGCCGTCGGGCTCCGGCAAGACGACGCTGCTAACCATCCTGGGTACGATGCGCCGTCCGTCAGAAGGCAAGCTTCGACTTCTCGGGACGGACATCGTAGGCCTTGGCGGTGCCGAACTCGATGTCCTCCGCAATCGCGTGCGGTTTCTGTTCCAGAAGCGCAATCTTTTGTCTTCGTTGACGGCACTGCAGAACGTGATCGCCGGCGTCTCCACCACGCCGCTGTCGGATGTTGCCTGGGACGAGCCGCGCGCGCGTTACCTGCTCGGTTTGTTGGGGCTCGCCGATAAGGCAGATGCCTGGCCCGACGAGCTGTCGGGAGGCCAGCAGCAGCGCGTTGCCATTGCCCGCGTCATGATTGGGCTGCCGGACCTCATCATCGCCGACGAGCCGACCTCCGCGCTCGATCGGGTGGCGGGCCGACTGGTCGTCGATCAGCTCAAGGATCTCGCCATGCGGGCCAAGTGCGCGGTGGTGTTGTCGACTCACGACGAGCGCATCTTCGACGTGGCATCGCGGCGGCTCCATATCGAGGACGGCCGTTGTTTCGACGTGCCGATCCACTACCACTGACTGGTGGGCGAGCGTGCTGCTCTCGGCTCTGGACCTCGTCGTAGCACTCTGCCTGGCAGTGCTGTTCGCCATAGCTGGCTACTATCTCTACCTGCTCTACTGGCTGGCCAGGCTTCCGGCGGCGGCGCAGAAATCAGATGCCCCGATACTGGATCTGCCACGGGTACTGGTGCAGCTCCCGGTCTATAATGAACCACTCGTGGTCGAGCGTGCTTTGGCGGCTGCGGCGGGTCTCGACTGGCCACGTGATCGCCTGTCCATACAGCTGCTCGACGACAGCACCGACATTACTTCCGATATCGCGTTGCACGCGGTTGGCCGACTTCGCCGTGAAGGAATTGATGTCGAGCACGTGCGCCGCGTCGATCGCAGTGGCTTCAAGGCGGGCGCGCTTGCGGCCGGCATGGCACTCTGCGATGCGCCCTATGTCGCGGTTTTCGACGCCGATTTCGTGCCTGCCGCCGATTGGCTTCGCCGCGCCATGGCGGCGATGCTTGGCAACCCTCGCGCGGCATTCGTGCAAACCCGCATCGAATGGGGCAACGGCGGCCACAGCTGGCTGACCCGCGCGCAACGATTGATGCAGGATGCACATTTCGCCGTCGAACAGGACGTCCGGGCGCGGCGGGGCGTGCCCTTTCAGTTCAACGGGACGGGCGGCATCTGGCGGCGCTCCGCAATTGAAGAAGCGGGTGGCTGGTCGCACGATACGCTGTCGGAGGATCTGGACCTGGTGTTGAGGACCCACCTCAAGGGATGGAGCGGCGTCTTCATGATGGAGCCGCACGTCGTCGGTGAGCTGCCACAGAGGATCGACGATTTCAGCGCCCAGCAGAGTCGGTGGTCGAAGGGATTCGTGCAGGTGGCCCGAAAGCTCCTCGCACCGATCTGGAATTCGGATTGGTCGAGCGAGGCCAAACTCGTGACGACGATCCAGCTCGGTCAGCAACTCGTTTTTCCGGTTCTTGTGGTCGGCGTGGTGGCGCTCGGCCTGTCGATCCTCGGCCACGGGCATCTGTTGGGCGGGTTCGGCTTCTGCCTGTGGCTGTGGCTGGCCACGATGCTGGTCGTCCTGATCGGTATGACCTGGGGGGCCTATCGCCGTCTCGACCGTGGCAGCGTTCTGGACTACGCGGTCACGGCGGCGAGCGTGCCAGTCCTGATCGTCTATCTTGCCGTCTCCAATGCCGCTGCGATCGTGGGCGCAGGTCTTGGCAGGAAGACCGAGTTCAATCGCACGCCCAAGACGGGTGCCTGATTTCGCGATGATCGCCACCAGCATAGCCTATGTCCTCGCTGCTGTGTTCGCCGTGTGCTGCGTGCTCCTTGCATCCTTCATCGGCAGCCTGCTCTACATGGTCGTGCTGCATCACCGGCTGAAGAAGGCTGGCCTGGCGCGCGAGGCGGCGCTGCTCGCCACGCCGCTGCCGGTCGACGCCGGCCTGCCGCATGTGGTCGTGCAGATTCCGTCCTTCAACGAGGGCTCGGTGGTCCGCCGCGGCGCGGAGTCGGCCGTGGCCCTCGACTGGCCGCGCGACAGGCTGCATATCCAGCTTCTCGACGACAGTACCGATGAGACGGCCGAGATGGTCCGCGCCGTGGCGGCCGAGCTCGCGGCCAAGGGTTTCGATGTAGTGGCGCTGCAGCGGACCGACCGCAGCGGCTACAAGGGCGGGGCGTTGCACGAAGCGATGCAGAAGACACCGCACGACTTCTTCGCGATCTTCGACGTCGACTACGTGCCGCCGACCGACTTTCTGCGCGTCTGCATGCGGCCGTTCTTCGCTGAGCCGCGCACCGCCTTCGTCCAGGCTCGTTTCGACTTCCTCAATCCGCACGAGAATGCACTGACCGAGATGCAGATGGTGACGCTCGACGCCCATCTCGGCATCGAGCAGGCGACGCGCTGCTGGGCGGGCCACCCGCTGCCCTTCAACGGCACTTGCGGCATCTGGCAGCGCGCAGCGATCGAAGCCGGTGGCGGCTGGAAGGGTGACACCGTCACCGAGGATCTCGACCTCACCTATCGTGGCTGGGTGAAAGGCTGGCGGGCGATATTCCTGACAAGTGTCGGTGTGCCGGGCGAGCTGCCGGCCGACACCAAGACGTGGCTGCGTCAGCAGCAGCGCTGGCAGGACGGCTTCCGGCACGTTTCGATGCGGATGGTCCCGGAAATCCTGAAAAGCCGCGACATTACCCCTTCGGCCAAGGTGGCGGCGCTACTGCATCTTTGCATGGCGCTGAACCAACCCGTGCTGCTGGTGGGGGTGGTGTCCGGCGTGTTGGCGACGCTACTGGCGCCACATCTCGCGCCATTTCTGTTCACGCTTTTCGTTGTCACGGTGGCATGGGTGCTGCTCTGCGCCACCACCTTCCTGCGCGCCGGCCACAACTTCATACGTGGCGGCGAGATTCCGCCTCTTGCGTTTGCGGTGGTGTTGCTGCGCTTCGCTGGCGGCCAGGTGGCGACCGTCGTTCGATCGCTTGGCATCCATGTCAGGAAGGCCTTCAGTAAGCCCAAGCCTGTCGTCTTCGATCGCACACCAAAGAAGGGCGGTTAGTTCAGCACGCTTTCGCGCAGCAGGGGATGATGGGCGCAACGTAGCCCGCCGCCGGTCGAGATCGGGCCATCGAAGGGCAGGGGAATGACGTCGACCCTGCGCCGGCGCAGTTCCTCGATCACGCGGGCATTGCCGGCGTCGATGATGGCACGGCCCTCCTCGAGCACCAGGCCGTTGGTCGCAAGGAGGTTCGCTTCATCTTTGGAAACAGTAATCGCATCCCAGTCGCGGAGCGACGTCGGCAGACCATCTATGAGTTTTTCCGGACACCAGACGAGCAGGCCGGGTTTGATCAGGGCCAGCGCGCAGTCGAGATGAAGGACGTTCGACCTCATCGCGACTGGAATGACCCGGTAGCTATCGCCCAGCAGCGCCTGCAGCCAGTCGGCGCCGGCGAGATCGGAAGCACAGCCGGAAATCCCGACATAGATCTCATGGCCATTCAGCAAGATGTCGCCACCCTCGAGGAACGGGCCGTCGACGCAGCCGGGCGAGCCGAGCGGTACGCTCGACCAGAGCGCGCCGCGCCGCTGCACGGCTTGCTGGATGATCGGCCGCAACCCATAGCGTTCGCGTTGGCGACACCTTAGTCGGAGTGAGGCGTCGATCGCGTGATTGCCGACCACGATCATGCCGTCGCGCGCGAAAAGCTGCGCGCCTTCACCGTTAGGGGCGAGAAACGTGCGTTCCTCGCCCTTCAGCCG
>CALDNT010000266.1 GCA_937915145.1 uncultured Reyranella sp.
TGCTGCAGGCGGCCCGCGTTGCCGAGCACCATCAGCCCCGGCGGCGGCAGGTCGAGACTGAAGGCGATCCGCTCGGCCTTGAGCTGTTCGTGCAGCAGGTCATCGCCGGCACGCATTGCCGCGGAGATGTCGAAGGGCTGCAGGTCGTTGGCCGGCTTGCGTGCGACCGTTCGCATGTTCTGCACCAGAGCGGCGGCACGCTCGGTCTGCTTGGAGATTCGAGCGAGATTCTCCCTGAAGAGGACCGACATCTCACGTGGTATCGCGGCGGCATCTGGCATCTCGAGCTCCTCGCACACGGTATCCGCAGCCATTCGGATCACAGTCAGTGGTTGATTGATCTCGTGGGCCATGCCGGTCGCCATCTCCCCAAGATTGGCGAGCCGTGAGGTATCGAACAGCCGAATCTCGGCCTGGCGACGCTCGGTGTCGTCGACGCCGATCACGACGATGTAGCGCAACTCACCGGTTTGATCCGGCACCGGATTGACGGTGAGGCGGTAGACGTGCATCGCGCCGTCGCGGCCGGTACGTCTGCATTCCAGCTCGACCGGTAGCAGGTGCTGCCCGTCGGTCGCCGTACGCCAGCGCTCGAGCACGCCCTCGTCGAAGCCGGCGAGCTGCAGATCGTCCACTGGCCGTCCGGCGATGCTTTCGCCGGTCAGGCCGATCATTTCGAGTACCGCACGATTGGCCATGAGTATCCGCGAATCCCGGCCGAGCATGAGGACCACGGCACCAGTGGATTGGAACACGGAATTGAGACGCTCAATTTCGGCTGCAACTTTCAGATCGGCGGCCTCGCGCATGGCGATTTCAACTTTCATGCGACGGTCGAAGGCGACGGCCGTAATCGCCATCACCAGGACGAGGCTGGCAATGACGGCGGTCACGCCGGCGAACACTTCAGCATCCAACGCCAGCGGCGCGTCGCCTGGGTTGGCAAAGCAGAATGTCGAAGCCATGGCGATGTAATGCATCGCGGTTACCGCAAAACCCAGGATCATCGCGCCGACGATTTCTTGTGGCGCACTCGAAATTCGGCCCGGGGTCCCGGTGCCGCGCTGGTTGACCCAGAATCGGACCTGAAGCGCCAGAATTGCCAGAGCGACCGCGGCGACGATAGAGGTCGCGAACAGAGCGGGTTCGTACCGAACGAGGGCGCTGACGCTCATCGCCGCCATGCCGCCGTAGTGCATGGCGCCGATGCCGGCGCCCATCAGGGTACCGCCAATCAGCAGGCGGGGCATCGTCACGGTAGGTCGCGCTACGACGTGGAGCGCGATGGCCGCGGCAAGGATAGCCGGCACCACCGAAAGCGCCGTCGGCACGATCTCGTAGGCAACGGGAATCGGCAGGATGTATGCCAGCATACCGACGAAATGCATGGCCCAGATGCCTCCGCCCATAATGACAGCTCCCGCTCCCAGCCAGGCAAACCGCACGACGGAGTAGCGGAGGTCGATGATGCGACCGGCAAACTGAAGGAAGGCGTAGCTGGCCAATGTCGCAATCAGGTATGAGACCAGCACCAGCGTATAGTTATAGCGGCTCGGCAGTGCGTCAGCGGTATTGCCGTCGATGACGAAGAAATCGACCATGCTGAGCGCGAGAACCAAGATGGCATTCCTGTGATGTTGGGCGTGCGATGACCGTGAACGCCGGGGTGTGCCGGTGTCATAGGGGGAGAGCCTTGGGATGCGCCAGACGGAATTGATCCAGTTCGGTTCGATGTGCGACTGCGGGCGGGATGATGCCGTGGTTGCACATAGTTAACCATATAGTTATCTTTTCCTCCTCACTGGAGGGGCAATTGTGAAGCTTTTCTACGGTTGGGTGATCGTCGGCGCGGGCGCCTTGATGGGCTGCGTCGCCATTGGTGCGTTGTTCTCGCTCGCGGTTTTCCTGCAACCGATGTCGGATGCGACGGGATGGTCGCGCACCGGCATATCGACGGCAATGACGCTCGATTTCCTGACCATGGGCGTCGCGGCCTTCGGATGGGGGGTGCTGACCGATCGCTTCGGTCCGCGCATCGTCGTCCTGTCGGGCGCGGTCCTGCTGGGACTGGGCCTCGTGCTTGCGAGTCGTGCCACCAGCTTGCTCGAGTTCCAGCTGGTCTATGGCGTACTGGTCGGCGCCGCCGCCGGTGCTGTCTTTGCGCCGATGATGGTCACGGTTACAGGCTGGTTCGACAAACACCGCGGCCTCGCCGTCTCGATCGTGTCGGCAGGCATGGGCGTGGCACCGATGACGATCTCGCCGTTCGCCCAATGGCTGATCTCGTCCTACGACTGGCGCACCGCACAGTTCGTGATCGGGATCGCTGCCTGGGTACTGCTGGTGCCGGCCGCACTTCTGGTGCGTCGGGCGCCGGCCGCCACCGCCGCCACCCCGGGGGTGCCAGCGGAGGGGGGCGAGGACATGACGGCGCGGCAGGCGCTGCGCTCACCGCAATTCATCGTGCTCGGGCTCACGTTCTTCTGCTGCTGTGCGGCGCACTCCGGGCCGATCTTCCACACCGTGAGCTACGCTCTCGCCTGCGGCCTGCCGGCCATGACGGCGGTCACGATCTACAGTGTCGAAGGTCTCGCAGGTCTGGGGGGGCGCATCGTGTTTGGGCTGCTCGGCGACAGGTTCGGCGCCCGGCGGGTCGTCGTCGTCGGACTCATGCTCCAGGCGCTTGGCGCAGGAGGCTATTACTTCACGCGAGACGTCGGAGAATTCTACACCGTGGCCATCCTCTTCGGCCTGGCCTATGGCGGCGTGATGCCGCTCTACGCCGTGATCGCGCGTGAATACTTCCCGATGCGCATCATGGGTACGGTGTTCGGTGGGGCGTCCATGATCGCGAGCCTCGGCATGGCGCTGGGACCGGCGGCCGGCGGCTGGATATTCGATACGTTCGGCGGTTACGGCTACCTCTATATCGGCTCGTTCGGGATCGGCCTTGCCGCCGTGGCGATTGCGCTTGCCTTCCCGTCGCGACGCGCCGAATCAGGCGGCGCGCCACAGCCGGCCTGATCATCCACCGATCAGGGTCTTGGCGATCATGCAATGGATGCCCTTGTTGCCGTCGACGGTCTGCGTCACGTGCAGGTCGGCCTGCAGGCTGCAGAGCATATAGGCATCGGCGGCGGAGAGGCCGGTCTTGGCGGTGATCAGCCGGATCATGTCGCGCAATGCTTCTTTGGCGGCGTCGTCGAGGTCCGGGTCGAAGCCATGGGTGATCCAGTGCGTGGCGGTCTCGGCGCGCGGGTTGTTGAGCTTGATGTCCTTGCGCACGGTGAAGCGGAAGGTGCCGCTGAGCGAGGTCTCCAGCGCCGTCAGATTGACCTCGCCGTCGCCCTGCACACCATGGCCGTCGCCGGTCGAAAACAGTCCCCCCGGTGCGAACACCGGCAGATAGACCGTGGTGCCGACGTTGAAGTGCTTGTTGTCGATGTTGCCGCCGAAGGCGCGCGGCTCGACCGAACTGCACTGGCCCCATTCCGGCGGCGGTGCCACGCCCATGATGCCGAAGAACGGCTTCAGCTGGATCTCGAGCCCCCACGGCATGGTGCAGACGCCGCGGTTCGAATCGATCGGAATATGGGTCAGGCGGTAGAAATTGAAATCCTCGGGAAGAGTGCCCATCAACGGGCGTTGCACGTTCCAGCCCCAGTTGGTGCGGAACTTGATGTCGAGCACTTCGACCGCCAGCGTGTCGCCACGCTCTGCACCTTCGACATGGACGGGGCCGGTGAGAATGTGACGGCCGATGTGCGGCTTCAGCTTGGCCAGGATCTCGCGATGTTCGGGCAGCACGTTCAGCGGCGGCTGCGGCAGAATCTCGGCGGCGCCCGAGACGCAATGGATGGTGGCAATGTCACCGGACTTGATCCGAAGCTGCGGCTTCAGCTGGCTGTCGAAATAGCCCCAATGGCAGGTCTCAGGCGAGGAATGAAGTTCGTGCGTTGCCATGCCGGTCTCCCATACTTGCCCAAAGGTTGAAGCACATACCGTGCCCTCAAATCCATCGGTGATGCTATAGGCGGAGCATGAACTATCGCCACGACTATCACGCGGGCAATTTCGCCGATGTCCTGAAGCATCTCGCACTGTGCGAACTGCTGCGGCTGTTGACGGCCAAGGACAAGAAGCTGTTCGTGCTTGATACCCACGCCGGCGCCGGTGGCTATGATCTCGGCGGATCGCGATCCACGCGTACCGGCGAGGCGGAAGCCGGGATCGCCCGACTGGCGGCCGCCCCGCGTGCCGGCATGCCGGCCGCCGTGTCGCGCTATCTGGCGGCGGTGGCGGCCTACGACCGCAAGTTCGGTCCTCCCGGCGGTGACGGGCCACGACGCTATCCTGGCTCGCCGCGGTTGATCCGGGCCGCGCTGCGGCCGGGTGATCGCTTTATCGCCTGTGAACTGCATCCCGACGATGCGCTGGCCCTGAAACGTGAGTTTGCCGGTGACCGCGCCGTGGAAGTTAGGCAGGCCGATGGGTATCAGGTGCAAAAAGCCATGCTGCCGCCGTCTGAACGGCGGGGGCTGGTGCTGATCGATCCGCCCTTCGAGGCGGCGGACGAGTTCGAGCGGCTGTCGCGGGCTCTGCGCCAGGGCCTGCGCCGGTTCGCCACCGGCTGCTATGCCGTTTGGTATCCGATCAAAGACGAGACGGCCGTCGCCGACTTCCTGGACAAGCTGGCGGCATTCCGACTTCTGACGATGACCTTGCGGCTGGACAAGGCGCTCGACGCGGACAAGCTCGGCACCTGTGGGCTGGTGGTGATCAATCCGCCGTGGCGCTTCGAGGAGGCGATGGCCGAGGCGCTGCCGTGGGTCGCCGCGGTGCTGGGTGGAAAATCTAGCGTTGCCGCGACGCCAGCCAGCGCTCCGGCTCCGGTGTCGCCACCGTGATGGCAAACGACACGAGGCAGAGAGCCGCTCCGGCCAGGATCGCACCGGCGTAGGAGCCGAAGAAGTCGTAGGCATAGCCCGCGGTAGGGGCGCCGAGCAGGGCGCCGAAGGCCACGCCGCTGTAGAGCGCGCCGATGATCGAACCCAAGGCGCGGCCGCCGAAGTAGTCCGCGGCAAGTGATGGGGCGATGGCCACGAAGCCGCCGTAGAAGGCACCAAAAATCAAGGCGAAGACGATGAGCGCGGGGGCGCTGGTCGACATGGTCCAGACGACAAGCATGACGGCCGCACCGACGTACATCATGGCGAAGGAGAGGCGGCGGCCGAGCCAGGCGGTGATGCTGGCAAACAGGAACCGGCCCACGGTGCTGCCGACGCCCAGCAGGACGATCAGCAGTACGCCAAAGCCTTCACCCAATCCGAGGTCGACGGCATAGGGCGCCAGATGCACGAACGGCACGAACAGTCCGAACGACATCAGGAGCGCGCCGACATAGATCGCCCAGAACGGAGGCGACCGCAGTGCTTCGCCGAGACCGAGACCGCTGGAAATCGTGGGCCCGCCGGATGGCAAAGGCGGATCACCGTCCGGCGTGAGGCCGTACCGTTCCGGCCCCGAACGCACCAGGATGCCGCTTGCGATGGCGCCGATCACCGTCAGACCGGCCAGCACGAGATAGGTTTTGCGCCAGCCCAGTGCCGCGATCAGCTCATGGGCGAGCGGTGCGCCGAGAAGCGTGCCGACTCCGATGCCCGCCACAGCGATACCGCTTGCCGTGCCGCGGCGGCGCACGAACCAGCGCTGGACTGCGGCGATGCTGGGGACATAGGAAAGGCCCACGCCGATCCCCACGCCGAGGCCGTAGCCGAGATAGACCTGCCATAAGGTGACCGCCTGCGCGGCGGCCACGAGGCCGGCTGCGACCAACAGCAGGCCGCCGACGACAAGCGGGCGCGGTCCGATCCGGTCGGCGATCAGGCCGCCGGGAAAGCCCAGCATGAAATAGAGGAAGGCCGAGATCGAGAAGACGAGCGAGGTCTCGCCGCGGCGGGCGCCGAATTCCGATTCGAGGGCGCCGAAGAACGCCGCGAACGAATAGGCGACGGCATAGCCGGTCATCATGCACAGGAAGGCGCCGGCGACGACCCACCAGCCGGCGAAGACGCGGCTGCGGCTCACTTCTTCCCGGGCTTCCAGCCCCACATTTCGAAGGCTGCCTCGACGATCCGGGGATCGAGCGCGCGGTCGGTGATGGTAAGGTCGCGGCTCAATTCGTCGATGATGATCTTGAGTCCCTTGATTCGGGCGTGCATCTTGTTGTCGGTTGCGATGACATGCCACGGTGCATGGTGGGTATCGGTGAGCTCCAGCATGTCGTCGTAAGCCTTAAGATACTCTTCCCGCTTGGCTATGTTGCGGAAATCTTCAAGTGCGACCTTGTAGTGCTTGTGCGGTTTTTTCAGGCGCGTGAGCATCCGCCGCTTTTGTTCGTCGGCGCTGACATGGACGAGGAGTTTGATCAGACGCACGCCATCGTCGGTGAGTTGACGCTCGAACTCGTTGATCTCGCGGTAGGCACGCTTCCATGCCGCGTTGTTGCAGAATCCCTCAATGCGTTCGACCAGCACGCGACCGTACCACGTGCGATCGAAAACCGCCCAGTTGCCGCGCGCCGGCAGACGTTCCCAGAAACGCCACAGATGGTGTCGGCCTTGCTCCTCGGGTGTCGGCGCGCCGATGCGCCAGACATGCACGGATTTCGGTTCGAGGCCGTAGATGACGCGTTCGATCAGGCCACCCTTGCCGGCGGCGTCCCAGCCGTCCAGGCAGATGATGGCCCGGCCGCCGGAGTGCAGGTGGTGTACCTGAATGTCCAGAAGCTTCTTCTGCAGCTTGGTGACTTCACGCTCATAGGTCTTCTTGTCGATCGGACCCTCGATCATCTCGACTTTGTTCAGTGCCGGCCATTTGCCCATCGAGCCCTCCCCAGCGTGGATCGTGCCAGCGGTGGGGAGGTGGGGCAATCGCCGGAGATTGACAGCGTGAACAACCACGACGACTAATCTCCGTGATGCCTGATGCCGAACCCACCATTCGCTACACGATCCATGCCGGAAAGCCGGTCGTGGAAATCGGCGGCAACTGGACGGTGCTCAGCCTCCGCGGCGTCCGGCAGAAGGCGGCGCGGGCGCTGGAAGCTGCCGGCACGGCGCGCGCCGCACGGGTGGTGGATGCAAGCGGCATTGGCCGGCTCGACACGGCCGGGGCCCTGGAAATTCTGCTGCTGGCCGGCGGCGGGCCGGACACCGAGGTGAAAACCCGCGAGAAGGGCCACGCCGACCTGTTCGAGGTCGTCCAGAAAAACATGGGCGAGTCGATGCCCGAGCGCCACATGGACTGGCTGTCGCACTGGCTGGAGGAGGTCGGACGCAATGCGGTCGATCTCTATCGTCAGGCTCTCAGTCTCCTGGCGTTCTTCGGCGAAATCCTGGTTGTCTTCGTCGAGGCTTGCGTGCAGCCGCGGCGGTTCCGGATCAATGTCGTGGTCCGCCAGATGTACGAGGTCTGGATCAGGGCCCTGGTGATCGTCGGCATCCTCTGCTTTTTGATCGGCGTGGTGATCGCTTACCAGGGCATACAGCAGCTCCGCCAGTTCGGCGCCGAGACCTTCGCGGTCGAGGCTGTCGGCATCAGCATGTTTCGTGAACTGGGAGTGCTGCTGACCGCGATCATCGTCGCCGGCCGCTCCGGCAGCGCCTTCACCGCCCAGATCGGCACCATGCAGGTCAACCAGGAGGTGGACGCCATGCGCACGATCGGGCTCAACCCGATCGAGTGGCTGGTCATGCCGCGCATCATGGCTCTGGTGATCTCGATGCCGCTGCTGGCGTTCTGGGGCAACATGACGGGACTTCTAGGCGGCGCGGTCGCCTGCACGATTTATCTGGATTTCACGTTCGTGCAGTTCTTCGACCGGTTGCGCGACACCGTCGGTGCCTGGCATTTCTATACCGGAATGATCAAGGCGCCGGTGTTCGGCTTGGTCATCGCCACCATCGGCTGTTTCGAGGGCCTTCAGGTGCGCGGCAGCGCAGAGAGCGTTGGCCAGCTCACAACCCGCTCGGTCGTCGAGTCGATCTTCTGCGTGATCGTGCTGGACGCGGTGTTTTCCATCATCTTTCTGCTGGCGAACGTGTAATGGCCGAGGGCGGTCAGCTTGTCGATCATCGCGACGGCCGGGAGGTCGTGTTGCGGCTGCGCGGCGTGCGAACGCAGTTCGGCGACCATGTCATCCATGACAAGCTCGATTTCGACGTCTTTCGTGGCGAGATCGTCGGGCTGGTCGGCGGATCGGGAACCGGCAAGTCGGTGCTGTTGCGCACCATCATCGGCCTCAACCGCGCACGCGCCGGCACCATCGAAATGCTGGGTGTAGACACCAGTACCCTGCACGGCCAGGCGGAGCGGGACATGCTGGCCCGTACCGGCGTCCAGTTCCAGGATGGCGCGCTGTTTTCCTCGCTCACGGTTTCCGAGAACATCATCGTGCCGATCCGCGAACATGCCGGACTGGATGAGGAAATGATGCGCGACATCGCCGGCCTCAAGATCGCCCTGGTTGGCCTGCCGCCCGATACCGGCGACAAGAAGCCGTCCGAGCTCTCGGGCGGGATGCGCAAGCGGGCGAGCCTGGCCCGCGCACTGGCCCTCGATGCCGAATTGCTGTTTCTCGACGAGCCCACCGCCGGCCTGGATCCGATCGGCGCGGCCCACTACGACGAGCTGGTAAAGGGCCTGTGCCGAAGCCTTGGCCTGACCATCTTGATGGTGACCCACGATCTGGACAGTCTCAACGCCATCTGCGACCGCGTCGCGGTCCTGCTCGACAAGCGCGTGGTCGTAGGTACGATGGAGGAGTTGCTGGAATACGATCATCCCTGGGTTCGGGAATATTTTCACGGGCCGCGCGGACGGGCGTCGCGACAGGAGCAGAAGTAGCGTCTGATGGAGAGAAAGTCGCCCTATGTGCTGATCGGTGCGGCGATGATTGTATTCATCGTCGCGGTCGCGGGTTTCGTCGTCTGGAAGCTGCGGGCCGGCGACCGGACGGCCTATGCCTACTACAACATCCTTTTTTCCGGCGAAGTGCAGGGGCTGACCAACGATTCGCCGGTGTTCTATCGCGGCCTGCGTGTCGGCCGGGTTCATGGCATCCAGCTTACATCGCGGCTCGATACCCAGCGTAGCACGGGGCGTCAGCGCCTGATGGAAAAGATCGAAGTGACGGTGGCCGTCGACTGGGACATCGATATCCGCGAACGTTCCTACGCGGTTTTCGAGAAGCCGTTCATCGCCGGTGCTCCGTTCATCCAGATCGTCGGCCGCCTCGACGTCGACAAGATCAAGCCGAAGAAACAACTGGGCCAGAAGCCCTATCCGGAAATTCGCGAAGGCGCATCGTTCCTGCAGGCGACGTCGACCTCGGCGCAGGAGCTGCTATCGAAGGCCAGTACGACGGTCGATCGGCTGAATGACCTGCTGAGCCCGGACAACATCGGCGCCCTCAGCGATACCTTGCGCAATCTTCAAACGACGACCAATGCCATTGCCAAGCAGGACGGCCCGATCCAGATGACCCTGGCCGAACTGCCGGGCGCGATTGCCGACTTCCGCAAGACTTTCGACAAATTGAACAGTCTGTCCGACTCGATCAATCTGATCGCTCTGGAGATCGGTCCTCAGGACGCCGCAACGCGCAAGGCTCTGGCCGGCAAGGATCCAGGCGAGTTGCGCAAGGTTATCGTCGAGGCGCGGACGGCGCTCGCCAGCATCGACGCCACGGCCGGCCAGCTCAACAAGCTGGTGGTCGAGAGCAAGGGGCCGATCAAGAATTTCACGGAGACTGGCCTTATCGAGCTGTCGCTTGCCGTTCGCGAGCTGCGCCAGCTCACCGCCAACCTGAATATCATCGTTACCAAGGTCGAACGCGACCCGGCCGCCTTTGTGTTCAGCGGCAAGCAGGGATATACGCCGAAATGATCGCCCGTTGGGCCGCCTGCGCGGCCGCCGCCTTCCTGCTTGCCGGTTGTCAACTGATCGACGCGGCGACGGAACAAACCGATCTTTATGCGGTGACACCGAAGAGCACCTTCGCTCCGGACCTGCCAGACGTGTTCTGGCAGCTTGCGGTCGAGGCGCCGGTTGCTGCGGCGAGCCTCAACACCGGACGCATTGCACTCGCCATGACGCCGACCTCGGTCGACTACTATGCCAAGGTGGCCTGGACGGATCGCGCGCCGCTCATGGTGCAGACACGGATCGTCGATTCCTTCGAGAACACCCGCAAGATCGTCGCGGTGGCGCGTGAATCGATTGCCTTGCGCGCCAACTACCTGCTGCAGCCCGACCTGCGCAACTTCGAGGCGTTGTACTACTACGGGCAACCGCCAATTGTGCGTGTCCGTATCATCACCAAGCTGGTGCGCATGCCCGATCGCCAGATCATCGGGGTGGCCTCGTTCGAACGCTGCGTGAGGGCGCGGGCCGACAAGGTTCCCAAGGTCGTGGAAGCGTTCGATCAGGCCCTGGGCAGCGTCATCAAGCGGCTCGTGTCATGGACCCTGCGCACGCCCCCGACGAGGCCTCCCAACGACTCGACGCCGTACAACATCGAGCGTTTCCGCAATCCAGCCAATATGGTCGTTGAAAGTGAAGGTTGCCCCCAGGGCAACGACGCCTCGATGGTGCCTTATACCGACGAATAGGCGGTCCGCCTTCAGTTGCGGTTCTTGACCAGCGACCAGGCGAGATCGGCAAGTGTTCGCGCGCGATCACCATACTGAGTCGCGGTTTCGGACGAGGCGTTGCCGTCGAGACCGCGCTTGTAGACGCCCTGGACAATCGCGGCGAGACGAAACAGCGAGAACGCCACGAAGAAATTCCAGTTTGGAATTTCCCCGCGGTGGGTGCGGCGTGCGTAGGCAGCGAGGTAGTCCTGTTCGGTCGGAATGCCGAAGGCCTTGAGGTCGATGCCGGCATAGCCCGCCGATGCACCGAAGCCCTCGCCGAAATGATACATCATGCAGTTGTAGCCGAGGTCGGCGAGGGGGTGGCCAAGGGTCGAAAGCTCCCAGTCGAGCACGGCGATAATGCGTGGCTCGGTCGGATGCACGATCGTGTTGCCGAGCCGGTAATCGCCGTGGTTGATGCGTGTTTCGTCGCTCGGCGGCAGGTTGGCGGGCAGCCACTGCTTCAACAGTTCCATGGATTCGACCTGACTTGTCTTCGTGAGGTCATACTGGCTCGTCCAGCGGGCGATCTGACGCTGGATGTACTGTCCTTCGCGGCCAAAGTCGGCGAGCCCGACAGCCCGGTAGTCGACATTGTGGATGCGCGCGAGCACATCGTTCATCGAATCGAAGATCCGGCCACGGTCAGCCGGCGATATGCCGGGCATTTTTGGATCGGCCAGAATACGGCCGGGCAGGAACTCCATGATGTAGAACGCCGTGCCAATTACCGAATCGTCCTGGCAAAGGGCATAGGGCCTGGGCACTGGCACGTCGGTATGGTCCGATAGCGCCTTGATCACCCGGTATTCGCGGTCGACCTGGTGTGCCGAGGGCAGCAGCTTGCCGGGCGGCTTCTTGCGCAGCACGTACATGCGGCCACCGGCATCGGTGACATGGAAGGTCGGGTTGCTCTGGCCGCCCTCGAACTGCAGGATCCTGATGGGACCGCGATAGTCTTCGACGTTCGCCTTCATGTAGTCGGCGAGCTTCGACTCGTCGAAGAGGTGGACGTGGCGGACGGGGCTGAGGTTTTCGGGCAGGTCGGACATGGGATGTTTCTAGAACCGTGTGGCGGGGTTTTCGAGACGTGTTTGCGAAAGGAGCCGCAGGGCGGTCAGTTGACCTGCCGCTGCTTGCTTCCCCAGTAGGGCAGACGCAGCTCGCGCTTCAGGATCTTGCCGGTCGGATTGCGCGGCAGCGCCTCGATGAAGTCGACCGACTTCGGCAGCTTGTAACCGGCGATGCGCTCGCGTGCCCAGGTGATCAAGTCACCTTCTGTGACGCCGGCGCCCGGCTTCCTCACCACGACGGCCTTGACCGCTTCGCCCCAGCGGTCGTCGGGCACTCCGATTACGGCTACATCGGCCACGTCGGGGTGGCCAAACATGGCACTCTCGACTTCTGCCGGATAGATGTTTTCACCGCCCGAGACGATCATGTCCTTCACTCGATCATGGATGTAGAGATAGCCCTTGTCGTCGAGGTAGCCCGCATCGCCGGTCATGAACCAGTCGCCCTGAATGGCGCGCGTTGTGGCGTCGGCCAGCCTCCAGTAGCGCCGCATGACTTGTGGTGATCGCACGGCAATCTCGCCAACCTTTCCTGGCGGCAGGTCGGTGCCGTCGTCGCCGACAATGCGAAGATCGACCCCGGCCTGGGCGTAGCCGCAGGACAGGAGTTTTTTGGCATCGGCGGGATCGTGATCTTCCGGCGGCAGCAGTGTAATGGCGCCAGTCGTCTCGGTGAGGCCGTAGACCTGCTGGAAACCGCACTTGAAAACATTCAACGCCTGCTTCAGCAGGTCGGCCGGAATAGGCGCGGCGCCGTAGACGATCAGGCGCAGACTCGAGAGATCGGTCTCGCGGACCTGCGGCGCCTGCACCAGAAACAGGATCATTGCCGGCACCAGAAGCGCCACCTGCAGCCGCTCGCGCTCGATGAGGCCGAGCACCTGCGCCGGGACGAATTCGCGCACCACATGGTTGACGGCACCGGAATAGAGGCCGGCGGTTCCCCAACCGGCGCCGCCGATGTGGAACATCGGCAGGCAGACCAGATTAGGAACGCCGGGCGCCAGCAGCCAGGTCTTTGTCCACAGCGGAAACATCCAGGCGAAGTTGGCGTTGGTCAGTTCCGCGCCCTTCGGTAGACCCGTTGTGCCGCTGGTGTAGAATTGAATCGCCGTATCCTGGGGCTGGGCCGGCAGGAGCGGATCGTCGAGGGCCTGCCGGTCGCGCCAGGTCGCGAACGACTCCCAGGCGCCGTGCCGGTCGCCCAGGATGACGATCTTGCGTACCGCCTTCAGGTCGGCGCGAATCTTCTCGACGATGGCCAGGTATTCGGCACCGACGAACAGGATCTCGGCTTCGGCGTCATTGACGATGTGCTGAATCTCCGGGGCGGCGAGCCGCCAGTTGACAGAGACCATCACGGCATTGGTCTTGGCGATGCCAAACAGCAGTTCGAAGAACAGGTCACTGCTCTTGTCGAGATGGGCGATGCGCGTTTGCGGCATTATGCCTTCGGCGACCAGACCATTGGCCACCCGGCTCGCCGCGCGGTCGAGGGCGGAGTAGGTGGTTGTACGGCCTTCGTACACGATCGCGGCGGCATCGGGCCGCGATGCCGCATGTATGCGGACGATATCGGCGAGACCCGTGATCTTTATGCTCATTCGACGTTTCCCCGGCGGTCTTGGCCGCGGCGACGAACATGCGGCGGCCGCATCCTTCGGCCGTTTGAAGGTGATTTCAAGCATTCGATCGCATAGTGTCAGCCGCGACAGCAGGCGGCATTTCAGGAGCATCATGAGCAAGAGAATCTTGGTCACCGGCGGCGCAGGCTTCCTTGGGTCGCACTTGTGCGAGCGGCTGCTTGCCGCCGGCAACGATGTGCTGTGCGTCGACAACTACTTCACCGGCTCCAAGCACAATGTTGCCGCCTGTCTCGACAATCCGCGTTTCGAGCTGATGCGCCACGACGTGACGTTTTCGCTCTATGTCGAAGTCGACGAGATCTACAATCTGGCCTGTCCGGCGTCGCCGGTTCACTATCAGCACGATCCAGTTCAGACGACCAAGACCAGCGTGCATGGCGCCATCAATATGCTCGGCCTGGCCAAGCGGGTGCGTGCCAAGATATTCCAGGCCTCGACCAGCGAGGTCTACGGCGACCCGACCGTCCATCCGCAGGTCGAGAGCTACCGCGGCAACGTCAATCCGCTAGGGCCGCGCGCCTGCTACGACGAAGGCAAGCGCTGCGCCGAGACGCTGTTCTTCGACTATTATCGCCAGCACAATCTGCGCATCAAGGTGGCGCGCATCTTCAACACTTACGGTCCGCGCATGCACCCGAACGACGGGCGGGTGGTGTCGAATTTCATCGTTCAGGCACTCAAGGGTGAGGACATCACCATCTACGGTGACGGCATGCAGACCCGCGCCTTCTGCTATGTCGACGACCTGCTCGACGGCTGGCTGCGCCTGATGGACCACACGCCCGACGACTTCACGGGCCCCGTCAATATCGGCAATCCGGTGGAGATGCCGATCCGGCATCTTGCCGAAAAGGTCATCAAGTTGGTCAACGGCAAGTCGAAGCTCGTCCAGGCTCGGCCGCTGCCGGCCGACGATCCCCTGCAGCGCTGCCCGGACATCACGCTGGCGCGCAGGATGCTGAAGTGGGAGCCGAAGGTGGCTCTCGACGAGGGGCTGGCGAAGACGATCGCTTACTTCGACAGTCTGCTGAAGAGCAACAAGGTCGTGAGCCGCGTCGGCCGCTAGGACCGGCGCGGCGGCGAAATTTGCCTACTGGGCGGCGACCGCACGCGGCAGGGCGTTGACGACCGAGGCCTTGCCCGAGGTCATCTCGTCGTAGATCCACTTGTAGGTCTTCTCCATGCCGTCCTCGAGGCGGATGGACGGAGCCCAGTTCATCAGCTTCTTGATCAGCGTGTTGTCGCTGTTGCGGCCACGCACGCCCTTGGGCGCGTCGAGCTTGTAGCTGCGCTTCAGCTTGATGCCGGCAATCTTCTCGACCATGTCGACCAGCGTGTTGATGCTTACCAGCTCGTCGCTGCCGATGTTCAGTGGTTCGATGATATCGCTCTCGGCGAGCTTGATCGTGCCTTCGGTGCAGTCGTCGATGTACATGAACGAGCGGGTCTGCTCGCCGTCGCCCCAAATCTCGATCTCGTGTTTACCCGACAGCTTGGCGGCGATGACCTTGCGGCACATCGCAGCCGGCGCCTTCTCGCGGCCGCCGTCGTAGGTGCCTTCCGGTCCATAGACGTTGTGGTAACGCGCGACGCGGGTTGCGATCCCATAATCCTCGCGGTAGTGGCGGGCCATGCGCTCGCTGAACAGTTTCTCCCAACCGTAGCCATCCTCGGGCAATGCCGGGTAGGCATCTTCTTCCTTGAGGGCGGTCACATCGGCGTTGGTTTGCTTGTCGCCGTTATAGACGCAGGCCGACGAGGCATAGAAGAAACGTGGGGTGCCGGCTTCCTTGGCCGCCACCAGCATGTGGGTACTGACCAACACCGACAGCATGCACTCGGCCTTGTGGGTCTCGATGAAGCCCATGCCGCCCATGTCGGCGGCAAGATTGTAGATCATGCCGGCGCCCTTGGCGGCGAGCCTGCAGGGCTCGAGCAACGACAGATCGCCGACCTGATTCTCGACGCCGGGGGTCTTCTGATACCACTCGTCGAGCGGCTTGATGTCGACCGCCCGGATCTTTGTATGGCCCCGCTGCTGCAGGACGCGGACCAGATGGCCGCCGATGAACCCACCGCCACCGGTGACGACCACGAGATCATTCTTGGACATAAGACAGCCTTTCAATCGACGCGCGGAGGCGTTTTTACCAACTTTTCAACGACTTGCGAGACGAGCGGGGAAATCCTGGTTGAGCACGTCCGGCGGCTCTACTCCATCGTCGGCAACTCGTAGGTCGAGCGCCGGGCGACGAGGGGCGCACGCGGTTGATCGTTTGCTCGCCCGACGCTCCGCCGTCAAGTCACCGCGTTGCCACATCAACTATGCGGATTTCGTTGCCAGGCGGAGTCAGCACGATGCGGCCAGAACCGATAGTCTCGCCGAAAAAATTAATATATACCAATCACATAGCTGATTCCTTCAACGTTGTTTTGTCGTGCTGGCCGATATCACCCCTGTCATTCTGACCTACAACGAAGCGGCAAATATCGGGCGGTCGCTTGAGCGATTGTCCTGGGCCGGCGACGTCGTGATTGTCGACAGCGGCTCGACCGACGAAACGCTGACGATCGCCGGGCGATTTCCCAACATCCGGACGTTCCACAGGCCGTTCGATAGCCACGCCGAGCAGTGGCGCTTCGCTACTGGCGAGACCGGAATAGCGACAGATTGGATTCTCCGCCTGGACGCCGACTACATGGTGGAGCCGGTGCTGCGGGAGGAAATCGCCGGACTCGTGCCTGCTGCCGAGGTCGCCGCATATGAAATCGCCTTTTCGTATTGCATCGACGGCCGTCCGCTGCGGGCATCGCTCTACCCGCCACTGCCGGTCCTGTTTCGCCGCGGGCGCGCGCGCTTCGAGCAGGACGGCCACACCGAAAAGCTGAGCATCGACGGCCCGGTCGGGCGGGTGAGCAACCGCCTGCTGCACGACGATCGCAAGAGCCTCGAGCGCTGGCTGCAGTCGCAGGTGCGCTATCAGGCCAGCGAAGCCGAGAAGCTCTCGACACGGGCCTGGTCGGAACTTGGCTGGGCCGATCGTCTGCGTTGCACGCGCGTGCTGGGACCGCCGGCCGTGGCCCTGCATTGCCTGCTGTTCAAGGGGCTGGTGTTCGACGGCAAGGCGGGGCTTCTCTATACGGCTCAGCGCATCGCCGCCGATCTCATCCTGTCCATGCACCTGCTCCGCCGCGATCTCGAGCGTGCCGGAGCGAGAAGATCTTCAAGATGACCTATATTCTGGGGCTCAACGCCTTTCATGCCGATGCCGCCGCCTGTCTGGTGAAGGATGGCGATCTGGTTGCCGCCGTCGAGGAG
>CALDNT010000267.1 GCA_937915145.1 uncultured Reyranella sp.
TCACCAAGGCGCTGGGTGCCGACACCCGCATCGGGCCGAAGTATCTCAAGGGCGCGATGGGCTACGGCGGCCCCTGCTTCCCACGAGACAACGTCGCCTTTGCCGCTTTCGCGCGCAAGATCGGCGCGCGAGCGGATGTCGCCGAAGCGACCGACCGCATCAACAACTACCAGATCGACCGGCTCTCGAGCCTCGTCTCGAAATTTTCCAAGTCCGGCACCCGCATCGCCATCCTGGGCCTCTCCTACAAACCGCAAACCCCTGTGGTCGAGGAAAGCCACAGCGTGAAGCTGGCGGCCAAGCTCGCCGACGCGGGCTATATCGTGGTTGTACACGACCCTCTGGCCCAGGACGCTGCTCTCATCGCGCTGGGCGACAAGGTGGTGGGTGCCTCCTCGATCGAAAGTGCCGTGCGCGAATGCGACTTGCTGATCGTCGCCACCGGCTGGCCGGAGTACAAGGCCATCGAGCCGGCGTGGTGCAAACGCGGCAACAGCCAGCGTCTTACGGTGCTCGACCTCTGGCGCACCCTGCCAGCCGATAAATTCGGCGAGGTAGCGGACGTCCTGTACCTGGGTTCGGGGCGCTAAAGGATCAAACAGGCGGGCAGCGGGCAACTCGGCAGGGCCGCGGAAAGCGGCCATAGCCAGCAGCACGCCCGTTGGTTCGCCCCCGCCGTTCTATTGTTCGCTGGATGAGAACCGGCGGACGTCATCGCGCTCGGACCGGATGGCCTGCAGGTACGATCGGATGACCTGATGAGGATCTCCCTGCTCGCGAATGCGACCCTTGTCGATCCAGACCGTGCGGTCGCAAAGCCGGCGCACCTGGTCCATGGCATGACTGACAAACAGCAGGGTGCCGGTCTTCTTGAAGCTGTCGATCCAGTCCAGGCACTTCCGCTGGAAGGCGACATCGCCCACGGACAGGGCCTCATCGACGATCAGAATGTCGGCTTCGACATGGGCGCAAATCGCAAAGGCAAGCCTCGTCCGCATACCTGTGGAATAGTGCTTGAGCGGCTGATTCATGAATGCGCCAATTCCGGCGAACTCGGCGATCGAATCGAACTTCGCCATCACCTCAGCCCGCTTCAGCCCCATCACCGCGCCGGCAATCAAGACGTTTTGCCGACCGGTGGACTCCTGATCAAAGGTGGCACCCAGCGCCAGAACCGGCGCGACACGTCCCTTGACCCACACCTCGCCCTTTGTTGCCCGGGTCATGCCGCAAATTATCTGCAGAAGCGTCGTTTTCCCGCAGCCGTTCCTGCCAAGGATGCCAACGCTGTCGCCTCGACGAACCTCAAGGTCGATATCGCGCAGTGCCCAGAACGATTTGGAGAAGGTCTTGAAGTTGCCGAACATGGCTTGCTTCAGCCATTCCCTTTGGTCGGCATAGAGGGGAAATGCCTTCGCCAGGTGACGTGTGCGAATGATCGTATCGGCGTCATAGGACATCGGCGATACCGGCCCTGTTCCGGCTGAAGAACCAATAACCGAACCAGAACATCGTCACGGAGACGAAGAAAGTCCACGCGGAAACGCCTAGCCCCGGCAAGCGTCCAAAAAACACCAGATCTCTCACGATCTCGACGAAGCCGGTCAACACGTTGGCGTAGATCAAGATACTAATGGGGTACGGCAATACTTCATTCGAGAAGAATACCGGCGTCGCGAACAGCAACAGCGGCGAAACCGTCATCATCAGATACGACACGTCCCTGGTAAACGCACCCAACGCCGACAGGAACCAGGTCAGGCCGACCAGGAAGGCCATGAAACACAGCGCCCACAACGGCACGAGGAGGACTGTCCAGCTCAATGTATGGGTGAACGCGAGTTGCGACGCCAGCATCAGCGCCACGCCGATTCCCGCATAGGCAGACGCCCGCAATGTCGAGATGACTGCGAGCATTTCGGCGGGAAACAGCGTCTGCTTGATGAAGTGGGCATATTCCTGAAGAAGCGACGGCGCCCGATAGGCCATTTCGGCGAAGAAATTGAACGCAATCAGCCCACCGAACACGAACAGCGAATAGTCATAGGCCGACTTCGCGGCGGTCTTGTTGGGCAGTACAGCCGACCCGCCGAAGGCCAGGGTGTAAATGGCCAGGGAAATAAGGGGCGCGGTCAGCGCCCACACCCAGCCAGCCTGCGAGCCCTTGAAGCGTTCGTCCAACTCGCGCTTCAGGATCACCCAGATCAGGTCCCTGTGCCGGTAGGCCGACAAGAACGGGGCACGCAAAAACCGGACAAAGGCAGCCCAGGTACCAAGATTTCCGTCGATTACCGACACGCCATCGACATCATGCAGCAACAGGGCGTCGTGATAGTCCGGGTCGGGTCCGATTTTGTTCATCGTGAGAAAAGCAGACCAACCTGGCGGATCGGCGGGAGACCGGAGGCCGCCAGCCCAAGGGGGCCTGCCTCCGTACGTGCCCGGCGAAGTGCCTGCCAAATCAACTGCGAATACCCTTCAAACGCCAAGTTTCCGAAAATCACAGCGCTTCTACTTCAGAATTCACGCCGTTCCAACCATCTCAAGCTCAAATCCACACCGAAACTGCGTGCCTTATCCGCATTCCACGTCCTGGCGAAGCCTGCTCCATGTTGGGGCCGCATCGGGCCAAACAATGATGCAGCACCTGCCCCCCTCAGCTAAAGGAATATGTGCTCAGCGGTCTACCCTATTGCGTCTGGGCCACGCGGTTCGTGGCCCAGGCAGTCGCGGTAGGTCCGCTCGATTGCCCATGGGACAGGTTGTTCCGCCGTCGTCGTGTTACAGGGCACCGGCAGGCCGGGACGGGGTTTCCGGCTGACTTGTGGAAATGGCAAAATCCGCACTAGCCGAGTCCGAACATGTTTTTCAAGGTGATTCTCGAATCTTGACCCGCATCACCGTGAAGCGACTTTGCCTATCTTCGTGTCGGTTTCGAAAAACGAGATGTCTGGGCTTGCCGGCAAACCGCAACGTCAATGTCTGGGTATCCGGCGAACTGTCCAAGACGAGCTCCGAGTCGGCCAAGTAGCTGTTACGGTCGTCGGTCAATCCCACGCCGACCACCCCTTGCCTGACGTCGAGCGCGACCTCAAGTTCGTAGGGACCGGTCAAGGCGTGCAAAGACGGGGCAAGATCGATCCGAGCGATCGGATGGAATGCGCCCTTGGGACCGGTAAAGGTCAAGCCGTCGCGCTCTCCAGCCTCGAGGATTACCGGACCGGAAATATCGATAAATTTTCGGCTGTCCCTTCCCATTCCCAAGTACTCGAAATCGACCCAGCGCTGATCGCGCGAGCGCAGGTCGAAATCGAGGATGGTCCTGAACTTGCCTGGATGGAGGCGCCGTCGAATCTTCTCCATATCGTACCATTCCACCCAGGGCGTACGCTCGCCGTCGGTACGTTGCCCCCATTTGTCGAAGGGCATCGATCCTTCGCGGAGCCATCGTTCACGCGGATAGACCAATTCGATCCACCTTCCGCCGACTTTCAGCAGCCGCAGCGCATTGAGCGCTTCCCGCCGGGTAACGTCGTAGGGAACATGATGAATCGATCCGATCACCAGGATCACATCGAAGCCAGGCGTGAGGGCCTCGAATGACAAGTCGTCACCGATCAGATGGAATGTCGCATCGATTCCCTTGAGTGCGGCCACCCGCCGGATGGTCGCGAGGTTGTTAGGCACGATATCGGCAAAGGTCCAATGCGCGCCCAGCTCAGCCATCGGAATGCCGTCCACTCCGGCACCAGAACCGATCTCCAGGACACGTTTTCCCGCAAAAAAATCCCGATACAGCGGACGGAACCAGCCCATCCCGCCCGACGCGCGGCGTTCGGCCATACGATCCCAAGTCGCCAGGAACTCATTATCCGGAAGGTCCAGCAATCCGGCCGAGAACACGCGGCCGTCCATGTCGTCGCCAGCCGGAACTTCCCGCCATTTGTCCCGGTACTTTTCCAGTTCTTCCATACGCCCTCCGCAGACTTAGTAGCCCATCTTCCGCGCTCACGTAAGAAAGCAGGGAAGCCAGGGCGACGCACCACGCCAGGCTCTCTCGGACCGGCCGTTCGGCTGGGCATCAGTATTGGCCGGCACGGTGCGTTGGCGAACTGCGGGAAAGTCCACATAAACGGGCATTCAACGATCCTGGAGGAGACACCCGGACGGCCTGCTTTCTGCCGCCTTGTCTCCGTCACGTTTGCCCATTTACTCGGACTCCGAACCGAAAGCTTATGGTCCTGGTCTACGACAACTTTCTGAACACCCAGAGCTTCATCATGCGATAGCCGATGACGGCAAATGCGGCGCTACTGGCCGGCACGCCGATCTCGCGCGGCAAGCCGAGGCCTCCGTGTTCAAGGCCAAGTCTTCCACGGTGCCTTTCCCGACGCCCATAGATCTTCCAGCTCCCGCTTGTCGCGCAAGGTATCCATCGGCCTCCAGAAGCCGGTATGCCGGAAGGCGCGCAGCTCGCCGTCTGCGGCAAGTCTTTCGAGGGGCTGGCGCTCCCAGATCGAACTGTCACCGTCGACGTACTGAAGCGCCTTGCGATTGAGCACGAAAAAGCCGCCGTTGATCCAGCCCATCTCGTTGTCGGGTTTCTCATGGAACCGGGAAACGCTCTGGTTCTTCCCGATATCGAGGATGCCGAATCGGCCCGGCGACGGAACGGCCGTCACGGTCGCGGCCTTGCCATGCGCCGCATGAAAGGCGACGAGCGCCGTGATATCGACGTCCGAGACACCGTCGCCATAAGTCAGGCAGAAG
>CALDNT010000268.1 GCA_937915145.1 uncultured Reyranella sp.
CACAAGAGGTCGGCGGTCCCGCCCGGCGCAAAGCCGCACAGGAAGCGCACGTCGCCGGTCAATTTTTGCGCCTGTGCCGGCCAGCCGGCCACAGTGCCAATCAGGGCGCCGGTGCCGGCGCCCACAAACATTCTGCGTTGCATTTCAACTCCCCCTGGATTGCACGAACCTAGCAGCCTGTCGGACTGAGTTCTCCAAGCGAGACCTGCACGTTTTTTCATCGGTTTCGAGGCGCGGCAAGCACCGGAGCGGGTTTCAGGGGCCAGGACAGGTTTATAGTGCTCGGTGCACGCCTGGCTCGGCCCCCGACATGCGTGTAGGGGCGTCAATCTCCTTGATCACGCGTATCCGAGCGCGAACATCCGCTTGATGTTCCACGCCATGGTCACAAGGCTCCATTCGCCGCGCGCCTTGTCGAGTCCGCGCAACAGGAACTGACGGAATCCGAGTACCGATTTGATGATGCCGAAGACCGGTTCCGGCGTCTGCTTGCGCAAGGCGTAGAGCGCCCTGCCTTCCGGCGTCCTCAAGCGATGCGCCATGGCTTCGACCGGCGTCGGATTGTGTGGTGCCTGCGGCGTCATCGCAAAACGTTCGGCCAGCGGCGGATGATGTTTTTGCCGGCCCATGGCGATCAACGGATCGATGCCCGCCTTGTCACAGGCCGCGACATTGGCGGCGCTGTAATAGCCGCTATCGGCCAGCAGGGTTTCAACTTTGCCCATTTCCTCGGGCAACGCTGCGATCTTGCCCAGCATCGGCTCCATCTGCTGCTTGTCGTTGGGCGCCTGAACCACCTCGGTCGCCACCACCAGCAGGCTGCCCACCGCCACCGCCGCCTGCGCGTTGTAGCATTGCTCGAAGCCGCCGCCGGCGACCGGCATGATGCGCGAGTCTTCGTCGGTGAGGTTGATCTGGTCGGTCGGACGCGCCCCTTCGACAGGCGGCGCCGGCGGCTGACCGCCGGGCTTCTTGCCGGTGGACGCCGTCTTGGCCGCGCGTGCCGCGAGCTTTTCGGCGTGTTCGGCCTGCTCGCGCTCGAACCGCTCCTTGGCGCGAGCCTCGATGCGGGCGCGCGCTTCGGCAAGCTTTTGCAGGCGCTCCTCGCGCCGCGACAGTTCGTCGGGGATCGACATACCGTCGGGGATATCGGCCGTGTCGGCGGCTTCCGCCTTGGCCAAAAGATCGGCGACTTCGGCCTTCAATTGCGCCTCGATCTTGCCGATGTGCTCATACGAAAGCGCGCTGTGCCGGCTGGCGTTGGCATGGACCTTGGTGCCGTCGAGCCCGACCGTGCCGAGCTTCAGCAGGCCCATCTCGCGCGCCACCTGCAGGACTTGAACGAAAAGCCTGGCGATGTCGCTGAGAAAGCGCCGCCGGAACGCAGCGATCGTGGCGTGGTCGGGATGTTCGTTGGCCGCAATGAAGCGGAATGCCACCGAATCGTAGGTCGCGCGCTCCAGCTTACGGCTCGAAAACACCCCCGTCGCGTAACCGTAAACCAAAACACCGAGCAGAAGGCGCGGGTGATACGACGCCGAACCCGAGCCCCGATAGCTGCCGCTCATCGTGCGCAAATCCAGCCCGTCGACCACCTCGACGACAAACCGCGCCAGATGTCGTTGCGGAAGCCACTCGTCGACCGACGGCGGAAGAAGAAAACCCGTCTGGCGGTCGATCGGCCGGAAATTGCTCATCGAAGGCACGCTCGCGTCATCGGATTAAACCAATGCTGCGATTCTACGCTACTCGGAGGCGCGCGTTAAGTCCGACAGGCTGCTAGTCAATGCGTCGGTCATGCGCAATGCCAGAGCTCATGCATTCGCCACCACTTCGGCAATACCGGCGACTACCGGAAGTCATTGAGAAGGCGGCGCCAACACGGAGGTGATTCCACTACTATGATTATTCTTTTTGTGGATAACGCCGTCGGGCTTACCGATGCGGTATGGCTTCGATCGCGCCATCAATGCAAGA
>CALDNT010000269.1 GCA_937915145.1 uncultured Reyranella sp.
GCTGTATCGCCCGCCGCCAGCACCGAACCGTCGGAAGCCATGTCGAGGTCGCGGCCGCGCCAGTCGGTGATCAACCCGCCAGCGCCCTTGATTACCGGCACGAGGGCCGCGAAGTCATAGAGCTTCAGGCTTGCCTCGACCACCAGGTCGACATGGCCCGAGGCCAGCAAGCCATACGCGTAGCAGTCGCCGCCCCAGCGGAAGAGTTTCACTTTCTTCGTGAGCGCCTCGTGCGGCTTCTCATAGGCGCCGGGAAACATGATCGGCGCGGTCGAATACATGTAGGCGCGGTCGAGTGCGGGGCAGGCGCGCACCGAGATCGGTTGGCTGTTGAAGGTCGAGCGCTCGCCATCGACGCCCAGCCAGCGTTCCTTCAGGATCGGCTGGTCGATGATGCCCAGCACCGGCTTGCCGCGATGGAGGAGGGCGATCAGCGTGCCGAAGATCGGCAGGCCGGTGATGAAGGCCTTGGTGCCGTCGATCGGATCGAGCACCCAAACATATTCGGCATCCGTCCGCACCGCGCCATGCTCCTCGCCGAACACGCCATGTTCGGGCACATGGCGTGTCAGCAGGTCGCGCATCGCGGTTTCGGCCTCGCGATCGGCGATGGTGACGGGGCTGTTGTCGGTCTTGTCGTCGATCGCGACGGCAGTGCGGAAATAGCGGGCCGCGATCGGCCGTGCCGCGTCGGCCAAGGCGTTGGCCAGATCGACGAGGCGGGGCTCGACCACCTAGGGCAGCGGCTTGGGAGAGTCGGCCATGGTGCGCAGGTAGGCGATCACGTCGGCGCGCTGCTGCTCCTTGGGAAGTCCGGCGAAGGCCATCTTGGTGCCCTTGACGTACGCCGTGGGCTTGGCGATCAGGTGATTGATGTCTTCGTAGGTCCAGTCGCCGCCCTTGGCCTGCATCGCCGAGGAATAGCTGAAACCCTCGTGGCTCGCTTTCTTGCGGCCGACGACGTCCCACAGGTTGGGGCCGACCTTGTTTGCGCCGCCCTTGTCGGCGGTGTGGCAGGTGAAGCACTGCTTCATGAAGAGCGCCTTGCCGGCTTCGACATTGGCGCCGGCCAGCAGCGGGCCGATCGGCGGAAGTTCGGCGGCCGGGGCGGCGGCCACAGCGGTGGGCGCCTCGTCGACGACGGCGATCGCCGGTTTGTCGAGCTTGTGCGGATGGACCACGGCGTTGGAGACTTTGCCAACCACCATCGCGAAGAGGGCCGAGGCCAAAACGCAGCCCGCAACCGTGTTGAAATTGGCCATAGTCGGATCCCGGATCAGCAAAATTTCGGACGTTGCTGTAGCACGCCCTTACCGTCGCCAGTAGTATCCGATCGCGCCACCGGGCTCGCGCGGCGGAACGTCGCAAGTCCCGGATTTTACGGGGTTTTTCGCCCATCGGTGGGTGCAGGGAGTTCGGGAGATGGCGAAGGCTCGGGGCGGCAAGGTCAAGGCCAGCAACATCATTGCCTTCCAGGGTGAACCGGGGGCGAATTCCGACATGGCCTGCCGGGCGGCCTTTCCTTACATGACGACCCTGCCGTGTCCGACCTTCGAGACGGCGATGGGCGCCGTGCAGGCTGGACGGGCGGAACTGGCCATCATTCCGGTCGAGAATTCGATCGCAGGGCGCGTCGCCGACCTGCACAGCCTGCTGCCGCACACCAGACTCAAGATCGTGGCCGAGCACTTCCAGCGGGTCGAGCATTGCCTGGTCGCGCTTCCCCGCGCCTCGCTCAGATCGATCCGGTCGGTCAAGAGCCACGTCCAGGCGTTGGCCCAGTGCCGCAATTTCCTGAAGAAGTATCGCTTCCAGCTGACGGTCCATGGCGATACGGCGGGTGCCGCGCGCGAGATCGCCGAGATCGGCGACAAGAGCGTCGGCGCCATCGCCTCGTCGCTGGCGGCCCGCATCTACGATCTCAAGGTGCTCGCCCGCAACATCGAGGACGCCGACCACAACACCACGCGCATGCTGGTGTTTTCGCGCGAGGCCGCCACGCCTGACTGGCGCACCGTGCAGTGCATGACGGCCTTCCTGTTCCGCGTGAAGAGCCGGCCCGCCGCGCTCTACAAGGCTCTGGGCGGCTTTGCGACCAACGGGGTCAATATCGTGAAGCTGGAAAGCTATCTCTCCGGCGCGCGCTTCGAGCAGGCGCAGTTCTACGCCGAAGTCGAGGGCCATCCTGATCAACGCGAAGTGCTCCTTGCCTTCGAGGAACTCGGCTTCTTCTCCGAGGAGGTCAAGCTGTTCGGTACATTCCCCATGAACCCCTTCCGGCGAAAGGGCTGGGAAGCCCCGACCCGTCCCGGAACCTGAGGTCGGCCATGCCGCAACAACCCGTCCGCATCGCCCCCTCCATACTGTCGGCCGATTTCGCCACACTTGGCCGTGAGATCGAAGCGGTGACTGCAGCTGGCGCCGACTGGATCCACGTCGATGTGATGGACGGCCACTTCGTGCCCAACCTCACCATCGGCCCGATGGTCGTGAAGGCATTGCGCAAACACAGCAAGCAGCCTTTCGACGTCCATCTCATGATCGCGCCTGTCGATCCGCTGGTCCCGGCCTTCGCCGAAGCCGGTGCCGACGTGATCTCATTCCATCCCGAGGCAGGGCCGCACGTTCATCGCACGATCCAGCTCATCAAGAGCCTGGGCAAGAAGGCCGGCGCCGTCCTCAATCCGGCGACGCCGCTTTCGGTCATCGAGACCGTTCTGGGCGACCTCGACCTCGTTCTGGTGATGAGCGTCAATCCGGGCTTCGGCGGGCAGGCCTTCATCGAGAGCCAACTCACCAAGATCGCGGCGCTGCGCAAGGCGATCGACGGACTCGGCAAGCCGATCGACCTCGAGGTCGATGGCGGCGTAAATCCGGAGACTGCCCGGCGCTGCATAAAGGCCGGCGCCGACGTCCTCGTGGCAGGCACCGCGGTCTTCAGTGGCGGCCCCGACAGGTACGCAGCCAATATCAAGGCCCTGAGGTTATGACCGATATCATCTTCCATCATTACGCGGCCTCGCCATTCTCGGAGAAAGTACGCGTCGCGTTCGGCATCAAGCAGATCGCGTGGAAATCCGTCGAAATTCCCAATGTCATGCCCAAGCCGGACCTGATGCCGCTTACCGGTGGCTATCGCAAGACACCGGTGATGCAGGTTGGTGCCGATATCTTCTGCGACACCCAGCTCATCATGACGGAAATTGAGCGCATCGCGCCTTCGCCTGCCTTGCTGCCCAAGGACAGGGAAGGAGAGGTCCGCGCCCTTGCGATGTGGATCGACCGCAATATTTTCTGGTCGGCTGTCGGTCTGGTGATGGGCCAGATCGGTGACAGGCTGCCGGACGCCTTCAAGAAGGACCGGAGCGAATTCTCCGGCCGTTCATTCGATCCGGCGATGATGCGCGCCATGATTCCGGTTACACGGGACCAGACATATGCTCAGCTGTCTCTGGCCGAGACGATGTTGGCTGACGGCCGACCGTTCCTGATCGGCCGCGAGCCGACTCTGGCAGACTGTGCGCTCTACAATCCCGTGTGGTTCATCCGGGAGCGGCTCGATCCTGCGGCGAGTCCGCTCGATCGACTGCCCAGGATCGTGTCCTGGGCGGAGCGCATGAAGGCATTCGGTGGTGGGACGAGAAGCGAGCTGAAGGCGGGCGCCGCCCTCGACATTGCCAAGGCGTCTCAGCCTGCGCCGGCGAGCGTCGATGCGGATGATCCCAGCGGCTTCAGGGCTGGCCAGAAGCTCAGTGTCACGCCCGACGACACCGGCAAGGTGCCGGTGGGTGGAAAGCTGGTGGGACTGTCGGCCGATCGTATTTCGATCGCCCGCAATGACCCTCGGATCGGCGACGTGGTCGTCCATTTCCCGCGTGCGGGCTTCGTCATCCAGCCGCTATAGCGAGACTTCGCCTTTCAGGACCGGGACGCAGCCCCCGCCCACGGTTGCCCGGATACCGTCGGCCGCCCGGTGTGCCGAGGCAAGCAACAGGCTCGGACGGCCCATTTCGACACCCTGGACGATGTCGTAGTGGCGCTTCCGTTCGTCGGTCAAGGACAGCAACAGTGCGGCAAGCGGCGTCGCGGCGCTTCCCGTCGCGGCATCCTCCACGGTGCCCGACAGGGGCGAGAACATGCGGGCGCGTAGACTGATGCGATCTACGCTTCGACCGGCATGGGCATAGAGGTAGAGCGGCAGGCGCCGTGGTCCCAATGCGGGATACGCCGCGACGGCTTCCCGGAAGCGCGCGATGTCGGGCACGACCCGGGCCAAGGCATCGGGGGTCACTTCGGCCACCACGAAGGAGTTGCCGACCGACGCCATGACCGGGCGATGCGAAGTTACGACGACCTCGTCGGGGGTGATGCCGATACAGCCTGACAGCAGGTCGACCGGCATCTCGGCGCCAAGCGACAGTGGCTGAGGCGCCGCGATCGTCACGTTGTTGTCTTCAACTTTCACTTCGACCAAGCCGGCAATTTCCTCGAAGCGAAGCACGCCGCCGCGATCGCGTCCCATGCCGGCCAGGACCCAGCCGGTGCCGACATTGGGGTGGCCGGCGAAGGGCATCTCGGCGGTCCGATTGAAGATGCGCACGCGCGCGGTATTGGCGGGGTTGGCCGGCGGCAGGACGAAAGTCGTCTCGCTCAAGTTGAATTCGGCTGCCAGCGACTGCATGTCGGCATCCGTCAGGCCGCTGGCGTCGGGAAACACGGCCAGCGGATTGCCGCCGAAGCGACGGTCGGTGAAGACATCGACAGTGACGAAGCGATAGGTTGCCATCTCGGCTATTCCAAATTGGAAGTGGAAACGAACTGATCTAGACGACCGTTACGCCAATCTCGCCGGCAATACGCCGAAGTGCTGCAACGGAACGCGCGGTGGCGTTGCGACCGTCGTGCGGGCAATGCGTCTCGATGCTGGCGAGGACTTCGGGCACCTTCACGTCGCGCAGCAGCCGCTTCAGCTCATCGGCCCAGGGAATATCGCCGTCGCCCAACGGTACCGTCCGGTTCGCCGTCATGTCGCGGTCCTTGAGATGTATGGCGTCGACATGCCCGGCAAGGGTGGCGATGTCGGCATCGGTCGGGCGGCTGTCCATCGACCAACTGTTCGCGATATCGACCAGCGGCTTCAAGATCGGCGAACGCGGCTCGGGAAAGGCGCCGAAGAAATCGACGAGATCCCTGACGGTGCCGACATTGCAAACCGGCTCGTTTTCGAGTTCCAGGTCGATGCTGTAGCTCTGTGCCAAATCGAGTAGCCCCTCGAATCGCGGGACAAGGTCATCCGGCTTGTAACCCGGATAACTCAAGTGACTGAACACGCGCAGCCGACGGGCATCGAGCACAACGGCGATATCGAACGCATGCGCCAGCGGATCGTCGACCGGGCACGTCGCCGGATCGAAGGCAAAGTCCACTTTCCCGGTCGTTGCCCCCTTGCCCGCTGCGGGCCACTTCAGCACTGGCGAGACGAAGGTCGGGACCTTGAGGCCGGCCTTTTCGATGGTGCGGGCAATGACGGCGACTTCTTTGAGCGTCATGCCCATCAGGCTGCGGCCCTCAAGGGTGCGCATGTCGAGGCGGCGGACATCGTGCTCGGAGCAGAACGAGACCATTTCGTCGAGAGTTGGGCCGATTTCATCGCCGATAACGGCCAAGGCGAGGCGGGGTAGGGTCATGTGGGCACCCTACTATCGGCCACAGTCTTTGGCTAAGGTCCAGTTGGTGATCGAGGGGACGACATGAGCGAAGAGGCGGCGATTTTCGTCGGGGCGAACGATGCCGACCAGTATCTGCTCCTGAAATACGCTAACCGGCACGGTCTGATCGCCGGCGCGACCGGCACCGGCAAGACCGTCACGCTTCAGACCATTGCCGAGGGCTTCTCCGCCAATGGCGTGCCAGTGTTCATGGCCGACGTGAAGGGCGATCTCTCGGGCGTCAGCCAGCGCGGCGGCGACAATCCGAAGGCACTGGAGCGCGCCAGGCTCCTAAAAATACGCGACTTTGCTGGCCGGGCCTGTCCTGTTGTGTTCTGGGACCTGTTCGGCGAGAAGGGCCATCCGATTCGTACCACGGCGAGCGAGGTCGGCCCGGTGCTAATGGCTCGCCTGCTGCAGCTCAACGAGATCCAGGAAGGCGTGCTCAATATCGTCTTCAAGTTGGCCGATGAGCAGGGTCTGCTGCTGCTCGACCTGAAGGACCTGAAGGCGATGCTGCAGTGGGTGGCGGAGAACGCTGGCACGCTAACGACCGAGTACGGCAACGTCAGCAAGCAGACTGTCGGCACCATTCAGCGCCAACTCCTGGTGCTCGAGCAGCAGGGCGGCAAGGGCTTCTTCGGCGAGCCGGCGCTCAACCTCATCGACATGATCCGCATCGACGCCATGGGGCAGGGCATCGTCAACGTGCTGGCGGCTGAACGATTGATGCAAAGCCCAAGACTCTATTCGACGTTCCTGCTGTGGCTGCTGTCGGAGCTGTTCGAAGCGCTGCCCGAGGTTGGTGATATCGACAAGCCCAAGTTCGTGTTCTTTTTCGACGAGGCGCACCTGCTGTTCGACGATGCGCCCAAGGCGCTGCTCGGGCGCATCGAGCAGGTGGTGCGGTTGATCCGCTCCAAAGGCGTCGGCGTCTACTTCATCACCCAGAACCCGCTCGATGTGCCTGAGACTGTGCTGGGCCAGCTCGGCAATCGCGTGCAGCATGCGTTGCGCGCCTTCACGCCCAAGGACCAGAAGGCGGTGAAAGTGGCGGCCGAGACGTTCCGGCCCAATCCGAAGTTCAACGCGGTCGAGGCGATCGTCGAGCTGGGCGTCGGCGAGGCTCTGCTGTCGTTCCTCGACGCCAAGGGCGTGCCGATGCCGGTCGAGCGCTGCTTCGTTGCGCCGCCGCGCAGCCGTATCGGGCCGGTCACCGATGCTGAACGTGGCGCCACGACGGCGTCGAGCGCGCTCTCTGGCAAGTACGAGACGGCAGTTGACCGTGAATCGGCCTATGAGAAGCTGACTGGTCGGACCGAGACGGCCGAAGCGGCTTCCGAAACATCACCGCCACCGCCGCCGGAGCCCAGGCTCAGGAAGGCGCAGCCACCGGGCTCGGCTCCGACTCGACGGGTGCCGGTTGGACGGTCGCGCGATTCGATCGGCGTGACGGCGGCAAAGGCAGCGACCCGCAGTGTCATCACGATCGCTGCGCGTGAAGGTGCCAAGCTGATCTTCGGCAAGGGCAACGCCGCGAGCATCGGCGCCAGCGTCGGCGGCGCCGTGCTGCGTAATATGCTGGGGTCGCTCCTGCGCAGCAGGTAGATCCTAAATCAGCCGGTCGAGTTCCTTGACGATGGCGTCGCCCATTTCCTGGGTGCCGACCTTCTTGATGCCGTCGGCGTTGCCGCCGACCAGAAGATCGCCGGTGCGGTAGCCCGCCGCCAGGACGTTCTCGACCGCCTTCTCCACCAGGTCAGCCTCGTTGCCGAGGTCGAACGAGTATCGGAGCATCATGCCGTAGGACAGCGTCTGCGCGATCGGATTGGCGAGACCCTTGCCGGCGATGTCGGGCGCGCTGCCGTGGATCGGCTCGTACAGCGCCTTGCGCCGGCCGGTGGCGTCGGGCGCGCCGAGCGAAGCGGAGGGCAGCAAACCGAGCGATCCGGTCAGCATGGAGGCCTCGTCCGACAGGATGTCGCCGAACAGGTTGTCAGTCACGATGACATCGAAGTCCTTGGGCGAGCGCAGGAGCTGCATGGCGAGCGCGTCGGCATACATGTGGCTCAGCGCCACGTCGCTATAGCTTTCCTTGTGCAGTTTGGTGGCCTCTTCACGCCACAGCACGCCGGTGTGCATGACGTTGGCCTTCTCTGCGGACAGGACCTTGTTCTTGCGCTTGCGCGCCAGATCGAAAGCGACGGCGCAGACACGACGAATTTCGGGCGCCGTGTAGCGCTGGGTGTCAAAGGCCTCGACTTCGCCCTTGGCGTTGGTATGGCGGCCGCGCGGCTCGCCGAAGTACACGCCGCTCGTCAACTCGCGGATGATCATGATGTCGAGACCTTTTACGATCTCGGGCTTGAGCGAGCTGGCGTCGACCAGCGCATCGAACACCTTGGCCGGCCGCAGGTTGGCGAACAGATCCATTTCCTTGCGCAGCCGCAGCAGGCCGCGTTCCGGCTTCTTGCTGAAGTCGGCCGTGTCCCACTTCGGGCCGCCGACCGAGCCGAACAGCACGGCATCGGCCTCGAGTGCCGCCTTCATGGCGTCATCGGAGAGCGGCACGCCGTGCTTGTCGAGAGCGGCGCCGCCTACCAGGTCTTCCTTGATGTCGAAACCTACCGCGCGCTTCTTGCCCATCCAGGCGATGATCTTGCGGACTTCGTTCATCACTTCGGGGCCGATGCCGTCACCCGGCAGCATCAGCAGATTGCGGTTGGACGCCATTGTCTTCTTTCTCAGGTCAGGAAGCGGTGTGGAGCCAGGGCTGGGAGTCCTTCTGGCGGGCTTCGAAACTGTCGATGTCGGTCTTCTTTTCCATCGTCAGCCCGATGTCGTCGAGACCTTCCATCAGGCACTTCTTGCGGAAAGCATCGACCTCGAAATGGACCGTGCCACCATCCGGGCCTTTGATCTCCTGCTTGTCGAGGTCGATCTCGATGATGGCGTTCGAGCCGCGGCTGGCGTCGTCCATCAGCTTGGCGATGATCTCCTTGGAGACCTTGATCGGCAGGATGCCGTTCTTGAAGCAGTTGTTGTAGAAAATGTCGGCGAAATCCTCGGAGATGATGCAGCGGATGCCGAAATCGAGCAGTGCCCATGGCGCGTGCTCGCGGCTCGAGCCGCAGCCGAAGTTGGGGCCGGCCACGAGGATCTTGGCGTTCTGGTAGGCCGGCTGGTCGAGGATGAAATCCTTCTTCTGGCCGTCCGGTGTCCAGCGCATCTCGTAGAACAGTCCCTCCTTCAAGCCGGTGCGCTTGATGGTCTTCAGGAACTGCTTGGGAATGATCATGTCGGTGTCGACATTGACCATCGGCAGCGGCGCCGCGACGCCGCTGAGCGTCGTGAACTTCTCCATGGGATCTCCCTCGCGAAAACGCCGGAATAAACGGGCTTTCGCGGTCCCCGTCAAGCCGGGAACCAAGTTGCCCGATTCAGCGGATCTTGATCACCAGGGTGCTGGCGATCATGTCGTGCAGGCCGCGCTTGCGGTCGGTGAAGCCGATCATGATGAAGCCGATGCACAGGATGATGGCCGATATGATCTTGGCGAAGTAGCGGCCAGTGGCGTTCATGAAGCTCAGCCGCTCTCCCTTGTCGGTTACGACCCGAAGGCCCATGGCCATCTTGCCGACGGTGGCGCCGCGCTCGGAACTCTCGAGCAAGGCGAAATAGAGCCAGCCGATCAGAAGGGAAGCGATGTTGACCGCGGCGCCGTAACTCTCCATGTCCGGTTCGAAGATATTGTAGCCCGCCACCGACCCAACGATGCCAAAAACGATACTGAGCAATATGGCGTCGATGATGTAGGCGACGAGCCGTATCCAGAAGCCGCCGTAGGTGACGGTGGCGGACCCCGCCGGGCGGGCGTCCCAGACGGGTGGTGGTGGGGCGGTGGGACCCGAATTCGGAACGCTGGCCATGGCGGTTTCTCCCTTGGGATAGGCGGACCGATCCTACCATAGCGTGACGGTCCGTTCCTGCCTCAATGAAAAGGGCGGTGCATTGCTGCACCGCCCACGAAATCCGGGTGAGTTCGAGCGCGATGCCTACTGGTAGTCGCGCACGTCCGCGAGGGTACCCTTGATGGCGGCAGCAGCCGCCATGGCCGGGCTCACCAGATGAGTACGTCCGGCGCGGCCCTGGCGGCCCTCGAAATTGCGATTCGAGGTCGAGGCGCAGCGCTGGCCGGGTTCTAGGCGGTCGGCATTCATCGCCAGGCACATCGAGCAACCCTGGATGCGCCATTCGAAGCCGGCCTCCAGGAAGATCCTGTCGAGACCTTCTTTTTCGGCCTCGGCCTTCACCAGGCCTGAACCCGGCACGACCATCGCCGACACGCCCGCCGCGACCTTGCGACCCTTGGCGATCTCGGCAGCGGCCCGCAGGTCCTCGATGCGGCCGTTGGTGCACGAGCCGATGAACACGCGGTCGATCGGCACATCGACGAGCTTGGTGCCCGGCGTCAGGCCCATGTAGGCGAGCGACCGCGCCCATGCCTCGCGGCGATTCTCGTCCGGCGCATTGGCCGGATCGGGAATCACATCGGTGATAGGCAGTGCGTCCTGCGGGCTGGTGCCCCAAGTCACCATCGGTGGAATGTCCGAGGCGTTGAGGTCGAGCTGCATGTCGAAGTGGGCGCTCTTGTCGGATGGCAGGCGACGCCACTGGCCGAGCGCCAGGTCCCAAGCACCACCCTTCGGCGCGTAGGGACGACCATCGAGATACTTGAAGGTTGTCTCGTCCGGCGCGATCAGGCCGGCGCGTGCGCCCGCCTCGATCGACATGTTGCAGACCGTCATGCGGCCTTCCATCGTCATCTCGCGGATGGTGCGGCCGGCATATTCGATCACGTAGCCAGTGCCGCCGGCCGTCCCCAGCCTGCCGATGATCGCCAGGATCACGTCCTTGGCGGTGACGCCGATCGGCAAGCTGCCCTCGACCGCCACGCGCATGTTCTTGGCTGGCTTCTGGATCAGCGTCTGCGTGGCGAGCACGTGCTCGACTTCGGAGGTACCGATGCCAAAGGCAAGCGCACCGAACGCGCCGTGTGTCGAGGTGTGGCTGTCGCCGCACACGATCGTCATGCCGGGCAGCGTCAGGCCCTGCTCGGGACCGATCACGTGCACGATTCCGCGGCGCGGATCGTCCATGCCGAAATAGGGCACGTGGAAGTCGGCGACGTTCTTCTCGAGTGTCTCGATCTGGATCCGCGATTCCTCATCCACGTCGCCGGCGCTGACCGGCAGCGTCGAGGTGTTGTGATCGGCCACCGCGACGGTGGCGTCGGGCCGGCGCACCGGGCGGCCCGCCATGCGCAGGCCCTCGAAAGCCTGCGGGCTGGTGACTTCGTGCACCAGATGCCTGTCGACGTAGATCACACAGGTGCCGTCGTCCTGGCGGTGGACGACGTGGGAATCCCAGATCTTCTCGAACAGGGTGCGCGGCACGGGCGGCTCGGCGGGCGGCATCGCCGCCTTCTTGCGGACTGCCATGACGCGCCTACTTCTTGCCGCCGCCCTTGGCGGCGCGGACCGAGCCTTCGGCCTTGGGCTTTTCCTTCTTGAACTTCTCGCGGCGCGGACGCGTCGCGGCCTCCTCGGCCTGTTCGGCAATCAGCTCGCGCTGGGCCTCGGTGTCCTCGGCGATGCGGCTCGCCTTACCGCGCAGATCGCGCAGGTAGTAGAGCTTGGCGCGGCGCACGACACCTTTGCGAACGACCTCGATCTCCCAGATGCTCGGCCCGTACAGTGGGAACACGCGCTCCACACCTTCGCCGAAGCTGATCTTGCGCACCGTGAACGAGGAATTCACACCGGCGTTCTTGCGGCCGATGCACAGGCCTTCATAGACCTGCAGGCGCTCGCGGCTGCCTTCCTGGACCTTGACGTGCACGCGCAGCGTGTCGCCCGGTTCGAAGCGCGGTACCGGCCGCTCGGCCTGTACCTTGTCTATCGTCGTCTGGCCGACCATATCGAGAATGTTCATCGCATCCATCCTTTCGTCACTTCTCTTCGGTTTCCGTCGCGGTTCGGCGCCGGGCCCACAAGTCGGGCCGCCGCCGCCGTGTAATCTCTTGCCGTGCTTTCATCCGCCATTCCGCGACCCTGCCGTGGTGACCCGAGACCAGGACCTCCGGCACGTGCCGTTCGATTCCGTCGGGTCCGGTCCACGTCGCGGGCCGGGTGTAGTGCGGGTATTCCAGCAGTCCGTCCTCGAAACTCTCCTCGTTCGCCGATTCCGGCTCGCCCATCACACCGGGCAGCAGCCGCACACAACAATCCATCACCGCCATGGCCGCGATCTCGCCGCCCGAAAGCACGAAATCGCCGACCGAAATCTCCTCCAGCGCATGGGCCTCGATGACGCGCTCGTCCACGCCCTCGAACCGACCACACACCAGCAGCACGCCTGGTCCCGCTGCCAGCTCCCGCCCGCGCGCCTGGTTAAACGGCACGCCCCTGGGTGAAAGCAACACTCTCGGCACACCCGCCATCCCCGGTGCCTGGGCAACCGCCTCGATCGCCGCCGACAGCACATCGGGTTTCATCACCATGCCGGCGCCTCCCCCAAAGGGTGAATCGTCGACCGTGCGATGACGGTCCATGGCGAACTGCCGGATGTCGATCGCCGACAGTTCCCACGCTCCCTCTCTCAACGCCTTGCCGGCCAGGCTTTCACCTAGCGGACCCGGAAACATCTCCGGGAAAAGAGAGAGCGCCGTCGCGCGCCACACGTTGCTCTATGCCTCCTTCGTTTCTCCGCCCGCCAGCAAGCCCGCCGGCGGATCGACCACAATCCTGCCGCCTTCGACGTCGATTTCGGGCACGGCTTCCGCCGTGAAAGGCACCATCACCGAATTTCGCGATGCGCTGCCTCCTGAGATCTCCATCGTTCGTCCGGCGCCGAAATCGTGGAAGGCGATCACCTTTCCCCAATCCCGACCATCCAGGCCGACCGCAGCGAGGCCGACGATGTCAGCCTCGTACCATTCCCGCTCCTCGGCGGCCGGCAATGCGCTGCGCTCAACGTAGAGACGCAGCCCCCGCAATGCCTCGGCCGCCGTACGATCGGCTACGCCCTCGATCCGGGCCAGCACTGCGTCCTTCACGGTACTCAATGCTTCGACCCGGTACTGCTTCAGTCCCGTCTCGTCCGACAGCGGGCCATACCGTGCCACCGCCATCGGGTCCTCCGTGTAGCTCCTGATGCGCACCAGGCCCCGTACACCGTGCGGCGCCGCGACGACGCCCAACAGGACGCGGCCTTTGGTCATCAGACGATGTCCATCAGGTGGCCGCAGCCTCCTTGGCACCCTCGGCCGGCGCGGTCGCTGCCGCTGCTGCCGCCGCCGCCGCCTTCATCCGCTCTTGCGTCTTGGCACGGGGCAGCGGCTTCTTGCTCTGCTCGCGGCGCTCGCGCGGTGGCATCATCTCCGCCTGCGAGAGGAATTTGGCGACACGGTCGGACGGCTGGGCGCCAACCTTCAACCAGTGCGCGATACGCTCCTTCTCGAGCGTGATGCGTTGGGCATGCTCGCGCGGCAACAGCGGATTGTAGGTCCCGAGCTTCTCGATGAAGCGGCCGTCGCGCGGGCTGCGCGAGTCGGCGACGACGATGTGGAAGAACGGCCGCTTCTTGGAGCCGTGCCGGGTCATGCGGATAGCTAGCATTCTTTCGATCCTCTCTTTCGATACGTTCGATTCGCCAATTCCATGAATATCTTCAGCGCGGAAAGCCCGGCGGCGGCATCATGCCCCCGAGCCCGCGCATGAATCCCTTCTCACCGAGTTTGTTGACGCGCTTCATCATCTTGACCATGTCGGCGTGCTGCTTGAGCAGCTTGTTGACGTCCTGAACCTGCACGCCCGATCCCTTGGCGATGCGCTTCTTGCGCGACGCGTGGATGACGTCCGGGTTGCGGCGTTCCTTGGCCGTCATCGACAGGATGACCGCCTCCTGACGCTTGAGCTGACCTTCGTCGACCTTGGCCTTGGACATCGCCGCCTTGGCCTGCATGGCGCCCGGCAGCATGCCCATCAACCCCTGCAGACCGCCCATCTTGCGCAACTGGCGGAGCTGGCTGAGCAGATCGTCCATGTCGAACTGGCCCTTGCGGACCTTGGCGGCAAGCTTCTCGGCGTCCTCTTTGTCGATCGTCTCGGCGGCACGCTCGACCAGCGAGACGATGTCGCCCATGCCGAGGATGCGGCTGGCGATACGGTCGGGATGGAAGGCCTCCAGAGCATCGAATTTCTCGCCAACGCCGATCAGCTTGACCGGCCGGCCGGTGACGGCGCGCATGGAGAGCGCGGCGCCGCCGCGGGCATCGCCGTCGACGCGGGTCAACACGATGCCGGTGACCGCCAGCCGTTCGTTGAAGGCGCGCGCAACGGTGACGGCATCCTGGCCGGTCATCGCATCGGCGACGAGTAGCGTCTCCTTGGGCTTGGCGAGGTCGCTGATATCGGCGACCTCCTTCATCAGTTCCTCGTCGATCGCAAGACGACCCGCGGTGTCGAGGATCAGGACATCGAAGCCTTCGCGCCGGGCGGTCTCAAGGGCGCGCCGCGTGATGGCGAGCGGCATTTCGAGAGGCACGATCGGCAGGGTCGGCACGCCTGTCTGGGTGCCGAGCACGGCAAGCTGCTGTTGGGCGGCCGGCCGGCGCGTATCGAGCGACGCCATCAAGACCTTGCGCCTGGTCGCGAAGGCCCCACCGACCATCTCGGCGGCCATGCCCTGCGGGCCCTGGCTGAGGCGGTAGGCGATCTTGGCGCTCGATGTCGTCTTGCCCGAGCCCTGGAGGCCCACCATCAGGATGACGACCGGCGGGATGGCGTTGAGGTCGAGATCCGCCACGGTGCCACCCAGCATCTCGACCAGGTGATCGTTGACGATCTTGATGACCATCTGGCCCGGCGTGACCGAGCGGACGACATCGGCGCCAATCGCCTTGGGGCGAACGCCGTCGATGAAGTCACGCACGACGGGCAACGCCACGTCGGCTTCGAGCAGGGCGGTGCGAACCTCGCGCAGGGCGGCTTCGACATCGGCTTCGGAGAGCGCGCCACGCCCCCGGAGCTTGTCGAATACGTCACCCAGACGTTTGCTCAGACCTTCGAACATATCCGTTCCAGAACTCCGTTTGCCCAAACGAAAATCGCGCCGATGCGCGAACCTTCGCGGATCAGCGGAGTTCCCCGGACGGGGAACCTTTAGAAATCGGCACGACCGATTGAGCGGCCGGGGTATAAGGCTTGGCGGGCACGGAGTCAAAAAGACTTGGCGAATGGCCATAACCCTTTGATCCAGAATGATTCCAGGCCGATCGGCGGGCGACAAATCGGCCTCTTCGTGCTGTCCCTGCCGCTGATTGGGGTGCCCGCCTTCTGGCTTCTGCCTGATCGCAGCCTTCTGTCGGTTCTCGGCTTGTTCTTTGGTGCTGGTCTTTTGGCGGTGCTGGTGGCGGTGGCGCCGCTCGGCCGAGCCGCCCTGCCGGCGCTGGGGTTGCGTGCCGTCGGCTGGCGACCGGTGGTGCTGGGCACGCTGGGAACCGCGGCCTTGTCGGTCGCCGTCAGCCAGATCGGCCTCGAGCCCGAGGGCGTGAGCGAGGCGCTGAAGATCGCCCGCGAGCCGGCCGTATTGTTGATGAGCCTCGCCTTGCTCGCGGGGCTGGCGCCCGTGGTGGAAGAGCTGATCTTTCGCGGGTTGCTTTTTGGCTGGATCGAAGGCCGCTGGGGGCCTGGCACTGCCTTTATTGTCAGTTCACTGGCCTTCGCGGCGGCTCACGTCGAACCGGCGCATGCGATCCTCGTGCTGCCGCTCGGCCTTCTGTTTGGCTGGCTGCGATGGCGCACCGGTTCGCTGTGGCCCTCGTTGGTCGCCCACATTGCCAATAATGGACTGGCCGTATTGGCCGTCGCTTTTTTCGATCCCTGACTAGGACGCGAGCTTGCGCTCGACGAAGTCCAGCCGGTCCTGGCCCCAGAAGATCTCGCCATCGATCACAAATGATGGTGCACCGAATACGCCCTGTTCGATCGCGTGTTTGGTGTACGCTTCGCGCTTGGCCGCGAACTCAGGCCCCTCGCTCGCCTTCATAAGTGCCGGCGCATCGATACCGCAGCCGGCGATGATCGCCTGCAAGGTCGCGGGATCGCCGGGGTTCTTTTCCTCTGCCCAGAGAGCACCCAGGACTGCATGTGCGACCTTGATCGCGTCGGCCATGCGGCCCTGTTCGCGCAACGCGATCACACACTTGGCAGCCGGCACTTCGTTGCTGGGAAAGAACTTGGGTTCGAGCGTCAGCTTGACGCCGGTCTGATCGCGCCAGCGCTTCAGCTCCATCATGCGGTAGGCTTGGCGCTGCGGCGCCCGCTTGGGCAGCGGCAGGCCGCCCGAAACCGAGAACACGGAGCCGAAATCGACGGGCCATATCGTGACGCTGGCGCCGTGCTTCCTGGCCATTTCCTCGAAGCGCCTGGATCCGAGATAGGTCCAGGGCGAATTGAGCGAGACATAGTAATCGACGTGCTTGGCCATGGTGTTTCCTCCGCTGGCCGACTGTGGCTGAAAGACAGGCGACAGCAAAGTCCCGATGCGCCATCCTGACCACGTGTCGGAACGAGCCATCGCAATCACCGGCGGCGACGCTGCCTACTTCGGCCTGATGAGCGAGTGCATTGGCTCGCTGCGGGCAACGGTCGAGGGCCGCGCACTTGCGCTCGGCATTCTCGACTGCGGCCTGACGGACGACCAGCGCGCCTGGTGTCGCGCGCAAGGAGCGGTTCTGGTCGAGCCGGTTTGGGATTTCGACTTTCCCGGCCGCGCGGGCCTCAAGGATGGCTACAAGGCGTTGACGGCCCGGCCGTTCCTGCCGCGCTATTTCCCGGGCTTCGACCTCTATCTCTGGATTGATGGCGACTGCTGGGTACAGCAGGGCGACGCTCTTGCCCTGTTTCTTGCGGCGGCGCGCACGGGCAAGCTCGCGGTGGCACCCGAAATCCATCGTTCGATGCGACACTATCGGCATGCGTGGAAAGAGTTCTCGACGATCAACGGCGCGGCATTCGAATCCTGCTTCGACAAGGAGACCGCCGAGCGTCTGGTGCGCTACCCGCTGATCAACGCCGGCGTCTTCGCCCTGCCGGTCGATGCACCGCACTGGCGGGGCTGGGCAGAGCTGCTGGGTGAGGCGCTGCAGCGATCCACCGACATGACCGACCAGATCGCACTCAACGTGATGGTCTACGACAAGGGCTTTGCCTGCGAGCCGCTGCCGAGCCGCTGCAACTGGCCTGTTCATCACGCGACGCCCGCCTGGGATGCTGGGCGCGGCCTGTTCGTCGAGCCGGCCATGCCCTACGAGGCGCTCGGCATCCTGCATCTCACGATCTACACCAAGCGGCTGGCGACACTCGATGTGCAAGAGGTCGGCGGACCACATGCGGGTCAGGTCCGGGCACGCGCGTTGCGCTGGCCGGGTCGAAGCGCCATATAGCGCTTCAAATGACCGGAATGCCGTTCCTCAAGATGCACGGACTGGGCAACGACTTCGTGGTGCTCGACGCGCGCGCTGTTGCACTCGACCTGTCGCCCGAACGCCGCCGCGCCATCGCCGACCGGCGGCTGGGCGTTGGCTGCGACCAGCTGATCGTGCTCGAACAGCCGACCGACGCCGATGCCCATGTGTTCATGCGGATTTTCAATCCCGACGGTGGTGAGGCCGGGGCTTGCGGCAACGCCACGCGCTGTGTCGCCTCGGTCGTGATGGACGAGCGCAAGACCGACCAGGTAACCGTCCAGACGATCTCGGGCCTACTGGAATCGCAAAAGGCCGGCATGGGCGCCAACGGCCTGCCGATAATTTCCGTCGACATGGGGCTGGCGCGTCTGGACTGGCGCGAGATTCCTGTACGCGAGGCCTGCGACACCAACCACATGCCGGTCGCTCTCGGCCCACTGCAGGGCCCGGTCGGCACCAACATGGGCAACCCGCACGCCACCTTCTTCGTCGATGACCTCGACGCGATTCCAATTGTGGAGCTCGGCCCCAAGCTCGAGCACGACCGCTTCTTCCCGGAACGCGCCAATATCGGCGTGGCCCAGGTGGTGGGCGAGAACCGGCTGCGGCTGCGCGTCTGGGAGCGCGGCGCAGGCCTCACGCTCGCCTGCGGCTCGGGTGCATGCGCGGCCGGCGTGGCGGCGGCGCGGCGCGGTCTCACAGGGCGCAACGTCGACATCGTGATGGAGTACGGCACGCTCGGCATCGAATGGCTGCGCGACGGCCACGTGATGATGACCGGCGGTATATCGCTTGCCTACCAGGGCCAGCTCGATCACTCGTTGCTGACATGAGCGACGTCGCGGAGCCGCAGAAGAAGGGCTGGCTGTCGCGCCTGCGCGACGGGCTTTCGAAGTCGACCAAACGGGTCACCGAAAGCATAACCGGCCTCTTCACCAGGAAGAAACTCGACCGGGAAACGCTGAACGAGCTCGAGGACGCGTTGATCCAGGCCGACCTCGGGGTCGCCGTCGCCGCGCGCCTCGTGGAGAAGCTCGGCAAGGAACGCTTCGGCAAGGAAGTCACCGACGAGGAAGTGCGCGTAGCCTTCGCCGATGATATCGCCGAGATCCTGCAACCTGTCGCCGTCCCACTGGCAATCGATATGGCGCGAAAGCCACATGTCGTGCTGGTAGTGGGCGTGAACGGCAGCGGCAAGACCACGACCATCGCCAAGCTCGCGAGTTTCTACAAGAGCGAGGGCCGCACGGTGATGTTGGCGGCGGGCGACACGTTCCGCGCCGCCGCGGTCGAGCAGCTCAAGGTCTGGGGTGATCGCGCCGGCGTGCCGGTGATCTCCAAAGGCACCGGCGCGGATGCCGCGGGGCTTGCCTACGAGGCACTGGAGCTCGCGCGTGTGGAGAAATGCGACGTACTGCTGATCGACACCGCCGGCCGTCTGCACAACAAGGCCAACCTGATGGACGAACTTGCCAAGATCGTGCGCGTGATCCGCAAGCTCGATCCGGAGGCGCCACATTCCTGCCTGCTCGTGCTCGACGCCACCACCGGTCAGAACGCCCACGCCCAGGTCGAGACCTTCAAAGCCTTGTCTCCGGTCGATGCGCTGGTGGTGACCAAGCTCGACGGCAGCGCCAAGGGCGGGGTTCTGGTGGCGCTCGCCGAGAAGTTCGGGCTTCCGGTCGTTGCAATCGGCGTCGGCGAGGGCATCGATGACCTCAGGCCGTTCGAGGCGAGGGCGTTCGCGCGTGGATTGATGGGACTGCCGGCATGACCGAGAAAACAGGCAACGACGGCAGCATGCGACGGCTCTACGCCACCGCGCTGGAACTGAGCCCACTGGTGCTGTTCTTCATCGTCAATGGCAAGTGGGGCATTTTCGTCGGCACCGGCGTGTTCATTGTCGCGACCGTGATCGCATTGCCCTGTTATCGATGGCTGGAGAAGCGTTGGCCGGTCATGCCGCTGGTCGGCGGCTTCTTCGTTCTGGTGTTCGGCGGCCTGACCATCTGGCTGCAGGACGACACCTTCATCAAGCTGAAGCCGACCATCGTGAATTGCCTGTTCGGCGTCATCCTGGGCGGCGGCCTGCTTCTGTTCAATAAGCCGCTGTTGAAGCCGATATTTGGCACGGCCTTCCGGCTGACCGACGACGGCTGGCGCAAACTGACCGTTCGCTGGACGCTGTTCTTCTTCGTACTGGCGGCAGTCAACGAGATCATGTGGCGAAACTTTTCGACCGAGACCTGGATCGCCAGCAAGATGTTCCTCAGTTTCCCGCTGACGATGGTCTTCGCCTTCCTGCAGATGCCGCTGCTCAGGCGATACTGGGACGGCGCCGACAATCCGTTCGCGCGTGAGAGCTGAGTTCAGCCGGTCTCCGGTGCCGCTGGCTGGGCCTTCTTGAGGCTGGAGAGTGAAGGCGGTTTGTTCGTGAACAACGCGATGCAATCCCTGGGCGCATGTCTAGACGTCAGACACCCTGGGGTTTCCTTGGCGGCCACATGCGGGCGAGATCGCCTGTCGGGTTGGAATAGGTGGCAAAATCGGTCTTGCCGCGCGAGTCGTGAAAATGGGCGAGGGCCCAGACCACCGTCGGGAAAGCAAGCTGTTCCCAGGGAATGTCGGCCCAGTCGACCAACGCCACTTCTTCACTTTCGATGCCCGCCGCGATGTCGGCATTCACCAGCCGGGCGCGATACATGATCTGCACCTGGCCGATACGCGCCACGCTGTACATGGCGAGCAGCCGGTCGATCTCGATAGTGGCACAGGCCTCTTCCTGGGCCTCGCGTGCGGCGGCCTGCTCTGTGGTCTCGCCCAATTCCATGTAACCGGCCGGCAGGGTCCAAAATCCCTTGCGCGGTTCGATGGCCCTTTTGGCCAGCAGGATCTTTTCACCCCTGCTGTCCGTCCACGTGCAGACCGCACCTGCCACGACCTTGGGATTCTGGTAATGGATGAATTCGCAACGCCCGCAGACCAAGCGTTCACGATTGTCGCCGTCGGGGACGCGCTTTTCGAAATGCTCCGGCGGATCCCAAGGCAGGCGAGGACGGTCCGGCGGATGGGCAGGGGTACTCATACCCCGAGTCTTATGCCGCTCGGATGAGAGCCGCAACGCCCGGCAGGGTCTTGCCTTCCATCCACTCGAGGAAGGCACCGCCTGCCGTCGAGACATAGGAGAAGCGCTCTTCGACGCCCGCCACCGCCAGCGCCGCCACAGTGTCGCCGCCGCCCGCGACCGACAGAAGCTTATGGTCGCCAGTCAGTTGGGCGACCGTTCGCGCTAGCGCCACGGTGCCTGTATCGAACGGCGGGATCTCGAACGCACCGAGCGGCCCGTTCCAGACGAGTGTGGCGCAATCGCCCACTTCCTTCTGATACAGCACGATCGATTTTGGGCCGACATCAAGGATCATCTGGTCGTCGGGACAGGCTGTGGCATCCACGACCTTGCTGGGGGCACCAGCCTTGAACTCAGCTGCCACCACGACGTCCACCGGCAGCAGAACCGTGCACTTTGCAGCCTTGGCCTTCTCGAGGATCTCTATCGCGGTTGCTGCAAGATCCTTCTCACATAATGATTTGCCGACATTGATCCCTTGCGCGTGCAGGAACGTGTTGGCCATGCCGCCGCCGATGATCAGCTTGTCGACCCGCCCTACGAGGTTGCCGAGTAAGTCGAGCTTGGACGAGACCTTGGCGCCGCCGACCACGGCGCAGACCGGCCGTTTGGGGCTGCCCAGCGCCTTGTCGAGCGCCTCGAGTTCGGCTTGCATCAATCGACCCGCCGCCGCCGGCAGGCGATTGGCGATGCCTTCGGTCGAGGCATGCGCGCGGTGCGCAGTGGAAAACGCGTCGTTGATGTAGACGTCACCCAGTACCGAGAGCTTGTCGATGAAGGCCGTGTCGTTCTTCTCTTCTTCCTTGTGAAACCGCAGGTTCTCCAGCAGCACAACCTCGCCCGGCTTGAGGCTGCGCACCGCGCCTTCGGCAAGCGGGCCGATGCAGTCCTCGGCAAAGCTCACAGGCTTGCCGAGCGCCTGCGACAGCGGCTCGACCAGCGGCTTCAGTGACATCTCCGGCACGCGCTTGCCGTCGGGACGGCCAAAGTGACTCAACACCACCACTCTGGCGCCCTTGGCGGCGAGTTCCGACAGTGTCGGCACCGCGCGCTCGATGCGCGTGGCATCGGTCACCTTGCCGTTCTTCATTGGCACGTTGAGGTCGACCCGCACCAGGACGCGCTTGCCGGCAACATCCACGGTGTCGATCGTCTTGAAACTGGCTTTGGGCATGCACTCTCTCTGGATACTTGCAGGACCGGTCCCTAGCGTTTCCGGATGACGAAGACCAGTGTCTCCGCTTCGCGCGAACTCGAGACCAACTCATGGCCGGTCTGGCGGCAATAAGCCGGAAAGTCCTGCCAGGCGGCAGGATCGGTGGCGCGCACCGTGAGCAGCCCGCCGCTCGACAATTCGCGCAGCTTGCGGTTGGCCCGCAGCACCGGCAAGGGGCAGAGAAGTCCCGAAGCGTCGTATTCGAGTGTATCAGTCACGGGGGCGATAGTACCTCATGGCCTCGTTGACCCAGCCGCGGATGTCACCGATTCGCGTGGTATCGGCGGGATGCGTGCTCAGCCACTCCGGCTGGCCGCGGCGGCCGGAACTTGCAGCGCGCATGCGCTCCCAGACGCCGATCGCGGCGTGCGGGTCGTAGCCGGCCAGCGCCATCAACACCAGCCCGATACGGTCGGCCTCGGATTCCTGAGCCCGCGACATCGGCAGAACAAAGCCGACGGTCGCGCCGGCGCCAAGGGCTGCCATCATCGCCGGCAAATAGGTCCGGTTGCGTCCGCTTACGGTCGCCGCCAGAGTGGCGGCGACTGCCGCGGTACCGACCGAGGCCACCATCTGGTCGCTCATGCGCTCGGCGCCATGACGGGCCAGGGCATGTGCCACTTCGTGGCCGATCACTGTGGCGAGACCGGCTTCGGTGCGGGTGATCGGCAGCAGACCAGTATAGACCGCGACCTTGCCGCCAGGCAGGCAGAAGGCGTTGGGTTCGTTCTTCTCAATGACCTTGAACTCCCAGCGGTAATTCGGCGCGCGCCACATTTCGGCGGGTGGCCGTTCGGCCGCCGCTGCGATGCGCCGGCCGACTTTTTCCACCAGGGCAATGGCCTGCGCATTGTGCGACAGCGGCTCTTTCGCCAGCACCTGCCGATAGGCTTGTAGGCCCATCTGGCGCTCTTCGTTCTCGCCCACCAGCATGATCTGCGACCGACCCGTGACCGGCGCGGTCTCGCAGGCAGCGAGCAGGATGGCGCCGCCGCACAGAAGCGCAAGAAATCGCAAGACCGTACTCATGTCTGGACTCTAGGGACGACGCGCGATCAGGTCGAGAGGAAGCCCGGCCCGCCGCGGCGCTTGAGTTCTTGGCCGGCATCGCGGCCCATGGCGGCGGCGTCGCCGGCATGTCCGGTCCGTTGCGTGGCGATCAGCTGCGAGCCGTCGGGCTTCACGATCAACCCGCGTAGTTGCAGCGTGCCATCGGCGGCAAGCACGGCGTGGCCGGCGATCGGCGTGCGGCAAGACCCATCGAGTACGGCCAGCATCGCATGCTCGGCCGCGACGCAGGTTGCAGTGGAAGCATGATCGATCGCGGCCAACCAGCCGCGTATCCGTGCATCGCCCTCGCGGCATTCGATGCAGACTGCCCCCTGACCGACGGCGGGCAGAATCTCTTCTTCTGGCACCGGTACGCCGACATCGGCCATGCCGAGCCGCCGGAGGCCGGCCAGCGCCAGCAGGGTCGCCTCGACGATGCCGGCCGCGCGTTTGGCCAGGCGAGTCTCGACGTTGCCACGCAGGTCGACGATCCGCAGGTCGGGCCGGCGGTGCAGAAGCTGGGCGCGCCGCCGGAGCGCCGAGGTCCCGACGATGGCGCCGGGTTTCAGATCGGCAATGCGCTGCACGTCGCCGGCGATCAACACGTCGCGGGCGTCCTCGCGCGGCAGGAAGGCGGCGATCGACAGGCCCGGCGGTTGGGCAGTCGGCATGTCCTTCATGCTGTGGACCGCCGCGTCGATGCGGCCCGCCAACAACGCTTCCTCGATTTCCTTGACGAACAGGCCCTTGCCGCCGGCCTCCGAGAGCGGGCGATCCTGGATGGCATCACCGGTCGTCTTGATGGCGACGATTTCGATGGCGCCGGCTGCGGCGAGAGCCGGCTCCGACGCGGTCAGGGCGTCGCGGACAAGGCCCGCCTGCGTGAGCGCAAGCTTGCTGCCGCGTGTGCCGAGCCGGAGAAGGGGGGGTGCCATGGCGTTGCTCTCGCTTTGGAGCGTCAAAAAGAACCTCCTCGGCCACACCGAGGTTGCTGGCAGGTACATTGCCATCGATACCGACGTGAGGTCGATGCTCGTTATGCCGGCGATCAGCGTGCACTGATCATGCGCCGCATTGTCGCCCTCTCGTTTGCATATAATATGGTAACGGCCGGCCCCGGGAAAACGCACTACGCATCCCGCGTTTGCGTCGGGGAGCGGCGTCGAGGCTTTCGGCCTGGCACGCCGCGGCAGGCATCACGGCTGAGCCGGCAGGAAGACCGGAAGCCACAACCAGCAGAGACCAGCAGGGAGAAGAGATGAACATCCGCATTTCGGGACAGCAGATCGACCTTGGAGCGGCGCTGCAGGATCACGTCCGCGAGCGCCTTGCGGAAGTCGCCGGCAAGTATTTCGACCGGCCGATCGAGGCGACGGTGACGTTCAAGCGCGTGGCTGGAGAGTTCAAGTCCGAGGTCCTCGTCCACGCCAATTCGCGGACGACCGTAAACGCCAGCGCGGAGTCCGGCGATATCTACCGCGCCTTCGACGATGCGCTTATCCGGGTCGCCAAGCGCCTGCGCCGGCACAAGCGTTGGCTGGAGGGCCGTCGCGGCAGTGAAGCGTTGCCGCCGGAACGGCCGCAGGCTGAGCGTGATGCCAGCTCACGCCATTCGTTGATGAGCTGGGACGGAGAGAAGAACGAGGAAGCGCCGCACGAGGCTGTGGTCGTGGCCGAACTCGACACGCCGATCCACGATGTGACGGTGGCCGACGCCGTGCGTATGCTCGATCTCGGTGAAGAGCCGGTCTTCGTGTTCCGCAACGCCGGCACCGGGGCCTTCAACGTCGTCTACCGTCGTGTCGACGGCAACGTCGGCTGGATCGAATCCTAGGGCGGGCTCTCGCGGCCGGCACCGGCGTTCGATTCTACATCTCGACCTGCTGGCCGATTGCCACCACCCGGTCGGGCGGAAGCTTGTAGTAGGCGGTGGCGCGGGTCGCATTGCGCCACATGAAGGCGAACAGCCGCGCATGCCACTGTCTCCAGAACGTCGTCGTGCCGCTCGGGATGATTTCCTCGTGGCCGAGATAGAACGTCG
>CALDNT010000270.1 GCA_937915145.1 uncultured Reyranella sp.
TCCATTTGTGGAACTCGATCGGGCCCTGGGTCGTCTCGGCAGTGAAATCAGGCGCTTCAGCATTGATCCTCAGTGACATTTCCGTGCCTCCTCCATGCAAAGTCGACCGTTGGTACATGAATGTGGCGCATTCCTTTACAATGGTGCAGCGAACGGCCTGGAAATTCCTGGACATTCCACCGATATCCAGCGAACTCTGGCGGATCACCGGGCACGCGAAGGGGACCAGAGCGTGGTTGTTGCCTTTGCCACAAAATTGCGACTGGCTGCGGCGGCACTGGGCTGCAACTCGCGCAAGGAGCTTTGTGCGCGCTTCCGTAGCGCCAATCCAACCACTCAGTGCGATCTCGACCGGCTCAACAAATGGGTGCAAGGGCGATCACTGCCGCGGGCGTCCTCGGTCTACGCTGATCTTGCAGCCGTCATCGGCACGGCCAAATCGGGACAATGGATCGCCGATTGCAGCCTGCAGCAGTTCACGGCCGAACTCATCGCCCGGACCGGCGTAGACCCCGCCACCCTTGTAATTCCGGACAGGCTTTCGCCGCGCCCCAATCCACGTGCCGCCGGCCTGCTCGGCGGCATCGCAACCCTGGCCGGCGCCTTCGCGGCCTACTCGCCGGCCTGGTCGCCGCTCTTCCACGGCCGCCTGGTACGCGGCGCCCTGCGGCTTGCGGCCGGTCGGGGCGGGATCCTGATGGCGACCTATACCGAGTCCTTTCTTGGACGTAACGTGCACATGACGACCGAGGTGTGGATCGGCGGTCGCACGATGCATTTCCTGGTGCGCGACCCGGACGGCGACATGCCGGCATTCATCAGCCTGCAGTTGCCGGGACCGCCCGCCAGCGTTCTGTGCGGCGTCATGTCCGGAGTGGCTTTTATCTCGCACGAGCCGCTGCCGTCGGCATCGCGAATCGTCTTCGTCCGCGTGCCTGACACGCCGGCCCTCGACACCAGCAACCGCTTCTTCGATCCTGCGCCCGGCACCATCACCACCGACCTCGCGGACCTCGGGGTCAATGTTGTAGAGGCCGGCCGCCTCGATGCGTTCACGCGCAGCTTCGTGGGCACGGGTCCGGAGCAAGTGACGACCCAGGATCAGGCGACATTCGCGAGCATGCTCGATCGTGAACATCTGGATATCGCGGCGCCCACCGTGAACCAGACCCGGCACACATCATGACGGTGGCTGGCTGACAAACCAGTCAGCCCGGCAGGATGGATGCCGGTCCGCATCGCGGTCTTGCGAAACGCTGCGAAGCGGCGTCCTGTTCCCGCCATAACGTCGAAAATACCAAGTAAGTGTAAGGTTTTCCCTAGAAACGCCGCTTCTCTCTTTGTGCTGCGGGATCGCGACGTTTCATATGGGCCAGCCCCTTCAGAAATCGTGTCCAGGCGATAGCGATCGAGGAGGTCGTCACCGCACCGCGATCGCCGTGGCAGAATGCCTATGTCGAGCGCTTCATCGGTTCCATCCGGTCATGGAATCAGTTTGCCGACGAAGACTTTGGCTAACGATTTTTGATTGTCGCCCGACTATGGCGATGCCGGAGCAGCTCGCGGTCGCCGGCACGCCAAGGCGAGTCGGGTCCATCCATCCGGTACCGACCAATCCATGGCGGCGCCACCGGACCAGTCCGGCGACGCATCCCGTCCCGTGATTAGAGTGTTTTCAGGTACTCGATGAGGTCATCGCGCTCCGTCGGCGTCAGCTCCCGTCCGATCACTCCCGGAGGCAGCTTCGTGATATTGGCTTCCGTGCCTTCGAAAGAGTGGCCTCGGTTGCTGTTGGCCAACTGTGCCGTGTCCAAGGTCGTGAGTCCGGTCGCGCAATTCATTTCCACGGCGTCTAAGCCGACTTTCATTGGATCGAACTGCCGGCTGCCGACGCACAACTTCTTCGGGCGGTCATTCTGCGGCACCAGCATGGCGTGAAGCGTCGGTACGGAACCGTTATGCAGATAAGGCGCAGTGGCCCAGACACCGTCGAGTGGCCGGGCGCGGTACTGCGGAACCACCGGAGCAGCCGCTGCCTGCTCACCCGTCTTGCCCATTGCGGTAAAGGTCTTCGGGTTCGGGCAATTCGGGCGCGGCCCGCGCATTTCCTTGGCAAGGTCGTCGGCTGTCGGGTTAACGGCGAACCACTTGTCGATCGTACGATCGACCACGGCCATGAGCGCCAAGCCAAAGGACGCGTTCAGCGCATCCAGTTCAGGCAAGCGGCACCCGGACTTGCGATTGAGTTCCTTCACTGGCTGAAGGGCAAGCTCGGGCGGGATAACCACCCTGCGTTCAATCAGGACCTTCGACTGTTGTGCGTCGGTGCCAATCTCGGCAACGGGCTTCTGCACGACGTTGAAGTAACTGCGGCCGCCGATCTGGACCCAGTCGGCGTCCTTGCGACCTATGCTCTTGTCACTCCAGAAGGATTCGTCGGGCCAAAGCCGGCCGTACTCTGCGTCCCGTATCCCGACGGCAATACGCGCGACCGGCAGAGCCGGCTGATCACCTGCGAACTCGGCAGCCGCACGCTCACGCGCACCGAGCACGACGGCACGGTCTCGATCCTGGCAGCAGCCTTCGAGGGTACGCGCCTGACGGGGCCCAACGACACGGTGGTGAAGTCCGACGGATCGATCTGGTTCAGTGACAACGGCGCGGGCATCCGCAGCAATTATCTTGGCGACAAGGCGCCCCAGGAGATGCCGTTTCGCGTCTACCGGCTGGATCCCGCAAGCGGCGCGCTGAGTATCGCGGTCGGCGACATGGAGCGCCCGAACGGGCTCTGCTTCTCGCCGGACGAATCGCGCCTCTATGTTGTCGATACGCCGGGCGGGACCAAGACGACGCATGTCTACGACATCGTCGACGGCAAGGCGGTGAACGGACGAGTGTTCTTCGACGCCACGCCCGGCTTCGCCGACGGCATCCGGTGCGACACGGACGGCAATGTCTGGTGCGGCTTCTCGGGTGGCCCCGATCAGGATGGTGTGGCCGTATTCGCCCCGGACGGCACCCTGATCGGCCGGATCCTGCTCCCCGAGCGATGCGCGAATCTCTGTTTTGGCGGCCGCAAGCGTAACCGCCTGTTCATGACCGCCAGCCAGTCAGTCTACGCCCTCTACGTCGAGGCTCAGGGCGTGGCAGGTGGCTAAAGCGGTGGGATTACCGACGGCAGCGCGTCGCATCAGTGCTGCCTGGTCTCGAACTCGTGGAACTCGCTCATGAACGGCGCGGCGACGGCGGCGTTCAGCTTGCAGTCGAGGAACACCGGCCCCTCCGGCCTGGCCAGCAACGGCGCCACCCTCTGAAGATCGTCGAGTGTGCGGATGGTTGCCGACTGGAAGCCGAACACCTCGGCGATCGGCGCGTAATCGACATCCGGGAAGACCGATTTGCCTACCGGAAGGTCGCGCATCTTGAGGAAGTGCAACTCTGCCCCATAGGCGCAGTCATTCATCAGCACGATAACCAGCGGCAGATCCTCGCGCACCACGGTCTCCAGCTCGCCCATCGTCATCAGGAAGCCACCGTCACCGATCACCAAAACGGTCGTCTCGTTTGGCCGCGCCTTGGCAACTCCCAATGCGGTACCAAAGCCAAGACCGATCGAGGCGAAGTCGCTCGTGAACTTGAAGTGGCCCGGACCCGGCACCGAAAGATAGGGTACGATGCCGAGGAAATTCCCGGCGTCGTAGACCAGGTTCCGATTAGGCGGCAGAAGACTCTCGAGCGTCACCCCGAGCGCGCGGGGATCGACCGTACGCGGTGTATTGGCCGGCTGAAAGTCACGGGTGATGTCGAATTCGCCGAGGAAACGCAGCGTCTTCTCGGAACGGAATGGCCGCTCGGTGTTGGAACCAGCAGGCAGTGCCGCCAGGAGCGCCTCCGCTGCCAGACGCGCATCACCCACCAAGGCAACGTCGGCGGAATGCCAGCGGCCGATGTTGCTTCGGGCAGCATCGACCTGGATGAGCGGGACCTTAGGCAGTGAGTGGCCGAAGCTCATGGTGAGAAGATTGAGGCTGGCGCCGAACACCAGCACGCAATCCGCCTGGTCGATCATCCGCCGAGCGGCGGAATGCGAGAAAGAACCGACGATCCCGAGATTGCAAGGATGCCCGCGGAACAGGTCCTTGCCGCGGGCCGAGGTGACCAGCAGCGCTCCGATGCGATCGGCAAGCTGCTCCAGGGCCGCCTTGGCGCCGGCGCGATGTGCACCAAGGCCCGCAACGATCAGCGGCTTGCGGCTCTGGCGCAACAGAGCGATGGCCGCTTCTATTGCCTGCGGTCGCGGTCCGGCAGGTGTCGGCCGAGATCGTTTCGGCGCGGGCGTCGCCGGCCCGTCGGCCAGATTCATGTCAGCTAACTGGACGTTGACGGGCAGCATCAAGGCCGCCACCCCGCCTTGCAGCGCGGCAGCTGCCGCGTCCGCGAGTGCCCCGCGGGCGGTTGCGGGGCTCGTCGCGACGAAGGTTCGGATACCGGCGGCATCGAGCACGCCGGTCGCATTGAAGCCCTTGTAATCGGGGCCCAGCGAGTTGGCGGCTCCCGTCGGTACTGCTGCCTCGCCGTAGATGATCAGCACGCGCGAACCAGTGCGACTGGCATAGGTTGCCGCATGCA
>CALDNT010000271.1 GCA_937915145.1 uncultured Reyranella sp.
AGTTTGAATCACATAGCGCATCGTCGCGGAAGCCTTTTATGAGTACAGAACCTAGTCTGTGGCCGGTTCGGGCAGGCGCATCCAGGCGGGGACCTCCGGCACGATCCGTACCCCCGCTGCGGTCAGGGTGCCATCGCCACGCGCCGCTTCGAGGCGCAGCATCGCGATGGCGCGATTACCGATGCCGGAGCGCAGTTCGCCCACTTCCTGGCCGTCGAGAAGGACAGGCATGCCGGGCTCGGGCAATGCGCCTTCGATCCGTACAGGGAAAAGCCGCTTTCTCACCAGGCCGCGGTATTTGGTGCGGGCGGTGAGCTCCTGGCCCATGTAGCAGCCCTTCTTCCAGTCGACGCCATTCAGCTCGTCGAAACCGCTTTCGAGAAGCAGCGCCTTTTCGACCGGCAGGTCGCGGCTGCCGTCGGGGACGCCCGCTTCAAGGCGGAGGGCGTCATAGGCTTCGAACGGCACTTCGGTGAAGCCTTGTGCCGCCAGGATCGCGGCGACCGTGCCTGTGGGCGCGATCATTCGTACGCCAAGGGCCTCCAGCCGCGGGTCGACGAAGGCAATGGCTCCTTCGAGCGAAAGCGCCGCCGTCGCGTCCGTGCCGAACACTGCCGCCACTTCGAACGCCGCGCCACGATCTTCCACTGTCACTTTCGACCTCAGTTTGTAGAGGCCGAGCTTTTTGGCGAGGGCCGCCGCGCGCGCGCGCTCGGTCTCGAGCAACAGGTTGCCGTCGCCACCGTCGACCACGAACATGTCGTTGAGGAAGCGGCCTTGAGCCGTCAACAGCGCGGCCCAGACGGGACGCCCGGGCGCCACCTTGGTGGTATCGTTGGAGATCAATCCCTGCAGGAATTCGACGCGATCGGGTCCGCCGACGGCGATGATGCTGCGATGGGGAACGAGGCTGTACTGGCGCGCGGTCATGACCCCGAACAGTTGGGGCCGCGACCGCGTCTTGGCAAGTCTTGCCGTCGGCCTAGACCGCCCGGTAGAAGGGTTTGTCGCCGCAAACCGTAACGCGATGGCCGTAACGGCGGTGTGGGTAATAGTCGAACATGGCGTGGTGCTGGGCACAGCGGTTGTCCCAGAACGCCACCGAGTTCGGTCGCCATTTGAAGCGGCACTGGAATTCCGGCGTCTCGATATGGCGGTAGAGCATTTCCAGAAGGGCGTCGCTCTCGTTGCGCTTGAGTTGCGGGATCCGCAGGGTGAAGCCGCGATTTACATAGAGCCCTTGCTTGCCGGTCACCGGATGGGTGCGCACGATCGGATGTTCGGCATTGGGGAATTTGATGTCGTCGCGGTCCGTGGCCTTGACGCGGTAGTAGTGCGCCTTCGAACTGTCGTGCAGCGCGGTAAGCCCCTGCAGCATCGCCTTGATCGGCTCGGAAAGTGTTTCATAGGCGCGATACATGTTGGCGAACAGCGTGTCACCGCCGCCGTCGGGCGGAACCTCGGTGAGATAGAGGATCGAGCCCATCGGCGGTTCGATGTCGCATGACACGTCGGTGTGCCACTCCTCGCCGGCAACGTGCTTGGATTTCTCGTCGGCCTTGATCACCAGAATCTCGGGATGTTCCTTGAATTCGATCGGTGCATTGGGATGGGTGTGCAGCGGCCCGAAGCGGCGCCCGAAGTCCTTGTGCTGGTCGATGGTCATCTTCTGGTCGCGAAAGAAGATCACCAGGTTTTCCATGAGGGCATCGTGCACTTCCTGGAATTGCTGGTTGCCCAGCGGCTTGGCGAGGTCGACGCCGAATATCTCCGCACCGATGCTGGGTGTCAGCTTGCGCACGTCGATCGACTGATAAACCATCGCGCTCTCCCGGGACTGCGTTGTTCCTGGGCACCACTGTAGGCTTCCCATGGTCTGTCACCTGCTGAAAGTCGACAAAGTCCGTATTGCGGACTATGCTTGAGGCGTGAGTCGACCGGATGTCATCGAACCGATCGCGCGGGCCTTCGGTGTGCTGGAGGCGTTGAGCCGGCGACGGACCTCGACGCTTACAGTGCTCGCGGGCGAGACCGGCCTGCCGCGGCCCACCGTGGTGCGCCTGCTCCATACGTTGATAGCGCTGGGTTACGCTGCGCGAGTTTCGCGCGACGAGGGTTATCGCCTGACCGAGCGTGTGCTCGGGCTGGCCGGCTCGATCCGTTTCGTCGACCATCTCGTCGACGCCGCCATCCCGCACATGAGCCACTTCACGGCCGAGCACGGCTGGCCGCTTTATCTGGCGACGCTGAGTGAAGGCGCCATTGCGATCCGCCATTCCACCGCCCCGGAAAGCCCGATGTCGTTCGAAGGTGCCGGTCTGAACCTGCGGCGGCCGGTGCTCACCAGCGCGCTGGGTCGTGTCTGGCTGGCCTTCTGTCCGCTGGAGGAGCGACGGGCCATCCTGCGCGACATCGGCGGGCTTGCGTCCCGGCAGGAGACGGTGCTGCGGGCGGCGCTCGAGGGCATCCGCCGCGATGGCTACGCTTTCACGCGCCCGTCGAGGCCGACCCGGCTTCACGGCATCGCGGTTGCGATCCGCCAGGGAAACGGGGAGCGAGCCCGCGTGATGGGCGGCCTCTCGATGCGCTTTCCGCGCTCGGCGATGACCGAGCAGGAAGTGGGCGCCCGCTTCGGTCGGCGGTTGCAGCAGCTAGCACGGGCCATCGCGAGCGATGCAGGCCGGAGCCAGATACCCAGGTCGAGCAGGTCGTAGTCCGCGACCCCGGACTTCGATGTTAGCGAATGCCGTCACCGCCAGGGTCATCCGCTTTTTGGGCTCAGGAGATGATACCGCGCTCGCGCAGAAGACTCATGGTGGTGTCGACTTCATGGTCGAGTGACATCTCGGCCGTGCGGAGATGGATGTCCGGCGCCTCGGGCGGCTCATAAGCGGAGTCGATGCCGGTGAAGTTCGCCAGCTTGCCGGCGCGGGCCCGCCGGTAGAGACCCTTGGGATCCCGGCGCTCGCATTCAGATAGCGGCGCGTCGACAAAGATCTCGATGAATTCCCCTTCCTCCATCCGTTCGCGGGCGAGCCGCCGTTCGCTTCGGAAAGGCGAGATGAAGGATACAAGCACGATCAGTCCGGCATCGACGAACAGCTGGGCGACTTCGACCACGCGCCGGACGTTCTCGACCCTGTCGACGTCGGTGAAGCCCAGATCCCGGTTGAGGCCGTGACGGACGTTGTCGCCATCCAGGACATAGGTATGACATCCCAGTGCCCGTAGTCGCCGCTCGACGCCGTCGGCCACCGTGGATTTTCCTGAACCGGAAAGGCCGGTGAACCATAGGACACAGGGCCGATGTCCCTTGATCAGTGTTCGTGCCGCCTTGTCGACGGCAAATGCCTGCATGGTCAGGTTCGAGGCGCGCCGCAGCGGGAAACGGATCATGCCGGCCCCGACGGTCGCATTGCTGATCCGGTCGATCAGGATGAAGCCACCGGTATCCCTGTTTTGACTGTAGGCGTCGAACGGCGCCGGCCGATCGAGCGCGACATTGGCGAGTCCGATGTCGTTCAGCGCCAACAGCTTCGCTGCCTCTTCGACGCCGGTTTCGACGTTGATCCGGCTTTTCAGCTCGGTCACGGTCGCCGTCAGAGTCGCGGTACCGAGCCGGATCAGGTAGGGCCGGCCCGGCAGCATCGGATCCTGGTGCATCCACACCAGGTGGCAGGCAAACTGGTCGGCGATGTGTGGTGGGCGGCCCGGGGCGGTGAGAACGTCGCCGCGTGCGACATCGACAGCTTCGGCGAAGGTGAGGGTAACAGCCTGGCCGGCGTCGGCCCTGGCAAGATCACCATCATGAGTGACGATGCGCACGACCTCGCCGCGCGCCCCCGAAGGCTGCACCACGATCTCGTCGCCGGGTCGCACGCTGCCGCCGAGCACCGTACCGGCATAGCCGCGGAACCCGGAATCGTTGCGGCTGATCGATTGCACGGCAAGGCGAAACGGTCGTGTCTCGTCGGCGTCGACGGCAACGCTGCTGAGGTGGTCGAGCAGTGTCGGGCCGCGATACCACGGCATCGTGGTGCCCGGTCGGATCACGTTGTCGCCCCGCAACGCCGACATCGGAATGGAGGTGAACGAAGTGATCCCGAGGCGTTCTGCGAAGGGCGCATAGGCGGCCACGATCTCGGTGAAGCGGCGTTCTTCGTAACCCACCAGATCCATCTTGTTGATCGCCAGGACCATGTGCCGGACGCCCATCAGCGACACGATGGTGCCGTGCCGGAACGTCTGGGTCCGCAGTCCTTTGCGCGCATCGACCATGACGATCGCCAGATCGGCGGTGGACGCGCCGGTCGCCATATTGCGCGTGGCCCGGGGTGTCGGCGGCGATGAAGCTGCGGGAAGCGGTGGAAAAAAACCGGTAGGCCACGTCGATCGTAATACCCTGTTCGCGCTCCGCCTGAAGTCCGTCGGCAAGCAGCGCCAGGTCGGGCTCGTCGCCGGTGGTGCCGTAACGCCGACTGTCGCGAGAGAGCGCCGCGAGATGATCGTCCGGCACGAGTTGGGCATCGAACAGAAGGCGGCCGATCAGCGTGCTCTTGCCGTCGTCGACGCTGCCGCAGGTGATGAAGCGCAGCAGGTCCTTGTCGGCGAAGGTGGGCGCCGCCATCGGCGCCATCAGAAATATCCTTCGCGTTTCTTGAGCTCCATGGAGCCGTTCCGGTCGTGGTCGATCGTCCGGCCCTGGCGTTCGGACGTGCGCGCCGCGGCGATCTCGGCGACGATTTCAGGCAACGTGGCTGCCCGGGAGCCGATGGCACTCGTCAGCGGGTAACATCCGAGGGTGCGGAACCTCACCCAGCGCTGCTGCGGCGACTCGCCGGGCCGTAGAGACAGGCGATCGTCATCGACCTTAAGCAGCATCCCGTCGCGCTCCACCACCGCGCGTTCGGCAGCAAAATAGAGCGGAACGATGGGAATGTCTTCTTGCTGGATGTAGTGCCAGACGTCGAGTTCGGTCCAGTTCGACAGCGGAAAGACGCGAATGCTTTCGCCCGGATGAATGCGGCCGTTGTACAGACGCCAAAGCTCGGGGCGCTGATCGCGCGGATCCCAGCGATGGGCGGTGCTGCGGAAGGAAAATATCCGCTCCTTCGCCCGCGAAGCCTCCTCGTCGCGCCGCGCCCCGCCGATCGCGGCGTCGAAGCCGTGCAGGTCGAGTGCCTGCTTCAGCGCCTCGGTCTTCATGATGTCAGTGTGGACGGCTGCGCCGTGGGAGAGCGGGCCGATACCGCGGGCGAGGCCATCCGGATTGACGTGGACGATGAGTTTGAGGCCCAGCTCCGCCATGCGCCGGTCGCGGAACGCGATCATCTCGCGGAACTTCCACGTGGTGTCGATATGCAATAGCGCAAAAGGCGGCATGGCCGGGAAGAAGGCCTTCAGAGCGAGATGCAGTACTACCGAGGAATCCTTGCCGATCGAGTAAAGAAGGACCGGGCGGTGGAAATTCGCCGCCGCCTCGCGCAGGATATAAATGCTCTCGGCTTCCAGTGTCTGCAGATGGCGGGATGGTACTGGCACGCGGGCTTGTCTTTCCTGGGTGCAACTACTCTGCTGCAACCCCCAGCACCAGTGGCGGAACGGTCCTGCGGTCATTGGCGGCAGACCAAACGAATAGATCGGTATTGACGCCCATAGCCTGCAACCGGCGAACCGCCTCATCGCGGATCGCATCGTCGAACTGTTCGTTGCGATGGCCTAGCCACATGTGACTGCCGCGACCGGCACGGGTGCCGTCCAGCGACCTGCCCAGCTCCGCCTCGACAGCCTTCAGGTGTTCTCTCCGCGCGAGGTGTATCGCATCACCGAGGTTCGGCCAATCGCCGCGAGAAGTTCCCGAGAGGTGGTTCAGAAGCTGGGCTATGACTTTCATCGGATCCGCAACCAAGCGCTCGTATGCCACGAGCCGCACCAGGCCGGGATGTCGGGCTGCCATGGCCTGGAAGGAAATAAATTGCTTGGCGTAGGAAGGCAGTGCGCCGCCAAACAGATAGTCGTCAAAGGGCACGTCAGCGAGGGAGCGACCGTTGAAGAAGCTGTAGGCCGGGTTCGCGTGACTGATGCAGTAGCGATGGTAGGACGCGGCCTGCGCAAGTGGGTTGCGATAGACGAGTGCCATGGCCGCCCCGCGTCCCGCCAAAGAGGCCCGCTCCAGTGCCGGCACGGAAATTGGCGCATACCGATAGGGCGCAAGCTCGACCGGCGTGTTTTCGTAACTCGGTTCTTCGTGCAGGCCGTCGTAACCGGGAACGTGAAAGGGCGTTTTCGACCACCAGGCATAATCGCCGGCGAAGCCCGAAAAGCCCGGACACACCGTGTGACCGATGAACATGTGCTCGAAGCGCATCGTGCTTCGTACCCGGAAAAGTGGGCCGCCCGCGAACCGTTCAAAGTTGAAGGGCACACCTGAAGGGTCACCCGCGACTTCACCGGTGATGCGGTCGTCGATGCGCCCCCCTCGGTCGAGATGGCTGAGAAAAGAGATCACGTAGCGCAGGAACCATGTTCCCGAGCGCGGAATGGTCGAAAGTACTGGAAGTTCTTTTCTCGGGCGCATCTGTAGCCACTTATTACGGCTGTACATGCCCCAACATCCCCCGGTTCCGTCCATTTTTTGTTGCTAACACCAGTGTTGCAATCGTGCTGCCACGCCTGAATATCCCATAGCGTATGTGATGTTATTAACGAGGCCAAGTGCAACCAGCGATTATCAGACTTGCACATTTCGTTACTCTGACATGGCAAAGCAAGTTCCAAGCCATTTGGAAGTCGCAGGTGAATCCCTTGTCGCTGCGCAGTGGCGGCCTTGATACAAGAAGTTCAACAGTCCTGGAGAGGAACCCCAATGTCGTTTCGCGCGCTCGTTCTGAGTCAAGCCCCTGACCGCAGGGTAACAGGCGCAATCGAGGTTTTGCCGGAAGACAGGCTGCCGCCGGGGGATGTTACCGTTGCGATCGAGTATTCGACGCTCAACTACAAGGACGGGTTGGTGCTCACGACTGGCGGCGGGCTGGTGAAGACCTGGCCGCACGTCGGCGGCATCGACTTTGCCGGCACGGTCGAGGCGTCCGACAGTCCGGCCTTCAGGCGCGGCGACAAGGTCGTGCTCAACGGCTGGCGCGTGGGTGAATTGCACTGGGGCGGTTACGCCACCAAGGCGCGGGTGAAGGGTGACTGGCTGGTCAAGTTGCCGGCCGCGATCTCGACCAAGCGCGCGATGGCGATCGGCACGGCCGGCTACACCTCGATGCTTTGCGTGATGGCACTGGAGAAGCACGGCATTGTGCCGGCCGCCGGCGAGATCCTGGTGACTGGCGCGGCCGGCGGCGTCGGTTCGGTGGCTGTCGCGATCTTGGCCAGGCTCGGTTACTCCGTCGTGGCCGCCACAGGCCGGCCGCAGGAGGGCGCCTATCTTATGGCGTTGGGCGCCAAGACGATCATGGACCGCAAGGAGCTCGTCGAGGCACCGGACCGACCGCTGCTGTCGGAGCGCTTCGCCGGCCTGATCGACACGGTCTCCGGCGTGATGTTCGCCAAGGCACTGGCGCAGGTGAAGTACAATGGCGCGGCAGCGGTGTGCGGGCTTGCGGCGGGGCCATCGTTTCCCGGTTCGATCCTGCCGTTCATTCTTCGTAGCGTCGCGGTCTACGGCATAGATTCGGTTATGCTGCCCAAGGCGCCGCGCGAGGCGGCGTGGCAGAGACTCGGTGCGGACCTGCCGCTCGAAAAGCTCGACAGCACGGTGAGCGACGTGGGCCTCTCCGACCTGATGGCTTTGGCCCCAAAAATCCTCAAGGGAGAGATACGCGGCCGCGTGGTTGTCGATGTGAACAAGTGATAGCGTGCAGCAACCGTTCTCAAGCTCGCCGAGGAAACCGACGATGACGCCTCCAAATGCCAAGCCGGCCGCCAACAACCTCGAAGCCTTCTTCATGCCGTTCACGGCGAACCGGCAATTCAAGGCGAACCCGCGCATGCTGGCGAAGGCCAAGGGCGTGCACTACTGGACGCCGGAGGGTCGCAAGATCATCGACGGCACGGCGGGCCTGTGGTGCGTCAACGCCGGCCACGGCCGCGACGAGATCAAGGCCGCAATCGCCAGGCAACTCGACGAGATGGACTATGCGCCTTCGTTCCAGATGGGCCATCCCAAGGCCTTTGAACTCGCTGCACGCCACGCCGCCCTTCTGCCGGGCGACCTCAATCACGCCTTCTACTGCAATTCCGGCTCCGAGGCCGTGGACAGCGCCCTCAAAATCGCGCTCGCCTATCATCGCGCCAACGGTCAGGGAACGCGCACCCGTTTCGTCGGCCGCGAGCGCGGCTACCATGGCGTCGGCTTCGGCGGCATCTCGGTCGGCGGCATGGTGAACAATCGCAAATGGTTCGGTGCCATGCTGCCGGGTGTCGACCACATGCCGCATACTCATCTGCCGCAGAACGCCTTCTCCAAGGGTCAGCCGGAGCATGGTGCGGAGCTCGCCGATGCGCTCGAGGGCATCGTCGGTCTGCATGATGCCTCCAACATCGCCGCGGTCATCGTCGAGCCGTGCGCCGGTTCGACGGGCTATTTGCCGCCGCCCAAGGGCTACCTGGAGCGTCTGCGCCAGATCTGCGACAAGCACGGCATCCTCCTGATCTTCGACGAAGTCATCACCGGTTTCGGCCGCCTCGGCACCGGTTTCGCCGCCGATAAGTTCGGCGTCATTCCGGACCTGATGACGGTGGCCAAGGGCATCAGCAATGCCACCGTGCCGATGGGCGGGGTCTTCGTGCGCAAGCCGGTGTTCGACGGATTGATGAACGGGCCAGAGAATGCGATCGACCTGTTCCACGGCTATACTTATTCGGCGCATCCGCTGGCCTGTGCGGCGGCGTCGGCGGTACTCGATATCTACCGCGACGAGAACCTGTTCGAGCGCTCGGCCGAGCTCTCGCCCTATTGGGAGGAGGGTGTGCATTCGCTCAAGGGCCTGCCGAACGTCACGGATATCCGCAATCTCGGTCTCGCGGCCGGTATCGATCTCGCGCCAAAGGGAGCGGTTGGCACGCGCGGCTTCGAAGCTTTCACCAAGGCATTCGAACTCGGCCTGATGGTCCGCCAGTCGGGTGATGCCATTGCCATGTCGCCGCCGCTGGTGATCGAAAAGGCGCAGATCGACGAGATCATCGATATCACCGCCAAGACCATCAGGGCGGTCGCCTGACACGCAAGTGAACCTTACCGGCGAATTGCTCTGGCTGATTGGCGAAGCAGCCGCGGTCATGCACGTGGCAATTGCCGCGGCGGTGACGATTCACGTGCTGCTCTATAAGCGCAACGTCGGTGCGGCCGTGTCCTGGATCGGCATCGCCTGGCTGTCGCCCCTTCTCGGCGGCGTGCTGTATGCGATCATGGGCATCAATCGCGTCAAGCGTCGCGCAAAGCGACTACTGCACGAGCACTTGAGGCCGGGCCTCGCCGAGGGGGCGTCGACGGACCTTGCGCCCGACGATCCTCTGGGGCCGCTTGATTTCGCGGTTGGCCGACTGACGGGACTGCCGCGCGAGCATGGCAACAAGGTCGAGGCGCTGCGCAGCGGCGACGAGGCCTATCCGCGGATGTTGGCCGAGATCGGCAGCGCGCAGAGAAGTATCGGCCTGGAAAGCTATATCTTTCGCGCCGATGCGGCTGGAGAGCGCTTTCATCAGGCCCTGATCGAAGCGCAGCGCCGCGGCGTACAGGTGCGGGTGCTGATCGACGGGGTTGGCGGCGGCTATTTCTGGTCGGGCACCTATCGCCGGCTCAGCCGGGCAGGGGTGCCGGTCGCGCGTTTCCTGCACTCGTACTTCCCCTGGCGCATGCCGTTTCTGAATCTGCGCAACCATCGCAAGGTGCTCGTGATCGACGGCCGTATCGGCTTCACGGGCGGCCTGAACATCGGTGAAGAGAACATCCAGGCGAACGATCCACCTCATGCAGTCCTCGACACCCATTTCAGGCTCGAGGGCCCGGTCGTCGAGCAGCTTGCCGATGCCTTCGCCGACGACTGGTTGTTCGTGACCGGTGAGGAACTCCCCGATGCGGACTGGTCTTCGCCAATCGAGAGAGTGGGCGACGTGGCGGCGCGGGTGATAACTTCCGGGCCCGACGAAGACAACGAGCGGATCGAGTTCGTGGCGTTGCATGCCATATCCTGCGCCCGCAAGTCGATCCGAATAGTAACGCCGTATTTCCTGCCGCCGGAGCCGCTTACGATGGCGCTGGGACTTGCCGCCATGCGCGGCATAGAAGTCGACCTGATCATTCCAGAACGGGGCAACCACGCGGTCCTCGACTGGGCGCGGCAAATCCCGCTGCGACCGTTGATCGAAGCTGGTTGCCGTGTCTGGTTGCTGCCGCCGCCGTTCGAGCATTCGAAGCTGATGACCGTCGACGACAGCTGGTCGCTGGTCGGCAGCGCCAACTGGGACACCAGAAGCTTCCGGCTGAACTTCGAGTTGAATGTCGAGTTGCACAATACCGGCTTCGCGCAGGAAATCGCCGTGGCCACGCATGCCTGTCGGCGGCTGACGGTCGCCGAACTCGAGGCTGCTTCCCTGCCGATCCGGCTGCGCAACGGCGCTGCCCGGCTTCTGCAACCCTACCTGTAGGTTGTCCTAGCGCAGAGCTGCGCGAAGCCGCGCAATACGATGGCGCGCCGCGCGCAGCGGATCGCGCTTGGCCCCGGCATCCGCGGTATGCAATTCGACCATGATCGGCCGATGATCGGACGGGCCGAAGGCAAGCGTGCCGGTGGAACCGCAGCGCAGCCTGTGCACCAGGCATCGGTCGAGGCGAAACGGCACGATGTTGCTGCCATAGTGCGTTGGCTCGATCGGACCGACATCGACATATCCCGGAATCAGAATGGGACCGACGGCGTTGTAGTCCCCGACAATCGCCGACGGCTTTCCATGCAATGACGCTGCAATGCGCGAGAGCTGGCGGCGGTTGAGAAGTTGCCCGTGCGACAGATGAACGTTGGCGAAGGTGATGTCGCCCACCTGGACGATCTGCGCACGGCGGCGCGGCAGGCGGCCGGGCAACCGCGAGGCCGGCAGCGGCAGGGCGTAGGGGGCAACATGGTGGTGCCGTGTCCAGACCGCGAGACCGTGGATGCGCCCGGGCCAGGGCTGCCGGTGAAAATGGCCGTGCACCAAGGTCGGCAGCAGATCGATATGCTCGGTTACTTCCTGCATCAGGAGGACGTCAGGCTTCTCGCGCTCCAGCAACCTCGCGACGTCCTCGACGGCGGCACCGGTGAGCCGCAGAAGGTTCCAGCTTATGACCTTCACGACGACTTCACGATTTGTGAGGCCGGTCATGGTGTGCCGCCTGGCGGGCCTGGCGGATCTGTTCCGTGAGCAGGCTCGCGGTACCGGAGGCGGCTTGCAGCTCACGCCGTACCTTCTCCCGCCGTTCGTGAATTGAGGCGATCACCGACCCCATGGGTACGCCCAGCCCGACCAGTGCCGACTCGGCGAGCTGAAGGCTTGCCTCTATGGTCTCGGGGACCGTATCGGTAACACCAAGTGTGTAGAGATGTCGGGCGTGCTGGGCGTCGTGAGCGCGTGCCACGATCATCACGTCGGGTCTGCGCGCCCGCACCGCCCGTACGACGTCGTCGACGACCGCAGTGTCGAGGGTGACGATGACACCGGTGGCTTCGTCGATGCCGCAGCTTTTGAGGAACAACGGATTGCTGGCGTCACCGTAAAATATCGCGCGGCCGAGTTGGCGCCAGCGCTGAACGACGGTGGCGTCTCGATCTGTCGCAAAATAGGGGAGCTGATGCTGCTCCAGCAAGTCGCACACGAGCTGCCCGACGCGGCCGTGACCGACCACGATGACGCGCCGCGCATGGTCCTCTGGGGGCGGTTCGGCGACAGGCAATCCGGACGGTGTCACGTTCTCAACGCGACGCCCGGCACGCCTGGCAACCAGTGAGATGAATGGCAAGGTCATCATGGTAAGCGAGACCACGGCGAGCACACCGGCCGCCACGCCGCTGTCGACCAGGTGGAGCTGGGTCGCCAGGCCGATGCCGATAAAGGCGAACTCGCCGCCCGGCGCCAGGAGCAGGCTGGTTTCGATGCTGGCCGCCCACGGCACGCCGAACAACCGGCAAAGCGGCGCCAGCAGCACGGACTTGGCCAGGATCATCGCGAAGAATCCCACCGCGACCACGAGCGGTTCGCGCCAGATGAAGCCGAGGTCGACATGCATACCGACGGAAAAGAAGAAAACGCCGAGCAGAAGCCCGCGGAAAGGGTCGATCATCGCCTCGACCGCGCGTCGGTACTCGGTCTCGGCCAGCAGCAGGCCCGCAATGAAGGCGCCCAGCGCCATCGACAAGCCGGCGTAGGCGGCGATCACCCCCGATCCGACCGCAATCAGCAGCGTGGCCGCCATAAAAATTTCAGGGTTGTCCGTGCTGGCGGCAAGGCGAAACAACGGCCTCAGCACGAGGCGGCCGACCACGGCGATCACGCCGATGGCGACGGCAGCCTCGAACAGTGCCACCGCGATACCCTGCCAGACGGATCCCCCGGCATGCCCGCTCAAGGCGCCGATCAGCAACAACAGCTGCACGACGGCGAGATCCTGGGCGAGCAGGATCGAGAAGCTGGT
>CALDNT010000272.1 GCA_937915145.1 uncultured Reyranella sp.
TCCGTAGGTCGCCTTCACCATGCCGGGCTTGATGCAGGCCTGGCCAACGGTCGCGGCCTGTTGGTCGCCCGCCATGCCGAGCACCGGTACCGGCGCCCCTAGGAGATCGGCGGTCGTGACGCCAAATTCGCCCGAGCAGTCGACCACGTTCGGCAACACGGCCGCCGGTACGCGCAGCAGCTTCAACAACGCCGGATCCCACATGCCCTTGTGAATGTCGAACAGCAGGCTGCGGCTGGCATTGGTAGCATCGCTCGCATGGACCTTGCCGCCGGTAAGTCGCCACAGCAGGAAGCACTCGATGGTTCCGGCAGCCAACGCACCCTTTTCGGCAGCCGCTCGCGCACCGGCAACCTCGTTCAGGATCCAATCGATTTTGGTGCCGGAAAAATAGGGATCGAGAATCAAGCCGGTCTTGTCGATGATTTCCTGCTCGTGACCGGCCTTCTTCAGCTCTTCGCAGCGATCGGCAGTGCGGCGATCCTGCCAGACAATGGCGTTGTGGATCGGCTTGCCCGTGGCGCGATCCCATACCACCGTGGTTTCCCGCTGGTTGGTGATACCGATGCCGACAATGGCCTTGGCATCCAATTTGGCCTTGGCGAGCGCGCCACGGCAAACCTCGATCGTGGCCGACCAGATTTCCTCCAGGTCATGCTCGACCCATCCGGGATGCGGGAAAATCTGCGACAGTTCCTTCTGCGCCGATGCCACCGATCTTCCCTCGGCATCGAACACGATGGCCCGCGTGCTGGTGGTGCCCTGATCGATGGCGAGGACGTGCTTGGCGGTCATCGATTGCGGGAGGTTCAGTGCGCCCGGGCGATGGCGAAGTCGACGGCCTCGAGCAGCGCGGACTTGAGTGGCGTGTCGGAAAACAAGCCAAGCGCGTCGCGTGCCATGGCACCGTAGTGGCGCGCGCGTTCCAGGGTGTCGGCCACCGAATGGTGGCGCTCCATCAGGAGCTGAGCATGCTCGAGGTCGCCGTCACGTTGATCGAGCTTCTCGATGGTCCGCTTCCAGAACTCCCGGTCGACGGCGCCGCCGCGCAGGAAAGCGAGGATGACTGGCAGCGTAATCTTGCCCTCGCGGAAATCATCGCCCACGGTCTTGCCCATGTCAGCCTGCCGACCAACGTAGTCCAACGCATCGTCGACGAGTTGGAAAGCAATTCCGAGGTTCATTCCGAAGCTTTCAAGCGCGACCCGCTCCGGCCCGTTGCAGCCGGCGATCATGGCGCCGACCTCGGCCGCCGCAGCGAACAGTTTGGCGGTCTTGCCTTTGATCACTTCGAGATAGGTCGCCTCCGGCGTGCTGGTGTCACGCTGGCTGACGAGCTGCAGCACCTCGCCTTCGGCAATCGTCGACGAGGCGCGCGACAGCACCCCCAGAATATCGAGCGAGCCGACATCGACCATCAGCTCGAAGGAGCGCGTGAACAGGAAGTCACCCACCAGCACCGAGGCCTTGTCGCCCCACACCGAATTGGCCGATGGCTTGCCGCGCCGCAGCGTGCTGACGTCGACCACGTCATCATGCAGGAGGGTAGCCGAATGGATGAACTCGACACAGGTCGCGAGCTTGATGTGACGGTCATCGCCGGCCGTGTAGCCGCACAGCCGCGCCGACGCGACGGTCAGCAGCGGTCGCATGCGCTTGCCGCCCGCCCCCACCAGATGGCTCGCGAGCTCGGGAATCAAGGCAACCGGCGAGCGCATCCGCGCCAGAATCTCCCGATCGACCCTTGTCATGTCATCGGCACAGAGCGACAGAAGCGGCTCCAGACTGGGAGTCCGGCGCTTTCCTTCAAGGGAGACGACATTTGCCATGCTGCGAAGATAATTGTCCGATGAAGCCCAAATGCCGCGACATGATGTCGTGCGGTGATCCCTAGCATGGAAACGGCGCTGACCGAAGATGCCTTGCTGGGTGGCCGCGTCCGGTTATTGCAGCCGTCGCGAGGCTATCGAGTCGCGGTCGATGCGGTGCTTCTGGCCGCCGCCGTCGAGGCGGCGCCCGGCGAATGCGTGCTCGACCTTGGGGCGGGCGTCGGCGCCGTAGGCCTGTGTATTGCCGCCCGTGTGCCGGGCTGCAGCATCGTCGGCGTCGAGCTGCAGTCAGAATTGGCGGCCTTGGCCGCACGCAACGCCACGCTCAACGGCGTCGACAACCTGATGCGAACAATCGTCCACGACCTCGCCCATCCGCTGCCACCGGACTTGGCAAATTTCGATCATGTCGCGACCAATCCGCCCTATCTCGCCGCGGCGGTTGCCGATCCGTCGCCAAACCGGGGCAAGGCATTGGCCACGGTCGAATCGAGCGCCGACCTCGCCCGCTGGCTTGCCGTGGCGACAGGCGCCCTGAAACCGACCGGCACCTTGACCGCCATACATCGTAGCGACCGCGTGGAGGAGATTGTGGATCGCCTCGCAAGTCTTGGCTGGGGCAACGTGACCGTGAAGCGCCTGCCGCCCGCGGGGCGCATTCTTGTGCGGGCGCGATCTGGCGCCCGGGCGCAGCACGAATCGCAACCACTGCTCCTGCACCCTCCGCAGGGCGGATACACCGACCAGGCAGAGGCGATCCTGCGTCATGCCCAACCGCTTGCCTTCTGAGCAGACCGCCGCGACAGTGCCGGCCATGTTGGACTGGATCAGAGATCGCTTTCGCCGCCGCCCCACCGTACCGGTGGTCCGGCTGTCGGGTGTCATCGCTTCGGGCGGCCTGTTTGCAGGGCGCAACCTCTCCATCGACGCGGTGGCGCCGCTGCTCAGGCGTGCCTTCGAAACGCGCGGCGCCAGGGCGGTGGCGCTGGTGATCAATTCGCCCGGCGGCTCGCCGGTGCAGTCGGCCTTGATCGCCCAGCGCATCCGCCTGCATGCGTCGGAGAAGCGTCTCCCCGTGATCGCCTTCGTAGAGGACGTGGCGGCTTCCGGCGGATACTGGCTTGCCTGTGCAGCCGACGAGATCGTCGTCGACCCAAGCTCGATCGTGGGCTCGATCGGCGTCATCAGTGCCGGCTTCGGCTTCCAGGACCTGCTCGCCCGCCTCGGTGTCGAGCGCCGCGTGCACACCTCGGGGCAACGCAAGGCGATGCTCGATCCGTTCCGCCCCGAAAATCCGGAGGACGTCGAACGGCTAAAGCGCCTGCAGGCGGAAATCCATGACGGCTTCAAGGATTGGGTGCGCCAGCGCCGGGGCAGACTCCTGAAGGCCGACGAAGATACGTTGTTCAACGGTGAATTCTGGACCGGCAAGCGCGGTCTCGAGCTTGGCCTGGTCGATGGCCTCGGTGAGCTGCGCACCACCCTGCAGTCCCGCTATGGCGCCAAAGTGCGTCTGCCGGTGATCGGACCACGCCGCCGCCTGCTGTCTCGCTTCGGCCTGCGAAGCGGCCTCGACGATGTCGGACCGGCCACGCTCGCCGCGCTCGAGGAGCGCCTGTACTGGCAAAGATTTGGACTCTAGGAGACCGAGAGATGAACCTTCGCTCGCCCATCGACGCAGACGACCTTGCTGCCGTGCGCCAGTGGTTCGACACGCTGTCCAAACATTGTCGTGCCGTCGACTACGAGGCCGCGCGGCCAATCTTTGCCGACGATATGATCGCCTTCGGCACCTTCACCGACTTCATGCACGGCCGCGACCTCGCCGAACAGAAGCAGTGGCGCAACGTCTGGGGCACCATCCGCGACTTCCGCTTCGACCTCGCCAAGGTCGAGGCAATCGTGTCAGCCGACCGGCTGACGGCGGTCGGCATGGGCGTGTGGCAGTCCAATGGCTTCCATCGCAATGGCGACAGATTCGATCGACCCGGGCGTACCACGGTCGTGCTCGGCCGCAAGAAGGTGGGCGACCCGTTCATAGCGACCCACACCCACATGTCACTGTTCCGCGGCACGCCGGAGCGCAGCTACGGGAACTTCGGCTGATGCTCCCGCCAGCCAGCCTGCCAGCGTCACGCCCTCAGGAAGGATCTGCCGCGCCCTTGCGTTCGACGATCATGCGATACTGGTCGGGCTGGCGGTGGACAGCGAAATTGAAGGTCGAGCGCTTGTAGCTCTGGCCGGCGTCGAGATCGCAACGGTGCACGATCAATTCGTCGCCCTCGCCGCCGGCGCGTGCCACCACCTTTCCCGAAGGCGCCACGATCATACTGTCGGCGAGCGAAGGTATGCCCTCCTCGGTGCCGCCCTTGGCGACGCCAACCACCCAAGTCCCGTTCTGGTAGGCACCAGCCTGCATCGAGAGCTGGTTGTGGAACCAGCTATGCTCGTCGTGATCAGGCGCCGGGGCGTTGTGGATTGGCGTGTTGTAGCCCAGCAACACCATCTCGACGTTCTGCAGGCCCATGATACGGTAGGTTTCGGGCCAGCGCCGGTCGTTGCAGATGCACATCCCCATGTTGGCGCCGAAGGCACGCACGACCGGGAAGCCGAGATTGCCGACCTCGAAATAGCGCTTTTCCAGATGCTGGAAGGGCCGCTCGGGCTCATGCTCCGAATGGCCCGGCAGATGGATCTTGCGATACTTGCCGACGATGCTGCCGTCGCTATCGACCAAGATCGAGGTGTTGAAGCGCCTGATCTCTCCGCCTTCCTTGGCGAGTTCGGCGTAGCCGAGGCAGAAGCCCAACCCTAACTGCCTGGCCTCGTTGAACAGCGGCGCCGTCTCGTTGCTCGGCATCTCGTGCTCGAAGAACGAGTCGATCTCGGCCTGCTCGGCCATCCACCAGCGCGGGAAAAACGTCGTCAGCGTGAGTTCGGGAAACACCACCAGGTCGCAGCCCATGCGCCTGGCCTCGCGCAGATGCGCGACCAGACGTTCGACGACATCACGCCGGGTATGGCTACGCTGAATGGGACCCATCTGGGCCGCACCAACCGTCAAGACACGAGTCATTAGTCACCTTCCTGGCGATTATCGCCGCTGCCGGCGTGGGCTCCAAGCATTATGGGCCGGCGCGTTTCACATCATTGGTAAATTCGGCCGAGCAGAACGAGCCACCCTGAAAAAGATCGCCCACCGGATCGCGCCCGACTTTCTCCTGTTCTGCCACTGCATAGGCACGATGATCCTCCGCCTTGCCAGTCGGGCGGTAGCCGAGCCGGCGCGCACGCGAGTTGTCCCACCAACTCGCTTCGTTGTCCGAGGCGCCGTAGAGAACGTCGAAACGGATGTCGGGATGCTCGAGGCCGATACGGATCAGTTGCACGATGTCTTCCGGTGAAATCCAGATCGACAGCCGCCGCACGTCGAGGGGGCACGGACCTACATTGCCGATCCGCAGACAGGTCACAGCCATGCCGTGCTTGTCGGCGTAGAGCGCGCCAAGCGCCTCGCCGAACGCCTTGCTGACGCCATAGCGGCTGTCGGGCCGCACCGTGACGTCGGTGCGGATCTTGCGTTTGCGAGGGTAGAACCCGACGGCGTGGTTGGACGAAGCGAAAACCACGCGTCTCACGCCGGCCAACCGGGCGGCCTCGAAGAGATTGTAGCAGCCAATGATATTGGCCTGCAGGAGGGTATCCCACGGGCCCTCGACGGAGAAGCCGCCGAAATGGATCACGCTGTGTGCGCCCTTCACCGCCGCCACCACCTCGTCGGGCTTGGCGAGATCGGCGGCCACGAAGGTCTCGCCCGCCAGCAGATTCACGGGCTTCACCCTGTCGCTCAATACCAAGCCGGGATAGAGCGGCGCCAGCAATGGGCGGATCATCGTGCCAATGCCGCCGGCCGCTCCCGTGAAAACGATGCGGCGCGGTTCGTCCGATGCGTCAGTCATGCCAGCACTCTCCGGTATTGTTCATTCTTCGGCCAGTTCCAGCATCAGGTTGAGCAGGACCTGGGCGCCGGCTGCCAGGTCGGCAGCGTCGGTATGCTCCCTGACGTTGTGACTGAGACCCGCAACCGAAGGCACGAAAATCATCGACGTCGGGCATATCCGTTGCATCATCTGCGCGTCGTGACCGGCCCCCGAGGGCATGCGTCGCGTGCTGAGCGAAAGCGCGCGTGCGTGGCGCTCGACCCGATCGACGAGACCGGCATCGAAGATCACCGGCTCGAAACGGGCGAGCACGCTGGCCTCGACGTCGACCCGTTCCGCTGCCGCGACCTCGGCGATATGAGCGGCAACACGGGCTTCGGCATCCTTGAGTTTCGCTTCATCGGTATTGCGCAGATCGACCGTGAACACCGCGCGATTGGGTACGACATTGATCAGGTTGGGCCGCAGCGTCAGCGCGCCCACGGTCGCCACCTGATTGCCGCCCATCTCCCGGGCGAGCTTGCGCGCGAAAACGTTGACCGACGCAGCGAGGTAACCGGCGTCGCGCCGCAGCCGCATCGGTGTTGTTCCCGCATGGTTGGAAACGCCCGTCACCGTGTATTCGGTCCAGGAAATACCCTGCACGCTTTCGACGACGCCGATCTGCACTTTCTCCTCGTCGAGGATCGGGCCTTGCTCGATGTGCAATTCGACGAAAGCGTGCGGCCTGAGTGCGCCCGGCTCGGCTGGTCCGACATAGCCGATGCGGCGCAACTCATCGCCGACCGAGTGGCCATCCTTGTCGGCGGCAGCGTAGGCTTCGTTGAGATCGAGCCCGCCAGCATAGACCAGGCTGCCCAGCATGTCGGGCTGGAAGCGCGCGCCTTCTTCATTCGTGAAGAAGGCCACGGCGACCGGCCGGCGTGTGACGATACCGGCCGCGTTCAGCGCCCGTACGACTTCCAGCCCCGCCAGGACGCCATAGTTGCCGTCGTATCGGCCGCCGGTGCGCACCGTATCGATGTGGCTGCCGGTCATGACCGGCGCCAAATTCTCTTGCCCGGCGCGCACCCCGATGACGTTGCCGATGGCGTCGATCCGGACGTCGAGTCCGAGCGCATTCATCCAACCCACGACAAGGTCGCGGCCGGCCCTGTCCTCGTCGGTCAGCGCCAGGCGCGCGCAGCCGCCGCCCTCGATAGCGCCGATCACGGCCAGTTCATCCAGGGCGCCCAGTAGGTGCCGCTCATCGAGATGCAACATGAATTCTCCAATCGAACCAAGACCTTAGACCGCGCGTCCTGGTAGGGCAAAAGATCACGCTGCATTGATTGGGATTGCCTTGCATGTGCGCACGGCGAGGGTCACTTATTAAGGCTGCATGCAGCGTTTTCTTGCCCTTCTTCTGTGGCTGGCCGCCGGGCCGGTGTTCGCGCAGTCGCCGTCGCAGGTGCCCGTCTCGTCGGTGGTACAGACCGACAATGTGCGCGCCGAGCTGATTTCCGACGTCGCGTCGGTAAAGGCAGGCGAGCCGTTCTGGGCCGGCTTGCGCCAGACCATACGGCCGAAGTGGCACACCTACTGGAAAAACCCGGGCGAGTCCGGCCTGCCGACCGAGATCAGATGGACCCTGCCGGCCGGCGTGACGGCCGGCCCGATCGTCTGGCCGACACCGCACATGTTCGATATTGGCGGCATCATCAATTATGGCTTCTCCGACGATATCCTGTTGCTGGTCAGGATCACGCCGCCAGCCGACTTGAGCGGCGATACGCTGAAGCTCGCGGCCGAGGCCAATTGGCTGGTCTGCGAGGACATCTGCATCCCCGAGGACGCCAAACTCGAGCTCGCCCTGCCTCTGGCAGCGACTGCCACCCCGGCCGACCCGAAGACCCGTGCGTTGTTCGACACCGCGCGCCGCAACGTGCCGATGGAAAGTCCGTGGCCGGCGCGCTACGGCATTTCCAAGTCCGGCGAACCAACCCTGGCCGTCGAGGCCAAGGGACTGAAGGCCGACACCATCCGCGACGTCTATTTCTTCCCCGCCGAATGGGGGCCGGTCGCCACGATGGCCAAGCAGAAGGCCAGCGTAACCGCCGACGGTATCCAGATCCCGCTCAAGCGGGGCGACGCCAAGGCGTCGATGCCCGAGCACCTGACCGGCACGCTGGTGCTGACGGAAAAGACCGGCAACGGCGAAGTACGGCAGGCTTTCGACATATCGGCCAAGCTTGATCCCGCCTTCGTGCCTACCCAGGCATCGCTCGCCGGCACCGCGGGCGTGGAACAGTTATCGCTGGTCCAGGCGCTGCTGTTCGCCCTGCTGGGCGGGTTGATCCTGAACCTGATGCCCTGCGTGTTCCCGGTATTGGCGATGAAGGCGGCCGCGTTCGCGCGTCTGGCCGGCCACGCACAGGCCGAGATGCGGCGCGATGGGCTCGCCTACACCGCCGGCGTACTGGTTTCGTTCGGCGCCATGGCCGCGATCGTCGTGGCGATCCGCGCCAGCGTCGGCGAGGTCAACTGGGGCTTCCAGTTCCAGTCGCCGGTGTTCTCGCTGCTGATTGCCTATCTTTTCTTTGTGGTCGGCCTCAATCTCTCGGGCGTGTTCGAAGTCGACGGCCGCCTGGCCGGTGTCGGCCAGGGACTGGCGGCACGCAGCGGCACCACGGGCGCCTTCTTCACCGGCGTACTGGCCGTCATCGTCGCCACACCCTGCACCGCGCCATTCATGGCCGCCGCGCTGGGCTTCGCGCTCAGCCAGCCGGCACCTGCCACCGTGGCCGTACTGCTGGCCATGGGGCTGGGCCTGGCGCTTCCCTACCTCGCGCTGTCGATGACACCGATGCTGCAGCGCCTGATGCCGCGCCCCGGCGCCTGGATGGACCGGTTGCGCCAGTTCCTCGCCTTCCCGATGTATGCCTCGGCCGTCTGGATGATCTGGGTGCTGACCCAGCAGACCGGCGCCGATGGCGTGGTCTATGCGCTGGGCGGCATGATCCTGATCGCCTTCGCGATCTGGCTGCTGCGCGTGGGCAGCGATGCCTCGCCAGCCGTCTGGCTGCGCCGCGGTGTGGCGGCAGCCGCCGTGCTGCTGGCTTTCGCCGCCACCCTGAAGCTCGAAAACGGTTCGGCCACGGCGGCCTCGACCTCGGGTGGACCCGCATCAGGCGTCAGCTTCGAGGGCTGGGAGCGGTTTTCGCGTGCGCGAATGGACGAAGCCGTCGCCGCCGGCAAGCCGGTGTTCGTCGACTTCACCGCCGCCTGGTGCATCACCTGCCTGGTCAACGAACGTGTCGCCCTCGACACACCGGCCAGCCGCCGCGCCTTCGAGCAGGCGGGCGTGGTCAAGCTCAAGGGCGACTGGACCAACCGCGACGCCGAGATCACCGCTGTTCTCAAGGAGCTCGGCCGGGCCGGCGTGCCGCTCTATCTGTTCTGGGCGCCGGGCGCCCCAGGCCCGAAGATCCTGCCCCAGGTGCTCACCGAGGGGATGATTCTGTCGGAACTCGCGTCACTTCAGCAAGCCAGGCGTTAGGAGGCAAAGATGTCGAACCTTTTCGTTGCCCGTCGTTCGTTGATGCTCGGGGGCGCCGCCCTCGCATTCGCCCCGGTTGCCGCGGTCGCCGCCGGCCCCGACCTCGGCAAACCGGCGCCGCCGTTCACCGCCGTCGACAGCAACGGCAAGACCTGGTCGCTGGCCGATCTCAAGGGCAAGGTCGTGGTGATCGAGACGACCAATCATGACTGTCCCTACGTGCGCAAGCACTACAACAGCCAGAACATGCAGACCCAGCAGCGCGAGGCGGCGGCCAAGGGCGTGGTGTGGCTGTCGTCCGCTTCGTCGGCGGTCGGCGAAGAAGGCCATGTGACCGCGCCGCAGGCCAACGAACTGACCAAGAGCCGCGGCGCCGCGCCGGCGGCCGTGCTGCTCGACCCCCAAAGCAAGATCGCGCGCGCCTATGGCGCCACGGTGACGCCGCACATGTACATCATCGATGCGTCGGGCGTGCTGGTCTACAGGGGTGGTATCGACTCGATCCCGTCGTCGAACGCCGCCGACATCCCCAAGGCCAAGCAGTATGTCCGCATCGCTCTCGACGAGGTGCTGGCCGGAAAGCCGGTGACCGAGGCTTCGACCCGGCCCTACGGCTGCAGCCTGAAATACGGGCGCAGCGCGAGCTGATCGGCGTGTCATGCCGCACGACGGCTGGCATCCACACGACGACGAGACCCGCCATCACCACAGTCCGCCGACGCGGCGGGCCGTGCTTGTCGCGACGACCTTGCTGCCGTTCGGTGCCGCCAGCGCCCAAAGCGTCGACGCCGGCCAGCGCATCGCCGACGCCGCCGATCATTTCCTCGGCACGCTCGATGACGGCCAACGCAAGAAGGCGTTGATCGCGTTCGACTCCGGCAATCGCGTCGACTGGCACTACGTCCCGCGCAGCCGCCCCGGCCTCGGCCTCGGCGAGATGCGACCGGTACAGGCCGCCGGAGCCCGCGCGCTGTTCGCCACGGTCCTGAACGAGCGCGGCCTGCAGTTGCTCGACGGCGTGCGGCTGCTCGAGGCCGTGCTGCGCGAAAGCCAGGGCAGTTTCCGCGACCCCGACGGCTACTACGTCTCCGTCTTCGGCATACCCGGCCGCTCCCCCTGGGGCTGGCGCTTCGAGGGTCATCACCTGTCGCTGAACGTCGCCCTGCCCGCCGCCGGCCACGTCGCCGTGACGCCATTCTTCGCCGGGGCTCACCCGGCGACCGTGCGCGACGGCAGCCACCGCGGCTTCCGGCTGCTCGGTCCGGCCGAGGACATCGCACGCCAGCTCATGGCCGGCCTGACCGAGACCCAGAAGCGGACCGCCATCATCAGCCAGCGTTCGTTCGGCGAGATCGTGGCCAGCCCGCAACGCGAGCGCGATCTCGGCCAGCCCCGCGGCCTGGAACTCGCCGCCTTGGACAGCCCCCAGCGCTCCCTGATCGAGGCGCTGATGGACCGCTTCCTCGGCATGCTGGCACCCGACCTCGCCGCAGCGCAGAAACGGCGCGTGAGCGACCAGGGCTTCACCGCCCTTCGTTTTGCTTGGGCGGGCTCGCTGACGCCAGGTGAAGCGCATTATTTCCGCATCCACGGACCGGCCACCGTGATCGAGTACGACAACACCCAGAACGGCGCCAACCACATCCATTCGGTGTGGCGCGACCTCGCCGCTGATTTCGGCAACGATGCGCTGGCCGACCACTACCGCCGCCAGCCACACCGCTGAACGCAGGCGCTGTCACACCCAAAGGTGTCACACCAGGTTGAGACAAATGTTGTGACACAGGCTGAGCGCCCACCTGTGACATCGCGGGAATCCGACCCTGCGGCCCCGCCTTGGGTGGCCGCAGACGACCGTCGAATTTCAGTTCTCGGATGCGTTGCCCGCACCTCGGTCCACCCCACCTGCCGGACGGATCGTCGGCGGAGGCAGCCTTTGCTTGCTACTCACGGCTCAAGACCGCGGGACCTTCCCTTGTCCTCGAAGGAGTTGACCCGGCGGACGCGCCGGGCGGGGCATGGCCTGATTATCGCGGTCACGACGAGGAGCCGTCCCGGAAAATAACCGGGCGGCTCGGCCTTCGAAGTCAGGCCTCGTGCGACGATAACGGAAATATAGGGCGAATCCGGTTGAATCTGCAAATCTCCTATTTCATTCCTGCCGTGCGTAGTTCGCCGAGCTGCTGGCAGTGCCTGCACCTGTCGCCGGAGGTCGAACTCGACGAGCACCGGTCAGGGCCGCTCGACCGCCCGGACGCGTTTGCGGCTGAGGCCGATCAGTGTGCGCGCCGCCGGCGGCAAAGTGCGCTCGCGCTTGTCAAC
>CALDNT010000273.1 GCA_937915145.1 uncultured Reyranella sp.
GCCCTTCAGCCGGTCCGGCCTGTGTACGGCAACGCCCTCTCGGGCAACCAGCTCGGCCAGCGCATCGACCTGGCGTTCAATTCGGTGGGCCCATTCGGCGTCGACGTCGATCAGGCGGCGGCCGGCATGCTGACGGCTGAACGCGTCGCCCGGCGGGATCAACCAGCGCTGGGACTCTTCGTGGAAGACGACGAAATCCTCGGCGGGTGAGATGCCGATTACGACTTCACGCAGCTTGCCCCACTCGTGGTGCGCACCGAAGCGCATGGTCACACTCGGGCGTAAATGTCTTCGTAACGGACGATGTCGTCCTCTTCGACATAGTCACCGGTCTGGACCTCGACCACCTCCAGCAGTTCGGTGCCCGGGTTGGCGAGGCGGTGGACGCCGCCGATCGGGATATAGGTCGATTCGTTCTCATGCAGGGTCATGATCTTGCCGTCGAGAGTCACTTCAGCGATGCCCTTCACGACCACCCAATGCTCGGCGCGTCGGTTGTGGCTCTGCAGGCTGAGCTTGGCGCCGGGCTTGACGGTAAGCCGCTTGGCACGGAAGCGTTCGCCGCGATCGATGTCCTGATAGCTGCCCCAAGGCCGGTGCATCACGGCGTGCTCGGTGGCCGCACGATGCTTGCCGTCCGACATGCGCTGCACGACGTCCTTCAGTCGCGGAAGATTGTCGCGATGGCCGACCAGAACGGCGTCGTTCATCGACACCACGACAACATCCTCGACACCGATCACGGCGGTCAGCGGACCGTCGGATCGGATGTAGGAGTTGCGGACGTGGTCGATTTCGACCGGGCCTTCGGTGACGTTGCCGGCGCTGTCGGCCTCGCCGACATCGAGCAACGCATCCCAGGTCCCGAGGTCGGACCAGCGGAAGCGGGCCGGCACCACCCAGCATTTGTCGGTGCGCTCCATGACCGCGTAGTCGATCGACTTGGCTGGGGCCTTGGCAAAAGCCTCGGCATCGAGAAACACCGTCGAGCCGGTCTTTCTGGCCTTGGCGACGGCCTCTTCGGCGGCGGCCGCCATTGTGGGCTCGAAGCGTGCCATTTCCGACAGGAGCAATTCAGGCGGAAACAGGAAATTGCCGCTGTTCCACAGCAGCCCTTCAGCGATGTAGCGCAGCGCCGTCTGGGCATTGGGCTTCTCGACGAAGGCTGCGACCTTCTGCACCGAACCGATGTGCTCGCGGCCGGGTCGGATGTACCCGTAGTCGGTCTTGGGTTCCGTCGGTGGAATACCGAACGTCACGATGCCGCCCTGTTGGACGGCGGCAAGGCCTTCGCGGCAGCCGGCCAGGAACTCCTCGATGCCGATCACGAGATGGTCGGACGCAAGCGCCAGCACCGCCTTGGCTCCGAGGTTGCGCGTGTAGGCGGCCGCGGCGGCCATTGCCGGTCCCGAATCCCGGCGGGAAGGTTCGACGAGAATGTCGATCTCCATCCCGATGTCCCTGGCCTGTTGCTCCGCCATGAAGCGGTAGGCCTCGTTGGTGGCGATCACAGGGCGGGCGAACAGGCTGCGGTCGGCCACACGCTCAAGAGTCTGCTGGAAGGTCGACTGCTTGCCGAGCAGGGGCACGAACTGCTTGGGCATGCTCTCGCGCGAAAGCGGCCATAGCCGCTTGCCGGACCCCCCGACCAGGATGACAGGTGTGATGAGAGACATTCGGACCGCTTTCCTTGGCAAGGTTCGTTCAGCGGCCGGCCGAGGCCGCGTGTCGGGCGGCGATATAGCCGAACGTGAGGGCCGGGCCAATGGTGATGCCGGCACCGGGGTAGGTGCCCCCCATGACGCTGGTCATGTCATTGCCGGCGGCATAGAGGCCGGTAATGGGAGTGCCCTTACCGTCAAGGACCCTCGCATGGCCGTCAACCCGGAGGCCCAGGAAGGTCCCGATATCGCCTGGAATCAGCTTCATGGCGTAAAATGGCGCCCGTTCCAGCACCGCCAGGCAGGGGTTGGGCTTATGGGTAGGGTCGCCATTGAAGCGATGATAGGCGTCGGTGCCCTTGCCGAAATCCGGATCCTCGCCGCGCACGGCGTTGGCGTTGAAGTGTCTGACGGTTGCCTGCAGCACCCCTGCGTCGACTTCCATCTTGGCGGCGAGCTCGGGCCAGCTCGCGGCGGCCAGGAGATAGCCGCTTCTGAGGTGCGGCCCGAGCGGCATTGGTGCAGGTCCGATTGCACCCATGCCATAACGGCGGATGGCACGATGGTCGCACAATAACCAGCAGCTGGTCTCGGCGGCCTCCCGGCAGCTCTCGATCATTGCCGGCACGAAGTCATGATAGGACGCCGACTCGTTGGTGAAGCGCCGCCCTGTCGGATCGACGGCGATGTAACCGGGTTTGCCGCGTTCATAGAAGTGCGGAAAGGGCAGGGTCGAGCCGTCGGGCTGTGGCACAAGCGACACCGGCGCCCAGGCCGCCGCATAGGCGACATCCTGGGCCAACGCACCGCCCGCGGTCTGGCCGAGGCGGATGCCGTCGCCGCGGTTACCGGGCGGCGGTGCCGACCGGTGCTGGCGGCCGTCGCGGACGTGCCCGTAGTATTGACGCTTTAGGTCGTCGTCGGCGGGGAAGCCACCGCACGCGAGTACAACGCCGCGTCTTGCCAGCACCTCCAGCGGCTTGCCATTGCGTTGCACGATCGCACCGACCACGCTGCCGTTGCGCCGCATCAATTCGACGACCGGGCTGGCGAGCCAGAGATCGATGCCGCGTTCTTCTGCCGAGAGCGCGAGTGCTGCGATCAGGGCGTTGCCATTGGCAAGTCGGGTGCCGCGGGCATGCTTCAGGCGATCGGCGGCGTAGCGTGCCGTCATCCCCGCGACATGGAGCGCCGATCGCGCGGAGCGCGTCATCCTGAAGACGTGAGGCAGGTCGCCGCGCCCCAGCATCATGCCGCCGAATGCCATCATGGTCTTGAGGGGCGCACGCAGATCGGCGAAGCGCCGGCCGAGCCTGCGGCCGTCGAACGGCAACGGCAGTAGCGAACGGCCGCCCTGGGCGGCACCGGGTTTGGTCGGATGATAGTCGGCCCAGATCGGTACGGCCTCGTAGCGGGCATGGGTGTTGTTTTCGATGAATTCGACCGCGGGATTGCAGTTGTCGAGGAAGGCATTGGCGAGTTCGAGATTGAGCCGGTTGCCGGCTTCATGCTGCAGATAGGTGAGTGCGTCTTCCTTCGAATCGGCGATGCCGAGCGCGCGGCCGTGCCGATTGCCCGGAATCCAGATCACGCCGGCGGAGTAGGCTGTCGACCCGCCGAATTGCGGCTCCTTTTCGACCATGAGCACGCTCAGTCCGGCGTGGGAGGCCGTGAGCGCGGCTGCGAACCCGGCAGCACCGGAGCCCACCACCAGGAGATCCGTTTCGATCATCGCTTCGTTTCGTTTGATTTCCGGTCGATGTTTTCTTCGTGCCGCCGCTTTGCCTCGTTCTCGACCGCCTCCGCGAGTGCCGGGATATGCGAGGCGATCTCGTAGAAGTCGCTGGCATAGAGTACCAGCAGCGTAGTTGGCCGCAGGGTGGCGACCGTCGCAGTGCGCGGCTGACGCTCCAACAGCGCCATCTCGCCGAAGAACGCGCCTTCGCCCAACCGGACCTTGCCGCCAGCGGGCAGGCGGACCTCGACTTCTCCGCTGGAGATGAAGAACATCGAATCGCCGGGATCGCCGCGGCGCACGACGGCGATCCGCGAGGGGTAATAGCGCGTTCGCAGCTTGCCGACGATTTCCGACAGGGTGACGACGCCCAGGGAGGCAAAGGTCGGTACCCGCGCCACATGCTCCCAGACCCTGAGATACTCGCGACGCCGCTCTTCCTGGGCGAAGCCGGTGGCCAGCACGCCGGTCATGATGGCGAGTACGGTGATGCCGCTGATCATCAGCAGGGCGCCGAGCATGCGGCCACCGACCGTCACTGGCACGACATCTCCGTAGCCTGTTGTCGTCAGGGTCACGACGGCCCACCATAGTGCATCGGGCAGGCTACCGAATGCCTTGGGCTGGCGCTCGCTTTCGAGGAGATGGGCACCGGTGGCGGCGACCACGAGGACGATGAGAAACAGCACCAGGACGCTGGCGATCGGTGCGCGCTCGTTCGACACGACGCGCGACAGCGTCCCGAGTGCGGGCGCGTGCAGACCGAGTTTTAGCACCCAAAGAACGCAAAAGATCGAAGCCGCGTCGCTGCCGGCGATCCTGTAGCCGCCCAGCCACATGAACACCGGCACCGTGGCAAGAAACCCGACCAGACCGGGCAGCGACAGCGCCCAACGGAGCCGGGCCCCCGCGGCAGAGGAGTCTCCGTAGCGCTTGGCTTCTGGCGCGGTCCACAGACGCAGCAGGTACTCGGCGGAAAACAGGATGGCGACGATGCCGATGGCGTAACGCAGGGCGTGCCGCAGGTCGGACGGAAGCCCGTCGACCGACAGCAGGATCACCGCGAACAGCCCGATGCCGAGCACGACCAGATGCAGCGCCCGCCACCGGCGTCCGGCGTCAGTGGGTTCGGTGAAGTGCAGCAACGCATGAATGCGCGCGCGAAGGGTCGAATCCGTGGCCGTCACGGAGCGACCATAGGCGCCCTGGCCTGCGAATTGCAACGCGGGGAAGGCCGGTCTACGGTCGCGCCTGCTTCGTGGGTGGGATTTGGAGGCAGGGGGTTCGGGGTAAAAGTGGTCAAGGATTTGCGCATCGCCGTCGATATCGGCGGAACGTTTACGGATGTGGTGTTGGAAGAAGGCGGCCAGCGGCTCACGCGCAAGCTGTTGACGACGCCGCAGCGGCCGGAAGAGGCGGTACTCGACGGCGTCCGCCTGATTCTGGGCGACGCGGGCCGAGGCTTTGGCGACGTCGCTGTCTTTGTGCATGGCACGACTCTGGCCACCAACGCGGTGATCGAACGCAGAGGCGCACGCACCGCCTTGATTGCAACCGAAGGATTCCGTGACGTCCTCGATATCGCCAACGAAAGCCGATACGACCAATACGACCTGACCATCGAGAAGCCGCGGTCGCTGGTGCCGCGTGCCATGCGGTTCACCGTCCCGGAACGGCTGGACGTGCACGGCAAGGTGCGATTGGCACTCGACGAGGCCGCAGTGCGTGCGGTGGCGGCGCGGCTCGCCGCCGAGGGAACCGAAAGTGTTGCCGTGGCGTTCATGCACGCCTACGTCAATCCGGCCCACGAACTGCGCACACGAGAAATTCTCGCGTCCGAGCTGCCCGGCCTCAAGGTGACCTTGTCGAGTGAGGTTTGTCCCGAGGTGCGGGAATATGAGCGGACCTCGACGGCGGTCGCCAATGCCTACGTCCAGCCGTTGATGGATTCCTACCTCGAGCGCATGCAGGCAGCCCTTGCCGCCGGGGGATTCACCGGCACGATCTATCTCGTGACGTCCGGCGGGGGTCTCACCGCCATCGAGACGGCGCGGCGCTTTCCCGTGCGCCTGATCGAGTCCGGCCCGGCCGGTGGTGCGATTTTTGCAGCGCAAGTGGCGGCCCGCGCCGGCGAGCGGCGGGCGCTCAGCTACGACATGGGGGGCACCACGGCCAAGATCTGCCTGATCGACGACTACACGCCACACACCGCCCGGCTGTTCGAGGTCGATCGCGCGGCGCGCTTCCTCAAGGGCTCGGGATTGCCGCTGCGCATTCCGGTGATCGAGATGGTCGAAATTGGAGCAGGCGGCGGATCGATCGCCAGGCTCGACTCATTGAAGCGCGTGACGGTGGGGCCCGAGAGCGCCGGCGCCGAGCCCGGCCCCGCCTGCTACGGCCGCGGCGGCCGCCACCCGGCAGTGACCGATGCGAATGTCGTTTTGGGCACGATCGACCCGGCGGATTTCGCGGGCGGCACGATCGCGCTCGATGTCGCGGCGGCCAAGGGCGCACTCGAACGTGATGTCGCCGAGGGCCTGGGGCTTTCGACCGAGATGGCAGCCTATGCCGTCAATGAGATGGTATCCGAGAACATGGCCAGTGCCGCCCGTGTGCATGCCGCGGAGCGTGGTGCTGCGGTCAATCAGTACAATCTGATCGCTTTCGGCGGTGGTGCGCCGTTGCATGCGGCCAGGGTCGCCGAAAAGATCGGCGTGCGGCGTGTCATCGTTCCGCCCAATGCCGGTGTCGGCTCTGCCGTTGGGTTCCTCGCCGCGCCGGTTTCGTTCGAGCTGGTGCGCAGCCGCTATATGCGACTCGACGTATTCGATGCGGAATCGGCATCGCAGCTCCTGGCCGAGATGAGTGCCGAGGCGACGTCCCTGGTGGTGCCGGGTGCTCGTGGTATGGCGACCTTCGAACGCCGCGCCGCCTTCATGCGATATATCGGCCAGGGTCACGAAATCACCGTCGTCCTGCCGCAGCGGCCGTTGACGGCCGATGATACCGCTTCGTTGCGCGCGGCCTATGAGCGCGACTACGCCGCGCTGTTCGAGCGCCACATTCCCAACGCCGCCA
>CALDNT010000274.1 GCA_937915145.1 uncultured Reyranella sp.
CGATGCGCGCGACCGGGGCCATCAAGGGCCTCGCCCATATCACCGGCGGCGGCCTGCCCGGCAACGTGCCGCGCTGCCTGCCGGCAGGGACGCGCGCGCGCCTCGATGCCCGGCAATGGTCGGCACCACCGGTCTTCCGCTGGCTGCACGACGTCGGCCGCGTGCCGACCGACGACATGCTGCGCACCTTCAACTGCGGGCTGGGCATGATCGCCGTGGTCGCCAAGGGCGACGCCCCGAAGGTCACCAAGGCACTTACCGATGCCGGCGAAACGGTGCACGCGATCGGGGTCGTCGAGCATGCCCCCGGCGACGAAGCCGACTGCATCGTCGAGCACGCCGACAGCCTATGGCGAAACTGAAGGTCGGAATCCTGATCTCGGGCCGCGGCAGCAACATGGCGGCGCTGATCGGCGCCAGCCAGGCCGCTGACTATCCGGCAGAAATCGCTTGCGTCGTCAGCAACAAGGCTGACGCGCCCGGCCTCAAGATCGCAAGCGACGCCGGTGTCGCCACAGCGGTGGTGTCCCATCGCGGCCACGCCGATCGCGAGACATTCGATCGTGCCTTGTCGGCAGAGCTGGAACGGCGCGGTGTCGAACTGGTCGTTCTGGCCGGCTTCATGCGGATTTTCAGCCCGTGGTTTCCGGTTCACTGGGCCAACCGGGTGATCAATATCCACCCCTCGCTGCTGCCCAGCTTCAAGGGCCTGAATGTCCAGCGCCAGGCCCTCGACGCCGGTGTGCGGCTGAGCGGTTGCACCGTCCACTTGGTCATCCCCGATCTCGATGCCGGACCGATCATCGCCCAGGCCGCCGTGCCGGTTCTGGCGGACGATACCGACGACACACTATCGGCACGCATCCTGCGCCAGGAGCACCGGCTTTATCCGCTGGTCGTGCGCTGGTTCGCCGAGGGCCGCATTGCGATCGACGACGGCCGGATCGAGGTTCGGGACGTGCCGCCCGGCGCCACCCTGCTCTTTTCCCCCGAACCCTAGTTCGCTATAAGCTCTTCGCGAAATATCAACGAGGATACGACATGGCCGAAGTGCAGGACGAGTACCGCGCCCACCTTGAAACCTATACGTCCTTCAACAAGCTGTTGCTGTTCTCGGTGCTGGCAATCTTGCTGCTGCTGGTTTGCATGACACTCGGTCTCGTCGGCGGCGCGCCGGGTTTTGCCCTGTTTCTCGGCATTGGCGGCATGGTGGCTCTGCTGGTGGCTTTCGCCGTCCTGGGCTGACGCGGTCGCCCGCGCAAAGGAAAAGCGGCCCTGTTGGGCCGCTTTTTTCGTTGCCGCCCGGCACTTCAGCCGACGATTTCGGCGCCGGCAAAGAAGTAGGCGATTTCGGCTGCCGCGTTCTCGGGCGAGTCCGAGCCATGCACCGAATTGGCCTCGATCGACTCGGCGAAATCCTTGCGGATCGTGCCGGCGGCCGCGTTGGCAGGGTTGGTGGCGCCCATGATTTCGCGGTTCGCCGCGATGGCGTTCTCGCCCTCCAGCACCTGCACCACGACCGGTCCAGACAGCATGAACGCGCAGAGATCGTTGAAGAAGGGGCGCGCCTTGTGCACACCATAGAAATGCTCCGCCTGGGTACGGGTCATCCAGATGCGCTTCTGGGCCACGATCCGAAGGCCCTTTTCCTCGAACCGGGCGTTGATCTTGCCGGTCAGGTTCCGGCGCGTCGCGTCCGGCTTGATGATCGAGAAAGTGCGTTCGACGGCCATGAAATCCTCTTGAAGACAATATCTTGACGAGCGGGCGCGCCTTATAGACGCGGGGTTTGGAGGCCGCAAGCCGGGCCAATGCGCTTGGTCAGGCCCCAAGGCCCGTGCTAAGCCCGCCGGCCCATGCTCCATGTCAGTGATTTGTCCTTTCGCCACGGTCAGCGCGTGCTTTTCGACCGCGCCTCCGCGGCCTTCTCCGACGGCTGGAAAGTTGGTCTGGTCGGCCGCAATGGCGCGGGCAAATCGACCCTGCTGAAGCTCATCCAGGGCCAGATGGAAGCCGATGGCGGCGAGATCAACCTGATGGGCCGCACCCGCATCGGTTCGGTTCCCCAGGACCCGCCCGGGGGCGACATCGCCGTGCTGGATGCCGTTCTGGCGGCCGACCTCGAGCGCAGCGCGCTGATGGCCGAGTCGGAGGCCTGCCATGACGGCCTGCGCCTGGCCGAGATTCACGCCCGGCTCGACGAAATCGGCGCCTCCTCGGCACCGTCGCGCGCCGCCTCGATCCTGAACGGACTCGGCTTCGACAACGACAAGCAGTCGCGGCCGTGCGGCGAGTTCTCCGGCGGCTGGCGGATGCGCGTGGCGCTGGCCGGCACGCTGTTCAGCGACCCCGACCTGTTGATCCTCGACGAACCGTCGAATCACCTCGACCTCGAAGCCATGCTGTGGCTGACCGAGCATCTCAAACGGTTCCGCAACACCGTCCTGATGGTGAGCCACGACCGCGACCTGCTGAACGACGTGTGCGACCACATCGTCCACATCGATAACGAGAAGCTTATCCCCTACACTGGCAACTACGATTTCTTCGAACGCACCCGCGCCGAACGCCTGGCCAACGACGCCGCCCAGCAGGTCAAGGTCGCGGCCCAGCGCAAGCACATGCAGGCCTTCGTCGACCGCTTCAAGGCCAAGGCCAGCAAGGCGCGCCAGGCCCAGTCGCGCATGAAGATGATCGAGAAGCTGGGGCCGGTGGCCAGCGTGCCGATCGAGGAGCGGGTGTCGTTCAATTTCCCCTCACCCGAGATTCTGGCTTCGCCGATCGAGACGCTGGACGAGGTCTCCGTCGGCTATCCAGACGGCCCCCTGGTGCTGCGCGGCCTCGACCTGCGCATCGACATGGAAGATCGCATTGCGCTGCTCGGCCAGAACGGCAACGGCAAGTCGACCTTCATCCGGCTGATCTCGCAGCGCCTCGAACCGCGCGAGGGCAGGCTGAAGAAGACGCCGCGCCTGCGCGTCGGCTATTTCTCGCAGGATCAGGAAGAAAGCCTCGACTACGAGGCGACGCCGTTCGACCACATGAACCGCGCGCTGCCGGGCTCGGGCGAAGCCAAGGTCCGGGCCCAGCTCGGCCGCTTCGGCTTCTCGCGCGACCGCGCCAACCTCAAGGTCGGCGTCCTGTCGGGCGGCGAGAAGACCCGCCTGCTGCTGGCGCTGGCCACGCGCAACGCGCCGCACATGCTGCTGCTCGACGAGCCGACCAACCATCTCGACATGGACGCGCGCGCCTCGCTGGTCGACGCCATCAACGACTTCGAGGGCGCTGTCGTGCTGGTGAGCCACGACACGCATCTGGTCAAGATGGTCGCCGATACGCTGTGGCTGGTCGATGGCGGCACGGTGAAGGCGTTCGACGGCGATGTCGACGATTACCAGGTCAAGCTTCTGAAGGAGCGCGGCGCCAGACCCACCAAGGCCGAGAAACCGGCCGATGCGGCCTCCAAGAAGGATCAACGCAAGGCCGCCGCCGACCATCGGACCAACAAGGCGCCGCTCAAGAAGGCCGTCGACAGCGCGGAGAAGATGCTGGCGCGGCTTACAGAGCAGATGGACGGCGTCCTCGCCAGGCTCGCCGACCCTGCGATTTATTCAGGTCCCGGCAGCGTCGTTACCGAACTGCAGAAGGAAAAGGCGCGCCTCGAACGCGAGGTCGCAAATGCCGAGAAGCGCTGGCTGTCGGCACAGGAAGCTCTCGAAGCCGCCGCCTGACGCTACTCGGCCGCCACCGCCACGCGCGGTGGGCTCGCCTGACGAATGGTGAGCACCATGAAGGCATTCACCACGTAGAGACACACCGCGATCCAGAAGATTGCCGCCGGCAGGTGCAGATCCAACAGGTAGCCGAACAGCGGCGGACCGACGAACGAACCGACATCGAGACCGGAATAGACGAAACCGAAGACTTTCCCGGAGGCACCGGGTGGCGTCGCGCCGCGCACGATCATGTCACGCGACGGATTAGTCACGCCGCCGGCGAAGCCCGCCAGCGCCAGCAGGGGCAGCAGGAGCGCTGCACTGACGCTCTGGGTGGCGATCGGCACGGTGAGGGCGGCGGCCGCGAGAAGACCGCCGGAGGCCACGAGATCGTGGCGCTTCATACCATCTGCGAAAAATCCGCCGACGAACATGCCGACGGCCGCGCCGACCATGAACACCATCAGGCAAAGCGCAGCATGACGTTCGCCCAGGCCGAACATCTCCATCCAGGCCGGCACCGCCATCTGCTGGATGCCGACCGTGTTGACGGCGATCAGCGCGAAATAGGCGAAGCAGAGCAGGATCGACGTCTGCAGGAACAGGCCCAGCCCCGCCCTCGCCCCCTTGACGGCAGCGGCGGCATGAACCTCGATACGGTGATCGACGAGATACCGGCGGTTGCCCAGCACCAGGGCCGCCAGCACCAGGCCCGGCAGGGCGCCAATCAAGGCAGCACCGGTACGGCCCACCAGATCGTCCAGGAAGTAGATGACGGGTGCAGCGGCCCAGCCTAACGAGCCGCCCAGCCCGTGGATGCTGAAGGCCCGGCCGAGCCGGCGCTGGTTCACCGACGAATTGAGGATGGCGAAATCGGCGGGATGAAAAACGCAGTTGCCGATCGCACCGACCACCGAAATGGCGGCAAAGCTTAGAAACGAATCGGCCAGGGCGGTGAGTGCCAGCCCGACGGCGCCCAGCGCCAGACCGCCGGCCAGTATCGGCCGCGCGCCGAAGCGGTCGACGGCGAAGCCCGCCGCCGTCTGGCAGACGCCGGAAATGCCATAGTAGATCGCGCCCAGCGCACCGACGTCGGTGAAAGACAGTCCTGCCCTCTCGCGCACGATCAGAAGCATGGTGACGAACGCAAGCTGATAGTAGTGGCTGACGCCGTGGGCGACACCGATCAGGCTGATGATCCGAACGTCCCGATTCAGGGGCGCTGCAACGGCTGCGGACATGAGAACCTCGCTGCCGGTCATGATAGACGAACCGCCGTGCCGGCGCGCCGCGAAATGAGCGCGGGTGCCATGCGTCCGTGATGACGCCCGACGGGCAGGCGCGCTACTGTCCCGGACGAAAGGGGAGAAACGCAATGAAGCGCTGGAAGCACCGCCCGGAGGGTTCGACCTGGGGCGACTGGGGCGACGACGACCAACTCGGGCGTCTCAATCTCATTACCCCGCAGAAAGTACTCGAAGGCATCGCCGAAGTGAAAGAAGGCCTGTCCTTCTGCCTCAGCCTGCCGCTCGATTTTCCCGGCGGCAATGTTCTCAATCCACGCCGGCTGCCGCCAGTGCTGTCGCCGACCGGCGACGAGAACGGCTGGCGCTTCAACTTCCACGCCAACACGATCAATCCGCTGTTCATGGACGTCGCCAGTGACGACCGCGTCATACTCACTCTCTGCAGTATTCCACCCAGTGGGACACCCTCGCTCATGTCGGTGGCCTGTTCGACGCCGACGGCGACGGTGTGGCTGAGGCGCTCTACTACAATGGCTTCAAGGCGGGATCGGACGTCGTCGGCCCGCTACCCGATGCCGGCCGCGACGGTTGCGGGCACCTGAGTTATGCCCACAAGCTCGGCGTCGAGAACATGGCCGCCAAGGCGATCCAGGGCCGGGCCGTGATGGTCGATCTGGAAAAACACTTTGGCCGCGACCACAGGTATGTGACTTTCGACGACTTCCAGCGCGTGCTGGACGCCGACAAGGTGGCAGTCGAGCCCGGCGACATGCTAGTGCTGTATACGGGCTTTACCGATGAAATCGTAAAAATGAAGAAGAAAGTCGATCCGGCCCGTGCGCACGCCATGTGCTGTGTGCTCGACGGTCGGGACAGGGGGATGCTGCAGTGGATTACCGACAGCCAGATCTCGGCATTGATCGCCGACAATTACGGCGTCGAGGCCGTGCCGGCGCAGCCGGGGCCGGATCTGACCGAGCATCCCTCGCTACCGCTCCACAACCACTGCCTGTTCAAGCTTGGCCTGAATCTTGGGGAAATCTGGTGGCTGCACGATCTGGCTTTGTGGCTTCGCCGCAAGAAGCGCTCCCGCTTCCTGCTGACCGCCCCGCCGCTGCGATTGCCGGGCGCGGTCGGTTCACCGGCAACCCCGGTGGCGACGGTCTGATCTCCGACATGGCGGTTTCGTTTCCGGCATTCGTGGCCCAGGGCCTTCGAGCGGAGCGATTTGGGTTGCTGGATGTCGGGTGCTCCGGCGGCATCGACCCGAGGTGGCGGGTCTTCGAGCCGCATCTGCGGGCGCTGGCGATCGATGCCAGCGAAGCCGAGTGCCGGCGACTGACCGAGTGCGAGAACAACGCGAGTGTCGAGTACGTGGCCGCATTCGTCAGCCGGCGTGCCGACAAGATCGTCGACCTTTCCGCCGGACCCGCGGCCCCCCTGATCATGAAGATGCGCGACCGGCTGAGCTTCATGCGCACGCGCGAAATCCGCGAGGCCCGCCTCAAGGGCGCCACGGCAGCGGAACAGTTTCGCAACAACGCCTGGGAGATGACCGGCCTGGCCGATCCGGCAAAGCCGGTCGTCGTCCCGCATCTGCTGGCGAGCCGCGGCTGGACCGACATCGACTATCTCAAGATCGACATCGACGGTGTCGACTACGAGATCCTCCGGTCGTTCGACGGCCGCTTCGACTCCCTCGGCCTCATGGCCGTCCAGCTCGAAGTCAATTTCATCGGCAGCGGCGCCACCGACGAACATACCTTTCACAACACCGACCGCTTCATGCGCCGGCAGGGCTTCGACCTCTTTCGCCTCGATGTCCGAAAGTATTCCTCGCGCGCCCTGCCCGCACGCTATGTCTGGCCGACGCCGGCGGAAACCATGTCGGGCCGTCCATTCCAGGGCGAGGCCTACTATGCCCGCGATCTCCTCGGCCCCAAAGGCGCCGAGTGGACGGCGCGGCTCAGCGGCGAAAAACTCGCCAAGCTCGCGGCCGTGTTCTCGGCCTGGGAGAATCCCGATGCCGCCGCCGAGCTGCTGCTCGGCAAGCGCCAGAGACTCGCCCCGGTCATCGATGTCGACCGCGGCCTCGATCTCCTGGCGGCGCAGACCCAGACCGGCGGTTCGCCCCCGCTCAGCTATCGCGATTACATGGCGAAGTTCGAAGCCGACTCGCCGTATTTCTACCGTCCCGAAGGACCGGTGCCGCTGCGCGAGCGGTTATCGGCCGCCTGGCGCGCCTACTGGACGCCGCGCTCGCACCGCTAGGCTTTCTTCTCCCATCCGCCGCTGTCCGTCTGCTGCCAGTATGCCATGGCGTGGCCAGCTGCCTTGTAGGTCTTCCAGCGCTCGCGGGCATCGGCCACCGCCGCGTCGTCGCGGCCGTCGAACAGCTCGAAGCAGCGCTTGTAGTCCGCCACGTGCCCGGATCGGGCATGGTCGGCAACGAAGAGGTAGCCCGCCTCGTTTGGGTTTTCGTCGAGATGGGTCAGCCAGACCGGCTGGCGGTCGGCGTCGCCGTCGCGGGCGGCACCATGCGGCAGAAAGCCGCCGGGATCGAATGCCCACAGATGGGTGTTGAGAGCATCGACGCGCTCCGGCGAGCCCAGCATGACGACCGCCCGTTCGCCGGCCTGCAGGGTCTTCGCCAGCAGGCGCGGCAAGGCGTCCTCAAGCGACGAACGGGTCAAATGATAGAAATTGATCTCGGTCGTCACAGTTTCGGCTGCCATAGAATCTTCAGCGCTCGTAGTTGTCGGCAATCAGCCGGTCGAGCAGTCGGACGCCGAAGGCCGTGGCCCCCTTGGGCGTGGTGTTGTCGCCCTTGGCCGACCAGGCGACCCCCGCGATGTCGAGATGCGCCCAGGCGACGCCATCCTTGACGAAGCGCTGGAGGAACTGAGCCGCGGTGATCGATCCGCCATCGCGGCCGTTGCTGACGTTCTTCATGTCGGCGATGTCGGAATCGATCAGCTTATCGTACTTCGGCCCGAGCGGCATGCGCCACAGCTTCTCTCCGATCGCCGCCCCCGCCGCGCGCAGCCTGTTGGAAAGCGGCGTGTTGTTGGAGAACAAGCCGGCGCGTTCGTGGCCCAGCGCCACGATGATGGCGCCGGTCAGGGTCGAGAGCTCGACCATCGCCTGGGGCTCGAACTTCTCCTGCGCGTACCACATGGCATCGCACAGGATGAGGCGGCCCTCGGCGTCGGTGTTGATGACCTCGATGGTCTGGCCCGACATCGACGTCACCACGTCGCCCGGCCGCTGCGCGTTGCCGTCGGGCATATTCTCGACCAAGGCGCAGACCGCGACCACGTTGGCTTTGGCCTTGCGGCCGGCCAGCAGACGCATCGCGCCGGTGACGGCACCGGCGCCGCCCATGTCCCATTTCATGTCTTCCATGCCGCCGGAAGGCTTGATCGAGATGCCGCCGGTGTCGAAACACACGCCCTTGCCGATCAGGGCGACCGGCTTTTGTGTCTTGGGCCCGTTCATCCAGTGCATCACCAGGAGCTGCGACTCGCGCTCGCTGCCCTGGCCGACCCCCAGCAAGGATCCCATGCCGAGTTTCTTCATCTCGGGCTCGCCCAGGATCTCGACTTTGACGCCGAGCTTGGTGAGTTCCTTCGCGCGCTGGGCGAACGAGACGGGATAGAGGACGTTGGCGGGCTCGCTCACCAGGTCGCGCGTGAAGAACACGGCATCGATCGTAGGCTCGAGCTGGCCGTAGGCACGGCGAGCCTCGGCGGGCCCCGCCAGGACGATCGTGATCTTCTCGAGCGACGGCTTCTGCTCGGGCTTGTCCTTGGTCTTGTACTTGCCGAACCGGTAGTTCCGCAGCCGCGCGCCGATCGCAATATGGGCGGCGATCTGGCCCGGCGCGAGCCGGCTTCCCTTCACCGGTTCGACCACGACCGTCACCGCCTTCTGGCCGGCCGCATTGGCGTCGGCCGCCACCAAGCCGCCCAACCCTTCCGCGGTGCGGGCATCCAGGTCCCGGCCTTTCCCGACCCCCAGGAGCGTCAGGCGGGTCAAATCGCTGGATTGGCCGAGCAACGTGAGAATCTGCGCCTTGGCCCCGGTAAACCGGCTGGCATCCATCGCGCGGACGGT
>CALDNT010000275.1 GCA_937915145.1 uncultured Reyranella sp.
GGTTGCGCGCCGAAGCGGTGCGGTCCGAGGAACTCGCCAAGCGTCTCAACAAGCTCGAACAGCAGCACGACGAATTGAGGAAGGTCGCGATCGACGTCGAAGCGCGATTGGAGCGGGCGATGGAATACATTCGCTCGCTGCTTGCCGCCGACCAGCAGTAGCCGGTCTCCAGCCGCGGCTTCCAACGCAAGTGATGCTTCGTTGCGCGCGACGTGTCAGAATGGAGGTCCCCTCGAACGCCGATACGGCGCAAAAAAGGAGTAGCGGAAAATGCCGCAGGTCTCGATTCAGATCGCCAATCGTACCTATGAACTCGCCTGCGGTGAAGGCGAGGAAGCACGGGTCCAGGAACTTGCCGCCTATGTCGACGGAAAGGTCGTCGAACTGCGCAAGCAGATGCCTGGTGCGCCGGAAATAAAGCTGATGATCTTCGCCTCCCTTTTGTTGGCCGAAGAGAGCCATGAGGCCCGCGGTGCCGCGAAGGCAGCCGAAAACGCACGTGCCAGCGCTACGGATAACGCCGAGACGCTGGCTACGGCGCTCGAGGATCTGATCACCGCCCGGGTCGACAAGATGAGCAAGAAGGTGAGCGGGGCGGCCTGAAAGCCTCCAACGGCTCATTGCCGCGCTGCCTCCGAGTGCCTAGATTGGAGGCGGGGCGGATTTCTGCGCGGTGCGTGGTTCGCTTAAAACCCCGGGGCCAATAAGAACTCCCGGGAACTGTTCCTGGTTGGGATCTTGGTCTCGATCACACGGTGCCCACCTGCACTAGCAGGCCTTGGAGGTCTTACGGATCATCGGCCCATCGTGGAGCCGCCCCACCTTGCTGTCATACCCGACATGAATTCACTGCCTGACGCCAAGCGTATCCTGCGGAGCGCCATGCTTGCCTGGCGCCAGGACCTCGGCGAGACCGAGCGCCGCGTCGCCGCCGACGGGTTGCTGGCGACGCTGCGGCGCGAGCGGCCGATCGGAATGCCGGCTGTCGTTTCCGGCTTCTGGCCGATCCGCGAAGAGATCGACATCCGCCCGGTAATGATCGAGTTGTTCAACCAAGGGTGCCAACTGGCGCTGCCGGTAGTGCAGGGACGTGGCGAGCCGCTGCTGTTTCGCGCCTGGCGGCCCGGCGATTCGCTCGAAGCCGGTGTCTTCGGCACATTGCAGCCGTCGGCGCGGTGCGAAATCGTGGAGCCCGAGGCGCTGCTGGTGCCATTGCTGGCCTGTGATGGCCAGGGTTGGCGGCTGGGTTATGGCGGCGGCTTTTATGATCGCACCCTCGCCGGGTTACGCGAGCGGCGCCGCGTGACGGCGATCGGTGTCGGGTTCGACGCCCAACTCGTGCCCGAAGTACCGCACGGTCCGGACGATCAGTGTCTGGATTGGCTGTTGACCGACCGGCGCGCTTGCGCCCTTGTCTAGCGCATGAAGGTTTTGTTCTGCGGCGATATCGTGGGCCGCTCCGGCCGCGATGCAGTCATCAAGGAAGTTCCGCGACTGCGGCGCGAACTCGGCCTCGATTTCGTGGTGGTCAACGGCGAAAACGCGGCAGCGGGCTTTGGTATCACCGCCAAGATCTGCGCCGAGCTTCATGCGGCCGGTGTCGATTGCATCACCACCGGCAATCATGCCTGGGACCAGCGGGAGATCATTCCCTATATCGCCCAGGACAAGAGGCTGCTTCGCCCGGTTAATTTTCCGCCGGGTACGCCGGGCTGGGGGGCCAACCTGTTCCAGACGGCGCGCGGCCAGAAGATCGTCGTGATGAACGTGATGTGCCGGCTGTTCATGGACGCGATCGACGATCCATTCCGGGCCATCGACGCCGAACTTGCGAAATACACGCTCGGGCGTTCGGCGCATTTTATCCTGGTCGACGTCCATGGCGAGGCGACCAGCGAGAAGCAGTCCGTGGGTCACTACTGCGATGGCCGAGTGTCGGCTGTCGTGGGCACGCATAGCCATGTTCCCACGGCCGATTCCTGGGTGCTTCCCGGTGGCACGGCCTATCAGACGGACGTCGGCATGTGCGGTGACTACGATTCGGTGATCGGTATGAAGAAGGAGATCGCCGTTACGCGCTTTGTGAAGAAGATGCCTGGAGAACGCCTGGCGCCCGCCGAAGGCGAGGGGACGCTCTGCGGCACGGTGGTCGAAACCGACGACCGGACCGGGCTCGCCCGGTCAATTCACCCCCTGAGGCTGGGGGGCCGCCTACCGCCTACCGGCTAGGTCGCAGCATCTTGTATCCCGCAGATGCCGTTCATAGCTATTAGAAGTGTCATGAAGACGGTCGTTGACGACCTGGGGAAAAATCGGCATCCTCTTGATGTTAAACGATTTTTCGCGGCGTTGGCGAACTGTCTTCAAGGTTAGAGGGGGCGTCGAAATCTAGGTTTCGACGTTTTTTAGCGGGGGCTTCGGCCCCCGCCTTTTTTTTGTCAGCAACTCAGGTTGCGCGGCCTCTGATCCTGCCAAAACCCACGAGAAGTGGTATAGCCAAGCTTCCAAATCACTTAATCTGGTTGTCGGGCGATGGCGGGGCATTCCCAATTCAAGAACATCATGCACCGCAAAGGGCGCCAGGACGCCCAGCGGGCCAAGATCTTTACCAAGGTGATTCGTGAAATCACCACGGCGGCGCGGCTTGGCGCGGCCGATCCGGCCGCAAATCCGCGTCTACGGGCGGCGGTAATTGCGGCGCGCGACGCCAATATGACCCGTGACACGATCGATCGCGCCATCAAGCGCGGCGCGGGGGCGGACGCCGATGCCAACTATGACGAGGTCCGTTACGAAGGCTATGGGCCCGGCGGGGTGGCGCTGATCGTCGAGGGGCTGACCAACAACCGCAACCGCACCGCCGGCGAGGTGCGGTCCAGCTTCAGCAAGTACGGCGGCAATCTTGGCGAAACCAACAGCGTGTCTTTCATGTTCGATCGCCTCGGCGAGTTCCGTTTTCCGCTCGCGGCCGGCAGCGCCGACGATGTCCTGGAGAAGGCGATCGAGGCCGGCGCCGATGACGTCGTGAGCGGCACGGAGCCTGACGGAATGCACGAGATCTACTGCGCCCAGGAGAGCTTCAATTCCGTGCGCGAAGCGCTTGAAAAGTCGCTCGGCCAGCCGTCGACCGCAAAGCTGACTTGGCGGGCCAGGACGACGACGCCGGTCGACGGTGACACGGTCTCGACTCTGCTCACCCTGATCGCAGTTCTGGAAGACAATGACGACGTGCAGAACGTCTACGCCAATTTCGAGGCGTCCGACGACGCTCTCGCGAAGTTTGCGGCCTGAAGCGTGACCCGATGAGACTGATCGGCCTCGATCCCGGTTTGCGATTGACCGGCTGGGGCGTGATCGACGTCGAGGGCAACCGGCTGCGTCATGTGGCCCACGGAGTCGTCAAGGTGGCAATCTCCGGAACTCTGGCTGAGCGGCTGCGGGACCTGTTCGAGGGCGTGGCGGACATCGTCGAGACACAGCGTCCGTCCGAGGCTGCGGTCGAGGAAACTTTCGTGAACGTCAATCCAGGGTCGACTCTCAAGCTTGGTCAGGCGCGCGGCGTGGTGATGCTGGCGCCGGCACGGGCGGGCTTGCCGGTATTCGAGTACGCCGCCAACCTCGTGAAGAAGTCGGTGACCGGCGCGGGCCATGCCGACAAACAGCAGATCGCCATGATGGTCGGCCGCCTGCTGCCCGGCGTCGAGGCCAGAAATGACGCGGCCGATGCGCTGGCTGTTGCGATTTGCCATGCCCACCACCGCGCCACGGCCAAGCGTCTGGCGGCCGCGCAATGATTGCCAAGCTGAAGGGACTTGTGGACTCGGTTAGCACCGACAGCGCCATCGTCGATGTCGGCGGCGTCGGCTATCTCGTGTCGGCCTCCACCCGTACCCTGCGCGACCTCGTGGTCGGCGGGCCGGCGACGGTGCTGGTCGAGACCATCGTGCGCGAGGATGCGATCGCGCTCTACGGTTTCGTGGAGACCGCCGAGCGCGACTGGTTCCGGATCCTGACGACGGTCCAGGGCGTGGGGGCACGGGTGGCACTGTCGATTCTCTCGACTTTGTCGCCGGACGAGATCGCGCGTGCCATTGCGGCCCAGGATCGGGCTACCCTGAGCCGCCCATCGGGCGTCGGCGCGAAGCTGGCAGCCCGGCTTGCCACCGAACTCAAGGACAAGGCTGCGGCCTTCGGCATCGCGTCGACCACGCCCAGTGATCCGGAGACCGCGACGCCGGCGCCCTCCGGTTCGCTTAATGAAGATGCGGTGTCGGCCCTGGTGAATCTCGGTTATCGCCGGGTCGAGGCCTTTGGCGCCGTGGCGCGGGCGAGCCAACGGTTGGGCGCGGAAGCCAGGCTCGATGCCGTGATCCGCGCGGGCCTGCAGGAGCTGGCGCGATGAATGGTCCGCCCGATCGTCTGGTGGCGCCCAAGCTCGTGGAAGGCGATGCCGCCGAGCTGGTGCTCCGGCCCCAGACGCTCGACGACTTCGTTGGGCAAAAGCAGGTCCGCGAGAACCTGAAGATTTTCATTGCCGCTGCCAAGGCACGCGGCGAGGCCCTCGACCATGTGCTGTTTCATGGTCCGCCCGGTCTCGGAAAGACGACCCTGGCGCAGATCGTGGCGCGGGAGATGGGGGCAGGGTTCAGGGCCACGTCCGGTCCGGTGATCCAGAAGGCGGGTGACCTGGCCGCGCAGCTCACCAACCTGCAGCCGTACGATGTGCTGTTCATCGACGAGATCCATCGTCTTAACCCGGCAATCGAGGAAGTGCTCTATCCCGCGATGGAGGACTTCCAGCTCGACCTGATGATCGGCGAGGGACCTGCTGCACGCTCGGTACGAATTGAGCTGCCGCCCTTCACCCTGGTGGGGGCGACGACCCGTTCGGGCTTGATGACCCGCCCGCTGCGTGAGCGCTTCGGCATTCCGTTGCGCATGGTGTTCTACGAACCGGCCGAACTCGAGACCATTGTCCAGCGTGCGGCGCGAGTGCTGAAAATGCCCATGGCCAGGGACGGGGGAGCCGAGATTGCCAGGCGTTCGCGCGGGACACCGCGCGTCGCCAACCGATTGCTGCGCCGCGTGCGCGATTTTGCGGCGGTCGGTGGCCATGTTGTGGTCGATTCCAAGGTCGCCGACGACGCCCTGGTCCGGCTCGAGGTCGACAGTCGTGGCCTCGACGCCATGGACCGCCGCTACCTCGCCTGCATCGCCGAGAATTACGGTGGCGGGCCGGTCGGTGCGGAGACGCTGGCGGCCGCCTTGTCCGAGCAGCGCGACGTGATCGAGGATGTGATCGAACCCTATCTGATGCAGCTCGGTCTTTTGATGCGGACGCCGCGCGGGCGGCTTTTGTCGGAAGCCGGCTACCGCCATCTCGGTCTGGCCTTACCCAGCGAGCAGAAGCGGCAACTCGACCTGCTGGCGAGCGGCGGACCGGTGGGGGAGACGTGAGTGCCCCGACATCCGGCCGCATTATCGATGGTGCCCACGTGCTGCCGCTCAGGGTCTACTACGAGGACACCGATGCGGCGGGTATCGTCTACTACGCCAACTGGCTGCGCTTTCTCGAACGCGGCCGTACCGAACTGTTGCGAGTACTCGGCCAGGAACACAGCGCTTTGCGCGAGGAGCGCGGCGTGAGCTGGGTCGTGCGCCGGTGTGCGATCGACTACCTGAAGCCGGCGCGGCTGGACGAGGCGATCGAGGTCGTCACCAGCTGCAGTGAATTGCGCGGTGCGTCGCTGGACATGGTCCAGCAGGCCCGCCGCGGTGAGGAGACCCTGGTCCGTGCTGAACTGACCGTTGCCTGTATGGGCACCGGTGGGCGGCCGGTCCGATTGCCGCCGCACGTGCGGACTGCCTTGGCCCAGGTTGCCGTGACGGGCTCGCCCCGCTCACGCCACATTCGGATACAACCCTCTTGAACCAACGGAGATTCAAAAATGGACGCGTTTGCGCAAGTCGCCGGAGCCCCCCTCGGCGGCGGCACCGAGACGATCGACATGTCCGTCTATGGCCTGTTCATGCAGGCCGACTGGGTCGTCAAGGCAGTGATGATTGCCTTGCTGATTGCGTCTTTCTGGTCGTGGGCGATCATTTTCGAGAAGATGCTCCGCTTGCGGACCCTCAAGCGTAGCGCCCAGGCCTTCGAGGATACGTTCTGGTCGGGTATCTCGCTTGAGGATCTCTACGATCGTGTCGGCGCCAAGCCTGACGATCCGATGTCGAGCGTCTTCGCCGCTGCCATGCGGGAGTGGCGCCGTTCGGTGTCGAAGGGGTTGGCCACCAGCTCGACCGCACGGGCCGCGCTCCGCCAGCGCATTGAGCAGGTCATGAGCGTCACGATCCAGCGCGAAATGGAAGCGATCGAAAAGCGCCTAGGCTTTCTCGCCACCGTCGGCGCCAACGCCACCTTCGTCGGCCTCTTCGGCACGGTCTGGGGCATCATGAACAGTTTCGGTCATATCGCCGTGTCGAAGAACACGTCGCTTGCCGTTGTTGCGCCGGGCATCTCCGAGGCGCTGTTCGCGACCGCCATGGGCCTGGTCGCCGCCATTCCGGCCGCCGGCGCCTACAACATTCTGTCTGGCCAGGTACAGCGGTACAGCCATCAGCTCGAGGCATTCGCCGGTGAATTCATCACCATCCTGTCACGTCAGCTCGAGGAGCAGGTCTGATGGCCGGCATCATACGCGCGCCCGGCGGTGGCGACACGGGCGGGCGGTTCCGGCGGCGGAGCTTCACGCCGATCGCCGACATCAATGTCACGCCGCTGGTCGACGTCATGCTGGTTCTGCTGATCATCTTCATGATCACTGCTCCGCTGCTGCAGGTCGGTGTGCCGGTTGACCTGCCAAAGACGAGCGCACAGCAGGTTGGCGGCAAGGATGAGCCGCTGGTCGTATCGGTCAACTCGAAAGGCGAGGTCTTCCTCGGCGATACGCCCTACGACATTGCCGAACTGGCGACCAAGCTGAAGGCAGTGCACGAAGAGAAGCCTGATCAGCGTGTGTTCATGCGCGGCGACAAGAGCGTGGACTACGGCAAGATGATGGAAGTGATGGGCGTCGTGATCGACAGCGGTTTCCGTCAGCTCGGCCTTCTGGGCGAGCAGGCGCAGCAGCTCGGCAAGGGCGGTGGCACGGTGACACCTGCGCCAGCCGCGCCGGCGCCGCCGCGCGGACCGCAGTCGCCCACGCCGCGCCGCTAGAACGTCGGAGGCGAGGCGATAGATGGCTGGACGCTCCCCCGCCAGCATCGAGATGCGTACGCCGGCGATCGCGTCGGCGATGGTGCATGCCTTCGTCCTGGCAGCGGCAGTCTTGAATCTCGATTTCTTCGGTCGGCCGCCACTGCTCGAGCCCGAGCCCGTGATGATCGAGTTCGAGGCAATCGACAAGAAGGCGGCGGCGCCGACGGTCGGCAATCCGCCGCCGCAGCCCAAGGACGTGCCGATCGCGGAGGAAACCACCAAAGCGCCGCCACCCAAGTCCGCCGACCCGCCGCCGGCGCCGCCCCAGCCCAAGCCAGACGTCGCCGAGGCCAAGCCGCCGCCCGTTCCGGTGGAGAAGCCCAAGCCGGAACCGCCCAAGCCGGTGGAAGAGGCAATTGCACTGAAGCCAAAGCAGCCTGACCCACCCAAGGCCGAACCGAAGAAGCCGGAACCGCCCAAGCCGGCGCCGGAGGTGAAGAAGCCCGAGCCGCCCAAGCCGGCGCCACCCAAGCCGGCGCCGCCCAAGCACGATCGCGTCGACTCGTTGCTCGACGATATCCTGAAGAACCAGCAATCGCCGACCAAGGTCCAGACGCCGGAGCAGCAACCCAAGCCGGTACAGCAGGTGACGCGTCAGGCGCCGGCTGCGCCGAACCTTGCCGCTGTCGTGACGGCGAGCGAGGTCGAGGGCGTCCGCCAGAAGATTCGGCCCTGCTGGAACACCCAGGGCGGTGCGCGCGACCAGGGGATGATCATCACGTTGATCGTCGATATGAACCAGAACGGTACACCGATAAAAGCCGAGTTGCGCGATTCGGGTCGCTACAACAGCGACCCGGTGTTTCGCGCCGCCGCCGACGCCGCTCGTCGCGCCGTCCTGAATCCGCGCTGCCAGCCGTGGCCACTTTCGCCAGAGAAATTCAACAGCTGGCGCACGATCACTTTCAATTTCGATCCACGCGACTACTGAACGACGTCGCGCTATAGAGGTTTTGCGCTCATGAACACGAGGTTCGACATGATGCTCCCCCGACGCCATACGATTCTAGGCGGTGTTGCGCTGGCTGCTGGAGCAGCCGCGCCTGCGCACGCGCAGCTCACCATCGACATGACCAGGCCGAGCTTCGAGCCGGTGCCGATCGCGATTGTCGATTTCAAGGGCGACAAGGTCGGCGCGGATATCGCCGGAGTGGTGCGCAATGACCTGCAGAACTCGGGTCTGTTCAGGTCGATCTCGCCCAGCGCCTTCATTCAGCAGAACATCGACCCCAATGCGCCGCCGCGATTCCAGGATTGGCGCAGTATTGGCGCCGCGGGCGTCGTCGTCGGCCAGGTGGCGCAGGCCGGCGGCAACATCAAGGTCGATTTCCGGCTGTGGGACGTCGTGGCTGGCAGTCAGGCGACGGGGCTGTCGTTTACCAGCCAGCCCAACAACTGGCGGCGTCTCGCTCACATCATCGCGGACGCCATCTACAAGCGTGTGACTGGTGAGGAGGGCTACTTCGACACGCGGGTGGCTTATGTCTCCGAGACCGGGCCGCTCAGCGCGCGCGTCAAACGCATCGCCATCATGGATCAGGACGGAGCCAACAACCGTTACATTACCGATGGGCGCACGATCGCGCTCACGCCGCGCTTCTCTCCGACCCTGCAGGAAATCGTCTACATGGCGTATGGCGAAAACAATGGTCAGCCGCGGGTCTATCTTCAGAGCGTCGACAGCGGTCGGCGTGAGCTGCTGGGCAATTTCCCGGGCATGAGCTTCGCGCCACGGTTCTCGCCGGACGGCACGAAGGTCGTGATGAGCATCTCGGCCGATGGCAACAGCGACATCTACGAAATGGACGTGCGCGGCCGGGCATTACGCCGCCTGACAAACACGCCGGCCATCGATACTTCCCCCTGCTACTCGAACGACGGCACCCAGATTGTGTTCAATTCCGATCGCGGCGGCTCGCAGCAACTCTACGTGATGAGCGCCAGCGGCGGCAACGAACGGCGCATCAGTTTCGGGCAGGGCCGTTATGCGACGCCGGTGTGGTCGCCACGCGGCGACCACATCGCCTTTACCAAGATTTCCGGCGGCACCTTCGGCATCGGCGTGATGCGTACCGACGGCAGCGGCGAACGCATGCTGGCCAGCGGCTTCCTCGTTGAAGGGCCGACCTGGGCACCGAATGGCCGCGTGCTGATGTTCTTCCGCCAGCAACCCAATTCGGGGGGGCGGGCGGGCTCGGTCACGCTGCATCAGATCGACATTACGGGACGCTTCGAGCGGCAGGTGCCGACCCCGACGGACGCATCGGATCCGGCTTGGTCGCCCTTGATTCCGCAGTAGCGAAGGATATGATCTTTCTTGTCGACCCGTGCGTATCCTTCACACGGGTCGATGTTGTCAGGGAGTGGACAGAAAATGCGGATGATCAAGGCTTTGGCCGCCATCGCGGCGACGATTTTCATGGCCGCCTGCAGCGATCAGCAGGCGGCTGCCCCGGCAACCACGACCGTAACCCCCGGATCGGTCGCCGATTTCCGTCAGAACGTCGGAGACAGGGTATTCTTCGATACTGATAAATCCAACATTCGCGAGGATGCCAGGACGACGCTTGGTCGTCAGGCCGAGTGGCTTAAGAAGTACCCGAATTACCAGATCACGATCGAAGGCCACTGCGACGAGCGCGGGACGCGCGAATACAATCTGGCGCTCGGTGAGCGTCGTGCAAATGCAGCGCGTCAGTATCTGGTCGCCCAGGGTGTTCCGGCGGCGCGGCTCAAGACGATCAGCTACGGCAAGGAACGTCCGGATCCCGTAGGCTCCGATGAGGCCGCATGGGCGCGCAACCGGCGCGCCGTGACGGCGCTGCAATAGGGCAACTGTTCGCTTCGAACGCCCTGAGACGGTGTCAAACGCCGGTCGCTCTGCGGCCGGCGTTTTCGTTTGGAGGCCGGGCGGTCATGCCTGAAAATGGCCGTGTTTAAGCGGAAAAATTGACGGCCATGAAGCAACTGCAGTTTCGGTTCCTGATTATCATCGCGCTGGCGTTGCCGAGCGCGGCTGCGGCCCAGAGACTTGACCCGGTCCATGTCGAGGATCGCTTCAATCAATTGCAGCAATCGATCACGGTTCTGACCGGTCAGATCGAGCAATTGCAGTATCGCAATCAGCAACTCCAGCAGCAGTTGGAGAAGATGCAGGCAGACTACGAATTCCGTCTGGAGCAATTGGAGAAGGGTGGATCCCGTGCAGGCACTGCGCCGGCAGCGCGGCCCCGCACGCCAGCGGCGGCGCACGGGAACGCGGACCAAGCCTACCACGATGCTTTCAAGAAGCTGCAGGATGGCGACTACGCAGGCGCAGAGAATGGCTTTAAGACCTTCCTTCAGCGCTTTCCTCAACACGCGCTGGCCGGCAATGCCCAATATTGGCTGGGCGAGACTTTCTATGCGCGTCGCGACTACAATAACGCGATGACGGCGTTCGCCGAAGGCTACAAGGCTTATAAATCCAGTCCCAAGGGACCAGACAATCTCCTGAAGCTCGGAATCACGCTGGCGAACCTTGGTCGCAAGCCCGATGCCTGCGCGATCTTCGCGCGCTTCAAGCAGGACTACCCGCGTGCGACTGACCTGCAGAAACGGCGAATCGAGCAGGAGCGCCAGAAAGATGGATGCAGTTGACGTCGGCAAATGCCGCTTGCATCGACGGTGACACATTTGCGGGCCTGATGGCCCGTTTCGAGCCGTTCGAGAGTCGTCCGGTGCTTGGGGTGGCGGTGTCGGGTGGTCGCGATTCGCTTGCCCTGATGTTGTTGGCGCACGATTGGGTGGCAATCCATGGCGGACGCGCCGTCGCCCTGATTGTCGATCATGGATTGCGCTCCGGATCGGATCACGAAGCAGCGGTGACGCGCGATTTGCTGGGCGGGTTTGGGATCGAGGCCAGCGTCCTTCGCTGGTCCGGACCGAAGCCACAAAGCGGTCTCCAGGCGGCGGCGCGCGCCGCCCGGTATCGTCTATTGTACCGAGAATGCCGCCAGCGCGGTATCTTGCACCTGCTCTTGGCCCATCATGCCGACGACCAGGCCGAGACCGTGGCGATGCGCGCGGCACACCTGAGCGGACCCGATGGCCTTGCCGGCATGGCCGCGCTCGTCGAACGACCGGAAGTGCGAATGCTGCGCCCGTTTCTCGCGGTACCGCGGGCGCGGCTGACGGCAACGCTTCAGGCACGCGGCGTGCGATGGTTCGACGATCCGTCGAATGTCGATCTTCGCTTCGAACGGGCGCGTCTGCGCGCCGCCCTTCCGACCGCCACTGTCGCTCCGGCAGGCGCGTACCACGACCGCGCGGCGGGGGAGCGACGCTTGGCCCGGGCGGCCGTGGAAACACTGGAGTTCGACCAGCCGGGGAAGGTGGCGCTCGATCGGACTGCGTTTTGCCGGCTAGGCGCTGACCTGCAGGAACGCCTGCTTAGCCGGGTCGTCCTGGCTGTGGGCGGGCGTGACCACCCGCCCCGTCGCGACCGCGTCGGTCGGGCGGTTGGCCGCCTTGCAGCGTCCGTGACACGCGGCAGATCGGGCAAACGCCAGGATTTCACGTTGTCTGCCTGCCGGTTGGCGCTCAGGCAGGCCCCGGCAAGTCGCCGGCTGCGCTGGATTGTGTCGCCCGAAAGTGGCAGGAACGGACACCAGCCTCTCGTTCCGGCTGAATTTTTCGCTTGCGGCGGGCCTGTCGCGCCCCATCTAGACTAAAGCCCCTTAAACGGAAAAGAACCTGTGAACCCGTTCAATCGCAACGCCGCCCTGTGGATCGTCATCGTCCTCCTGCTCGCGCTGCTCTACAGCGTCTTCCAGGGTGGCGCGACGCGCCCCGCAGCGAATACGGTTTCCTACTCCGATTTCGTGCGCGCGGTCGAACAGCGCCAGGTCCAGGATGTCCGTATCCAGGGCAACACGATCAATGGAACGTTCCGCGAGCCGCGCAGCGGCGTGCAGAAATTCTCGACCTATGTGCCGAGCACGCCGCCTGACGAACAGCTCATGCCGCTGCTGATCAAGAACGTCGATCGCATCGATGCCGGGCCGGTCGAAGATGGCGTCAATCTCGGCAGCATGTTCGTGAGTTGGCTTCCGGTGCTGGTGTTGGTTGGCGTCTACATCTTTTTCCTGCGCCAGATGCAAAGCGGCACCGGCCGCGCCATGGGATTCGGCAAGTCGAAAGCGCGCCTGCTGACCGAGAAGCATGGTCGCGTCACCTTCGATGACGTGGCGGGTATCGACGAGGCCAAGGGCGAACTCGAGGAGATCGTCGACTTCCTGAAGGATCCGCAGAAATTCCAGCGGCTCGGCGGCAAGATTCCCAAGGGCTGTCTGCTGGTCGGTCCGCCGGGCACCGGCAAGACGCTGCTGGCGCGCGCCATCGCCGGTGAGGCCAACGTGCCGTTTTTCACGATCTCGGGTTCCGACTTCGTCGAAATGTTCGTGGGCGTCGGCGCCAGCCGTGTGCGTGACATGTTCGAGCAGGCGAAGAAGAACGCCCCCTGTATCGTGTTCATCGACGAAATCGACGCGGTCGGCCGCCATCGCGGTGCCGGCCTCGGCGGCGGCAACGACGAGCGCGAGCAGACGCTCAACCAGCTGCTGGTCGAGATGGACGGCTTCGAGGCCAATGAAGGCGTCATCCTGATTGCCGCGACCAACCGGCCCGACGTTCTCGACCCGGCCTTGCTGCGGCCGGGCCGCTTCGACCGTCAGGTCATGGTGCCGAACCCCGACGTCGGTGGCCGCGAGAAAATCCTCAAGGTCCACATGCGCAAGGTGCCGCTGGCACCCGATGTCGATCCGCGCGTGCTCGCGCGTGGCACGCCGGGGTTCTCCGGTGCCGATCTTGCAAACCTGATCAACGAGGCGGCCCTGCGGGCGGCCCGCGTCGGCAAGCGTCTCGTCACCATGGCGGACTTCGAATACGCCAAGGACAAGGTACTAATGGGTACCGAGCGTCGCTCGATGGCGATGACGGACGAAGAGAAGACGCTCACTGCCTACCACGAGGCAGGGCATGCACTGGTTGCAATGCATGTCCCGAAAAGCGATCCGCTGCACAAGGTCACGATCATTCCGCGTGGGCGTGCCCTGGGCGTCACCATGCAGTTGCCTGAGCGCGATCACCTCAGTCACACCAAGCAGTTCCTCGAATCGCGCCTGGCAATTCTGTTCGGTGGGCGCACCGCAGAGGACATGATCTTCGGGCCGGAGAACGTCACGACTGGCGCGGCGAGCGACATCCAGATGGCGACGCAGACGGCTAGGGCAATGATCACCTCGTTCGGCATGTCGGACAAGCTTGGCCGCGTCCGGTACCAGGCGAACGAGCAGGAAGTGTTCCTCGGCCACTCGGTTGCGCAGACGCAGAACATTTCCGAGGCGACCTCGCAGATCATCGACCAGGAGGTCCGCCGCCTGATCGAGGAAGCGGAAGGCCGGGCACGGGTGATCCTCACGGAACGCCTTGACGATCTTCACAAGATCGCCAAAGCCCTGCTCGAATACGAGACGCTGGGTACCGAGGAGATCGGCCAGGTCTTGCGCGGTGAGAAGGTCGTTCGTGACGATACCGGCGGGGCGGGCCAGGAAAAGCGCCGGCGTGCCTCGGTGCCGACCAGCAGCGGCGACGCGGTGCCGGGTGGCAACCCTGCGCCACAGCCGGGCGTTTGACGGCGGCATTCGCCGGCATTCCTCTCGATCGCCCATGCGTGATGGCGATCGTAAATGTAACGCCGGATTCATTTTCCGATGGTGGTGAACGACTGAGACCGGCGCAGGCCATCGATGATGGCCTGCGTTTCGTTGCGGAAGGTGCCGACGTCATCGACGTCGGCGGGGAATCCACGCGGCCGGGGGCGCGGCCTGTGGCACCTGAGGACGAGGCGGCTCGGGTCCTTCCCGTGGTCGCCGCTCTGGCCAGGCAGAAAGTGGTCGTGTCGATCGACACGCGACGGGCGTCGGTGGCGCGCGCCTGTCTCGATGCAGGCGCTGCAATCGTGAACGACGTATCGGCATTGCGCGACGATCCGGATCTGCTCCCGTTGATGGCCGGGTGCGGCGCTGCAGTAGTCTTGATGCATCGTCGCGGCCGGCCGGAGCGCAACTATGAGGGCCCCGCCTATGGCGACGTCGTCGAGGAGGTGCGCCGGTTCCTGGTCGAGCGTGCAATGATCTGCGAAACGGCGGGCATCTCTCGCGACCGCATTGCCCTCGATCCCGGCATTGGTTTCGGCAAGAGCGTGACCGAAAATCTTGCGCTGGTGGCCGGTGCCGGCCGGCTCGCTGCGGCGGGCTATCCGGTCGTGATCGGAGCCTCACGCAAAGGTTTCATCGGCAAGCTCACCGGCCTTGGCGATCCGCGCGACCGCGATCCGGCATCGGTCTGGCTGGCAGTCGAGGCCACGCGCCGTGGCGCAGATATCGTCAGGGTGCATAACGTTGCCGCGACCCGACAGGCCCTCGCGGTCTCGGCGGCAATGCGATAGATTCGAGACCATGTCCCGCTCCCTTTTCGGCACCGATGGTGTGCGCGGCCGCGCCAACACCGCCCCCATGACGGCCGAGGTCGCCATGCGCATCGGTATGGCGGCCGGGCAGGTGTTCAAGCGGGGCGGCCACCGCAATCGCGCGGTCATCGGCAAGGATACGCGCCTGTCCGGTTACATGATCGAGCAGGCGCTGACCGCCGGGTTCCTGTCGGTTGGCGTTGATGTGTTGCTGCTAGGACCGATTCCGACGCCTGCCGTGGGCTTCCTGACGCGTTCCATGCGCGCCGACATGGGCGTGATGATCTCGGCGTCGCACAACCCCTATGAAGACAACGGTATCAAGCTATTCGGTCCGGACGGCTTCAAGCTTTCCGACGCCGTGGAACGCGAGATCGAAGCGCTGGTGGTCGCGCCAACCTGCACGCAGCTCGCGGCGCCGCGTGCCATCGGCCGGGCCAGGCGCCTGGACGATGTCGATGGCCGTTACGTCGAGGCCGTGAAGGCTTCGGCGGCGCGCGGCCTCGATCTGTCTGGCCTGAAGGTCGTCGTCGATTGTGCCAATGGCGCTGCCTACAAGGTGGCGCCCACCGTACTGTGGGAATTGGGCGCCGAGGTCGTCAGCGTGGGGGTGTCGCCTGACGGTTTCAACATCAACGGCAATTGCGGTTCTACTCATCCGGATGTCTTGCAGGAGCAGGTAGTGGCGCACGGCGCCGACATCGGCTTGGCCCTCGACGGAGATGCCGATCGCGTGGTGCTGGTTTGCGAGCAGGGCAAGGTAATTGACGGTGACCAACTCATGGCCACAATCGCAAACTACTGGGCGCGCGACGGCCGCCTGAGAGGAAGCGGCGTTGTTGCCACAGTCATGTCCAATCTGGGATTGGAACGCTATCTCGCAGGGCACGGGCTGTCGTTGATCCGCACACAGGTAGGCGACCGCTATGTCCTCGAACGGATGCGCGCCGACGGTTTCAATCTGGGCGGTGAGCAGTCAGGCCACATCATCATGACCGATCATGCCACGACGGGTGACGGCCTGATGGCCGCGTTGCAGGCTCTGTCGGCGATGATCAAGGCGGGAAAGCGCGCGAGCGAGACGTTCCATGCCTTCGCGCCGGTTCCGCAGCTTTTGAAGAACATCCGTGTCGGCGACGCCGACGCGGTCATGGCGGCGGCTCCAGTTGTGCAGGCGATTGCCGCTGCCGAGCAAAGGCTCGGCAGGAATGGCCGCATCCTGGTCCGCAAGTCCGGAACCGAACCACTGATCCGCGTCATGGCCGAGGGCGACGACCCGGATCTCGTGCGCGCTGTCGTGGACCAGGTCATCGAGACGATTCCCCGGCAGGCCGTATGAAGGGGCGCGTCCTGATCGTCGCCGGATCGGATTCCGGTGGAGGCGCCGGAATCCAGGCGGACATCAAGGCGGTCACCGCGATGAATGGATTTGCCGCAACCGCAATCACCGCGCTCACGGCGCAGAACACCGAAGGCGTGCATGGGGTTGTGGCGGTGGAGCCGGCTTTCATCGCCCGGCAAATTGACGTGGTGCTTTCCGATATTGGTGCCGACGCGCTGAAAACCGGCATGTTGCACAGCGCCGAAGTCATTGGCGCTGTTGCGGCTTGCCTGCGCGCGCGCGCGCCCGACGTGCCGCTGGTCGTCGATCCGGTGATGATCGCCAAGGGTGGGCACCGTTTGCTGTTAAGCGCGGCCGAGGCGGCGCTGCGTGATGTCCTGCTGCCGATGGCGACGCTACTGACACCCAATCTGCCCGAAGCAGAGGTTCTCACCGGCTTCCCGGTCCAAACCGAGGCCGATATGCGTCGCGCTGCCCAGCGCCTCGCCGGGCTGGGGCCCAAGGCGGTCCTGATGAAGGGGGGGCATCTCGAGGGCGACCGCGTAATCGATCTGCTGTTCCATGACGGGAGCTTCGAGCGATTCGAAGATGCGCGCATCCAGAGTCGCAATACGCACGGTACGGGTTGTACGCTGGCGTCGGCGATCGCAGCCGGCATCGCCCAGCAGATGACACTGAGGGATGCCGTGGTGCGCGCCCGAAGCTACGTGCGCAGGGCCATCGAGACGGCCCCCGGCTTCGGCCGCGGGTATGGTCCACTCAACCATGCCGTGACGGTCAAACCGGGCTAGCGCCGATCGCGGCAGGGTGCCCCGCCGTCCACTTGCCGGCTTCGGCAAGGGCAATGAAGGTCCCGAGTTCCCGATTGAAGGCGTCCGGTTCCTCGATGTTTACCGTGTGGCCGGTTTTGGCAAACACCGCGAGACCCGCGTTCGGCAGTACGCGCTTGAGGTAAAGGCTGGGCTGGAGGCAGGGATCGTCCTCGTCGCCGCAAACGATCAGTGTCGGGATGTCGAGTTTCTTCCATTCCTCCTCGAAATCGTACAGCGACGGCCGCTTGCCCTGATAGTTCTCCATCGTGTTGGCGCCGCCAATGTCGGGATGCTCGCTGAGTTGCTGGACGAACTCGGTGAAGCCGCGTGGGTCCTTCTGCTTGAACCGTGACCGCGTGGGATTGCCGATCAGGCTCTCGGCATACTTCGCCATGCCCTCGGCGCGGATTTTCCCGGCCGTCGCCTGGGCGTTCTTCTTGAACTGCTCGTGGGCTTGGCGCTCGGCGCCGGAACCGACGCCTGCCAGGGTCAGCGACAGCGCGCGATCACCGTAGCACCGCCCGAAATGGGCGGTCGCGAAGGCGCCTTGCGAAAGGCCCACCACGTGCGCCTTGGCAATCTTCAGATGGTCGAGCACATGTTTGGTATCGTCGACCGCATGTTGTTGCGAATACATCGACGCATCCGCCGGAATGTCAGAGCCCGGATAGCCACGGAAGGAATAGGTGATGCAGCGGTGCTTGCGGCTGAAGAAGCGCATTTGCGGTTCCCAGCTCCGCCAATCGCCGCTGTACTCATGGACGAAAAGGATCGGTGTGCCGCTGCCGGCTTCTTCGTAGTAAAGCTTCACGCCATCGGGTGTCGTTGCATGCGGCATTTCCGGTTCCGTCCCTTGCTCAGGCGCCGAAGCGTTCGAGACGCTCCAGTACCGCTGGAATCTTGTCATCGGTGACGTTGGCGAAGGCCAGCCGCACGAAGCGCTCCTGGCCGGCGCCGAACATGTCGCCGGGAATCGTCAGGAGATTCTCTTCGTCGGCCAGGTGTTTGGACACGTCGGTTGAGCGCTGGCCGGCGAAGGGATGCTCCACATACGCGAAGTAGGCGCCAATGCTGACAAGCCGCCAGCGGTTGTAGCGCGTGAGGCCATCGCCCAGCATGTTGGCGCGGGCCTTGAGGCCCTCGGTGTTGCGCCGCGCCCACGGCAGCAGGTTGCTCAGGCCATAAAGTGCCGCCTCCTGGCCAAGCCGTGGCGGGCAGATCGAGACGCAGTCCATGGCCTTCTCGATTTCCGACATCATTGCCGCTCCGGTCGTGATGCCGCCGACCCGGTAGCCGGTCAGCGCGAAAACCTTCGAGAAACTGTAGAGATGTACCAGCGTGCCGCGCCACGATGGATCGGCGAAGAGATCATGCGGCCGCTCTCCTTCCGGCAGAAAATCCTTGTAGGTCTCGTCGAGCAGCAGCGCGATGCCGCGTTGCTTGGCGAGCTCATAGAAGGCGTGGATGGTCGCGCGTGGATAGACCGCGCCGGTCGGGTTGTTGGGCGAGATAAGCACGATGGCGCGGGTGCGCGGGCCGATCAGTTTCGCCGCATCCTCGGCGTCCGGCACTGCGCCCGAGCCGGGACGGAAGTCGAGCGATACCGGTTCGACCCCCTGCATGCGCATCCACATGTCGTGGTTGAAGTAGTGCGGTCGCGGCAGGATCACCTGGTCGCCGGCCCGCGCGAGGCTCATGAGCGCCAGGCAGAAGGCCTGATTGCAGCCCGATGTGATGCCGACCTCGCTGCTGGCGATCGGGGCACCGTAGAACGACGAAAGGTGGCTGGCATAGGCCTCGCGCAGAACCGGCAAGCCTAGGATCGGCGTATAGCCGTGAACTGAGGGATCGAGGAGCAATTCGCCGAGATGCTGGCGCAGTTCCAGCGCCGGCGGATAGCCTGGTACCGCCTGGCTGAGGTCGATCAGGGGGCGTTCGGCAGGAAAACTCCGTCCCAGCACCCAGCGTTTGGTCTCGCCGATGGGCGAGGGGGCGACGGCTGCGAGCCAGGGATTGGGGGTGGGCGCTTGATTCATAACGGGTAGCTGTAGCAACGGATGGACGATTGGAGAAGGCTGGCGTTGCCTCTGCCGCTTGTTTTGGCGGGCGAACCGAGTGGTGCCGACTGAAAATGCATTGCTTGGGCCCTCTCTTGTGCATACGATTTGCGCAAGGCCCGGATCTAAGGGCTGTTGCCACGCGGCAACGCGGGTAACGAAGCCGGCCAATGAGTTCGGTACATAGGAGGAGACTCAGATGACTTCGAGGAAGGTCAATCGTCGTCGTTTTGTGGCTGGTACGGCTGCCTTGTCGACTGCTCTGGTCGCGGCGCCGTTCGTTCGTGGCGCTTACGCTGCCGGCAAGCTCTCGCTTGGCCTTTGGGATCACTGGGTTCCTGGCGCCAACAAGGCCAGCGAAGCACTGATCGTGGAGTGGGCCGAGAAAGAGAAGGTCGACGTCACGATCGACTACATCACCTCTCAGGGCAGCAAACTGCTGCTCACGACCGCCGCCGAATCGCAAGCCAAGTCCGGCCACGACGTCCTGGCCTTTTCGACTTGGCTGCCGTCGCGCTACGCCGATCAGCTGGTGCCAATGAATGATGTCGTTGAGCCACTGATCAAGCAGAACGGGGCGGTGAATGGGACTGTCGAGTATCTCGGCAAGGTCAACGGCAAGTGGCTTGCAGTGCCGGCGACGATCGGCAGCCAGATGAAGGGGCCATGCTCGCGCATCGACCTTATGAAGCAGTTGGCCGGAATCGACGTCCAGGCGATGTATCCGGCGGGTGCGCCGCCGAAGGCCGATGGCTGGACACTCGATACGTTTCTCAAGGCGGCCGAGGCCTGCCAGAAGGGCGGTCACGCGTTTGGCATAGGTCTGGGCACGACGTCCGACTCGGTGGACACGGCCGGCGCAATTTTCCACAGCTTCGGCGCCCAGCTCGTCAACGCCAAGGGCGACATCACCGTCAAGAGCGACAATGTTCGCAAGGCACTCGACTACTACAAGCGGTTGATGGCTTTCCTGCCCGAAGATGCGCCGGCGTGGGACGATGCGTCCAACAACAAGTGGCTGGTGTCGGGCCGGGGCGCGCTGATCATGAATCCGCCAAGTGCCTGGGCGGTTGCCAAGCGTGACGCACCGAAAGTGGCCGAACAGCTCTGGACCCATGGCTTCCCGGCCGGACCAGCCGGACGCTACGGGCCTTTCCTGCCGTTCTTCTGGGGCACCTGGAATTTCAGCAAGAACCAGTCCGCAGCCAAGAGCCTGCTGACGTTCCTTAGTCAGCCGGCTGCGGTCGACAAGCTGGTCACGGCGAGCGGTGGCTATGATTTGCCGGCGTTCGCCAATCTTACGACGCTCAAGGTATGGGCGGAGGCCGAGCCGCCCAAGGGCACCCTCTATCACTATCCCAATCCGCACAATCACTCGACCTTGTCGATCGCGGCGGCGCCTGCGCCGCACCGGATCGCCGAGCAGATCTACACCCAGGCCATCATGACCCAAATGGCTGCCCGCCATGGCAAGGGCGAAGCCATGGACAAGACGCTCGATTGGGCGGCTAAGGAAATCGAAGGCTTTTCGCGTAACTGAGAGCTCTGGGACCGAAGGGAGCCGCTTTCGGGCGGCATCCCGCCGCGCTTCCAAGGGCTGACACTGTTCGGAGTATTCAATGGCCGATATAGCCGCCAGAGGCCCCACAGCGACAGTTGGGGACAGCCGCAGCAGCCTTCACAAGCTGATGCAACGCAAGTCGACCATCGCCTTTCTGATGGCCCTCCCGCTGATTCTTCTCGTCCTGATACTGGTCGCCTATCCAGCGGGTTACGCGGTTTATCTCGCCACCCTCAACAAGGGCATGACCCGCTTCGTCGGCTTCGGCAATTTCGAGTTTCTCTTCGGCCGCGAAACCTTCTGGATGGTTGTCTATCAATCCTGCCTGTTCGCCATCACAGCGGTTATTTTCAAGGCCATTATCGGTTTCGTCGTTGCGCATTTCGTCCACAACATTCCGTCCAAAGGTCAGCGCAAATGGCGCGGCATGCTGCTGGTGCCGTGGGTGATCCCGCCGGCGATGAGCACGCTGGCATGGCTTTGGCTGTTCGACCCGTCCTACAGCGCCATCAACTGGATCCTGGCCCATTTGGGCATCGCGGCGGTTCCATGGACCGGCGAGGCGGACTGGGCGCGTTTCTCGGTCATTCTGGTCAACGTCTGGATCGGCTCGCCGTTCTTCATGATCATGTATCTGGCGGCACTGAAATCGGTGCCGGACCAACTCTATGAAGCCGCCTCGATCGACGGCGCCACGTGGTGGCAGCGCATCTGGTACGTGACCTTGCCGATGATGCGCAACATCATCGCGATCACGGCATTGTTCTCGCTGATCGTCACCTTTGCCAATTTCGACATCGTGCGGGTGTTGACGGCAGGCGGTCCACTCAACAGCACGCATATTTTCGGCACTTGGGCATTCCGCGTCGGCATCGAGAGCGGTGACATTCCGCTCGGCGCCAGCGTGTCGTTGTTCATGGTGCCGATCCTGGCGGTCGCCGCGACCTTCATCCTGCGTGACATCACCAAGCGTGGGAGTGAAGTCTGATGGCTGACGCTGCGATCACGGCGGGCACAGTGGCCCGTCCCAACTACGGCAGCATGAGCCGTGACCGGCGCTGGGCGCTGCGCTGGTCCTATTTCTTCCTCGTGTTGTTTGCCATCTTCTTTCTGATGCCGCCGATCTACATGCTGATCACCTCGCTCAAGACCAGCCAGGAGATCTCGGCGGCCGGCAATCCGTGGTGGATCTACGATCCGACCCTCGAAAACTACATCGAGCTTCTGACGCAGAACCACTACCTGACCTTCTTCCGCAACTCGGCGATCGTGTCGGTCTGCGTGGTCGCACTCACCATGCTGATCAGCGTCATCGCGGCGTTTGCCCTGGCGCGGATGAAATTCTGGGGATCGGCGACGCTGGCGACCGGCGTATTCCTGACCTATCTCATTCCCGAGACCCTGCTGTTCATCCCGCTGTTCAAGATGTTCGCCTGGGTCAACGAGACCCTTGGCATCCAGTTGATGAACCACTGGTGGACGCTGATCATCCTCTATCCGACGCTGACAGTGCCGTTCTGCACCTGGATCATGATCGGATATTTCGCCTCGATCCCCAAGGAGCTCGACGAAGCGGCGCTGATCGACGGCGCCACCTGGACACAGACGCTGACCAAGATTTTCATCCCGGTGGCGCTGCCGGGGATCATCGCCGCCACCATCTTCGCCTTCACCGTCTCGTGGGCGCAGTTTCTTTACCCGCTGGCTTTCACCACCTCGGCAACAGAACTCGTGCTGCCGGTCGGCATCATCACCACCCTTATCAAGGGCGACGTCTTCAACTGGGGCCAGATCATGACCGGCGCGCTGCTCGGCGCCGCACCGCCTCTCGTCATCTACGCCTTCCTCATGGACTATTACATTGCAGGCCTGACTGCCGGCGCGACCAAAGGGTAAGTGAAAAAATGGCTCAAGTAACGCTGCGCAAGATCGTCAAGAAGTACGACGAAGTACTGGCCGTCCGCGGTATCGATCTCGACATTGTCGACAAGGAATTTCTCGTGCTGGTGGGGCCTTCGGGCTGCGGCAAGAGCACGACCCTGCGGATGATCGCCGGTCTCGAGGAGATCAGCGGCGGCGACATCGCGATCGGCGGTCACGTCGTCAACGACGTGCCGCCGAAGGACAGGGACATCGCGATGGTGTTCCAGAACTACGCGCTTTATCCGCACATGAACGTCTACGAGAACATGTCGTTCGGCCTCAAGCTCAAGAAGACGCCGAAGGACGAGATCGACAAGCGCGTCAAGCAGGCGGCGGGGATCCTCGACATCACCGAGCTGCTCGACCGCAAGCCCAAGCAGCTCTCGGGCGGCCAGCGCCAGCGCGTTGCCATGGGCCGGGCCATCGTGCGTGACCCCAAGGTGTTTCTGTTCGACGAGCCGCTGTCGAATCTCGATGCCAAGCTGCGCGTCCAGATGCGGACCGAGATCAAGAAGGTTCACCAGAAGGTGCGCACTACGACGGTCTACGTTACCCATGACCAGATCGAGGCGATGACCCTGGCCGACCGCGTCGTGGTGATGAACGCCGGACTGATCGAGCAGGTCGGAACGCCCAACGATCTCTATCACTCGCCTGCAACCAAGTTCGTCGCCGGCTTCATCGGCTCGCCGGCGATGAATTTCATTCCCTGCCAGCTCGAACAGGCGGCGGGCGCGCTGCGGGTCCGCCTGAGCGACAAGCTTTCGTTTCCGGTTCCGTCCGACCGGACGGCGCGATATGCAAGCCACGCCGGCAAGGCCAATCTGGTGCTCGGTCTGCGGCCCGAGCACATTGCCGAAACCCGGCCGCACACCGAGGCGAACCAGCACGACTTCGACATGATGATCGATGTCGACGAGCCGATGGGCATGGAAACGCTGATCTATTTCACCATCGGCCGCACGGATATCTGCGGTCGCGTCAATCCGAACGCCGGTGCCGCATCAGGCAAGGAGATGAAGCTTCGGGCCGACCTCAGCAACATGCATCTGATCGACGACGGCACCGGCAAGGTGCTTTGATCATCCGGCTCAGGATCTAAGGAGAAAGCTATGGGTTCGTTGACGGGCAAGGTTGCCTGGGTGACCGGTGCTGGCTCGGGTATCGGTCAGGCCGCCGCCATCGCGCTGGCTGCGGAAGGTGCTTCTGTGGTGCTGACCGGCCGGCGCAAGTCGGCACTGGAAGCGACGGCCAAGATGATCCGCAAGACCGGCGGCAAGCCGCTAGTGAAGCCCGCGGATTTGATGAAATCCACCGCGGTGGTTCGCGCCGCCGGCGAGATCGCGCGCAAGTTCGGGCGGCTCGACATCCTGGTGAACAATGCCGGCCTCAACATCCTGGAGCGGAGCTGGAAGCAGCTCTCGCCCGCCGGGATCGATCAGGTGATTGAGGGCAACCTTTCCAGCGCCTTCTACTGCACCAGCGCGGTCCTGCCGATCATGCGCAAGAACAAGGGTGGCGTGCTGATCCACACCTCGTCGATGGCCGGTCGCCAGGCCAGCCTGCTGAGTGGGCCTGCCTATTCGGCGGCCAAGCACGGTGTCGTGGCGATGAGTCACACCATCAACATGGAGGAGTGCGTCAACGGCATCCGCTCCTGCGTCGTCTGTCCCGGTGAGGTGGCTACGCCGATCCTCGACAAGCGGCCGATCCCCATCACCAAGGCCGAGCGTGCCCGCATGGCGCAGTCGGAGGATGTCGGCGACCTGATCCGCTACATCGCCTGCCTGCCGGCCCACATCGTGATCAACGAGGTCATGATCAACCCGACCTGGAACCGCGGCTACGTCGCCAACCTACAGCGCGGCAAGTCCTGAGATGACCGTCACCATCAAGGCGGAGGCCCTGACGGCCTTCGTCGCGGACATCTTTGCCTCGGCGGGATGCTCGAGCGAGGAGGGCGGCCGCATCGGCCGCTATCTGGTGAGTGCCAATCTCTCCGGCCACGACAGCCATGGCGTGGTCCGCGTGCCGCGCTACGCCAGCCAGAAGAAGAACGGCACGGTGGTACCCGACGTCACGGTCGAGGTCGTGGTCGACACGCCGGTGATCGCCGTGGTCGACGGCAAGTACGGCTTCGGCCAGACGGTGACGCCGCAGGCGGTCCGCATCGGCATCGAAAAATGCCTCAAGAACGGCCTGTCCGCGGTGACATTGCGCAACGCCGGCCATGTCGGCCGGGTCGGCGACTGGGCCGAGATGGCGGCCGAGGCCGGCCTGGTGTCGATCCACTTCGTCAATGCCTCCGGCAGTGTCCTGGTGGCACCGCACGGCGGCGTCGAGCGCCGCTTTTCGACCGCGCCCTATTGCGTCGGCATCCCGCGCCCCGGCCAGGATCCGCTGGTCCTCGACTTCGCCACCTCGATCGTGGCCGAGGGCAAGGTGCTGGTGGCGAGCCAGGGCGGCAAGAAGGTGCCCGACGGCGCGCTGATCGGCCCCGACGGCCAACCGAGCGCCGATCCGCATCTGCTCTACGGCGATTTTACGCCGACCGGCCCGCGCGAGCATGCCAAGGGCACCGGCGCCATCCGGGCGTTCGGCGACCACAAGGGCTCGGGCCTCGCGTTCATGTGCGAGATCCTGGGCGGGTCGCTCAGCGGCAACGGCGCCACCGATCCCAAGCGCGGCCGCTTCGCCAACGGCATGCTGTCGTTCTACGTCGATCCCAGGGTGTTCGACCCTGCGGGATTCTTTCCGGCCGACATCGCCAAGTACGTAGGTTTCGTGAAGAGCTCCCGGCCGACCGGCCCCGGTGGCGAGGTGCTGGTGCCGGGTGAGCCCGAAGCCCGCATGAGGGCCACCCGGCTGGCCGAGGGCGTGCCGCTGCCCGACGATACGTGGGCGGCCATCGTCGAGACGGCGCGGTCGGTCGGCCTCGATGAGCGCCGCATCCAGCAGGCCGTTTCGCCGCCGTGACGGGCCGTTTTGTGGCACACCTCGTTGTGCCACGGAGTGTGCCGCTTTTTGTGCCGCAAAGCGGCCTCAAGCCGTTGATCGCCCTGCCGAATCGCCTGGGCCGTGGCTGTGCCATTCGAGCCGGCGGGTCTCCGTCATGAGTGTCCGATGGTGTTGGCCGCCGAGGCCCCTGTGCGGACCCCTTGCGGGGCCCATGAAAAAGCCCGGCGGATCTCTCCGGCGGGCGTCTCCCATCGTGGCAGAAAATCTAGCGAAAACCTGCTGATGTTGCAAATTGGCTAGCGCCCCGGCGCGCGCCGAAGCCGGTGGAACGGCCCGGCGACCGGATCGTCGAAGGCCAGAGTGGCGGTGAAGTCGGTGCGCAGCATGCGGTGGAGGGCGGCCAGTCTCTGGCGGTCGGCCACCATGCCGGTCTCGGTCTCCAGCTGCTTCTGCTCCATCGGCCACAGCCGGGCCAGCAGCACGTCGTAGCCGAGGTCGAGGGCGCGATCGATCTGGCGCCGGAGATCGGCGACATGGGCCTCGGTGGTCCATTCGGGATGGCGCAGCACCTCGGCGGTAAAACCGATCCATTTGAACTTCGGCTGGGCCTGCGGGGCCGGGCCGAGGACGCCGGTGCCGGGCTCCACGGTCCCCCAGTGCAGCGAGGCATAGATCATCGCCCAGTCGAAATCGTGCAGCACGAACACCGTGCGGTCGGGTGGTGCCTCGCGTTCGAGGCGCTCGATCGCTAGCCGCCATTTGCCATCGAGACCACGCAGCGGCGCCAGACTCCAGACATTGTAGGCCAGCAGCGCGACCGTAAGGCCCGCCAGGGCGGCGAGGCCACGGCCGCCCCAGCGCCGCCGGGCCGCCACCAGAACCAGCGCCCAGGCAGGCGTCAGCCACGCCATGACGTTGATCTGCATCTGCGGGTCCTGCGGCTGGGAATAGAGGTTGAACACCGACCCGGCGGCGAAGGTGCCGCCGAACACCGCGGCCAGGGCCACGGTCCGGGTGTCATGGCGCTGACGCCATAGCATCGGCCCTGCCACGGCGGCGATGGCCAGCATCCAGACGGTGGCGGTGTAGCGCCAGATGTCCCAGCCTGGGATGCCGGGGATCGCCGCCACCCCGGCGCCCAGCAGGTAGGCCACCATGCCGTCCCACAGATAGCCGACCTTGGGCCAGGTGAAGCCCGCCCATACCGAGTTCACCGCCTTGCCGGTCCAGATGAGATCGAGCGGCCCGACGGCGCCGTTGTGCCCCCACCACGCCGCCGCGGCCACGCCGGCCGTAGCAACCATGGTTGCGAGAAAGAGACCGATCCAGGCCAGCCGCTTCGCCGGTCGGGCCTCGCAGAGCCAGAGGGCGGCCAGCATCGCCGGCAGGGTGGGAAACATCAGCCGCCACTCGAACAGCCAGGCGATCGAGAACAGTGCCGCCACCGCCACCACCCGCGCCGCCGCCGGCCGCGCGAACCAGACGGCGCCCAGCGCCATCGAGGCGAACAGCAGCGTGTAGGAGGGCAGAATGTCCTCGTTCACGATGGCGAGGAACATCACGAAGCTCGACGCGATGTGGAACAGCGCCGCCAGCAGCGCCACCAGCCGGTCGCCCGTGAGCGCGCGGACCAGCAGATAGACGGCGCAGAGGCAGAGGCTGCAGCTCAGCGCGTTCAGGATGGTGATCTGCCGCCGCGGATCGCCGGCAAAGACACCCAGCAGGTCGAGCATGCGGCACAGCGCGCCATAGGCGGGGTAGAACAGGTAGTTCGAGGGATAGAGCGGCGCCGATGCCGGATCGACCACCCACGCCTTCAGTTCGAGGCTCTTGAACACGCCGTTGCCGGTGAGGCCGCCCTGGGCGTTGTCGAACCACAGGATGATGGCGATCAGAAGCGCACTGCTGCCGATCGCCAGCAGGGCGAGATCGGCGACGTGGCCGCGCTGGGGAGATGATGGGGAAGGGTTGGTGGCGAAGACCATTGGAATGACCGATTTCGCAACCAGCTTCGCGCTCCCCGCGGCAATGATGCCGTATCCTTCGAGCTCGTAGCTTTATTGGGCTTTCTGAGTCGCAGCAAGCAGGGTTGTCGCCAGCCTTGCCGCCGTGCGGCGCTCTCGCTCTGCGGATGGCCGGGCGATGAATGCGGTCTGGCGGCATTGCCGGCCGCGAAAGCTTTCTCGAACTCCGGTAGAATGCTAACAATTCCGCCGTTACGTGGTTTTATCCGCGGACAATCGGTTGGGACAACGGTCCCGCAGAGTCGAGGGGGGATAGATGAGGGTTTTGGTTTTTGCGGCGGCGTTGATGTTGCTGGCTACTGCCGGCTACGCGCAGACCTGCGAAGCAGGCAAGATCACCTGTCACCAGTGGTGCAAGAAATACCAAAGCTCGACCGAACAGAACGCATGTCTGTTCTCGGCTGAGACCAGCTGCAAGGTGAAGCTTGGCGGGCTCGACAAGTGCGTGCCGGACACCCCGCCGAAGAAATAGGAACAGACGCCGCGCTGTGACGTGTCTGACCTCAGGGTCGCTGATACGGATTGGGCATCCTGAGGACGAGAGGATTTCGGGCTTGCCGTCGCCCTTAGGGGGCACGAAGCGGGAGGGAAACCCAGTACGCCCGAACCGCCAGCCTTCTGTCGGGCGCCTTTGCCTGGAGCGAGGCCAGGGTTTCCGTGGCATGCCGGGCGCGTCGACCTTGAACTCCACCATGACCACATGCGTCGGTGTCTGCCCGACATTGGTGCCGACATGCGTCCGCGCGTCGGACCACAGCACGTCGCCGGCCTTGAATTCGCGCTTCAGCACCTTGCCGTCCGGCAGGGTGATGGTGCGCGCAAAGGGCCCAAGCGCGTATGGCACGAAGGCCGGATGACGGTGCTGGTTGGTCTTCTCGCCCGGCAGGTCGCGGTATTCGAGCACCCGCACGCGGTCGTTCTCGAAGATCACCTTGTACTTGTCGCCGTCGGTCGAGATCGGATCTTGGGCCCTTGTGGTTCCGGCGCCGGACGCCGCTCTATCTCGGTACTTCCGTCGCGTCCATCATATCGATGCGGCTCAGGCCGGCCTGAACAACCGATCTCTGACCTTCAGCAGGATTCGCGAGCCATGCTTGGACGGCGCTGCAATTCAGTCGGTATGGCATGCATTTTTCTACCAGAATGTTCTGCGACCAACGTCACCCCATGATGACCCGATATTTTGCACGCCTGGTCCGGACGCTGGCCCCGGCCATGACTTCATGGAAGAAATTGCGATGACACAGTCCGACCTGGACGAAATGAATGCGGCACGCGGCAAGATCATCGCCAAGGCGTGGCGCGATCCGGTGTTCAAGGCGACGTTGCTGGCTAATCCGTACGACGTGCTGAAGAAAGCTGGGCTTCATGTGCAGGCTGGCGTGGCGGTCAAGGTGGTGGAGAACACTGACCAGCGCATTCACCTCGTGTTGCCACCCAACCCGTCCATCAACGCTGGCCGATTGTTTCTCCGCAGGGCCAACACCGGCCAAGTACCTTACTAGGCCTCGAATTCGCTTGTGGTGAACATTTGGAACTACGCCTTCATTGGCCTGCACACTGGGTATCGCGTCGATTGTCAGGGCGGCCAAAGCTGATCGCAATTGCCCGCCACTCCTTACCATCTGTTCAATGTGATTCGGCATGGAATAAGGACCCCGTTTTCGGGGTAATCGGCATCCAAACGG
>CALDNT010000276.1 GCA_937915145.1 uncultured Reyranella sp.
GGCCCTGCAGAAGGGCAACGACTTTCCCAGTGCGATCGCCGGGCTGGTGACGGCGATGAAGCCGGGCATCGAGTCGGTCATGAAGACGCCGGGCACCGACCTCGAGCAGCGCGCGGTCGTGGCCAACGTCCGCTACAACGTCCAGCGCCTGATCGCTGCCAAGCCGATCCTGGCCGACATGATTGCCGCCGGTAAGCTTCGCGTGGTCGGTGGCTTCTACAATCTCGCCACCGGCAAAGTCGAAATGGTGTAGGCCACGCCATGAAGGTGGTCGGCCGGCTCCTCGGCCTCACGATCGCGGCACTTGTGTTTGCCACCGAGTTCGGTTCGGCACAGGCCGAGGAGACGCTCACGTTCCGGGTTCAGTCGACCTATGACTACAAGGTCCAGATCGCCTTCTTCGCGCAAGACAGCAGCCACGTCTGGCCGGGGCCGGGACGGGCGTACTCGCTCGACGATTCGCAGACCCAGAGCTTTCCCCTCGCCTGCGAAAGTGGCGAGAAGATCTGCTATGGCGCCTGGGTCACCGGCGACGGCAGCCTGTCGTGGGGCGTTGGACCCAAAAATGACCGAGGCTGCACGACCTGCTGTTTCGTCTGCGGCGACGGCGACATGACCCCGGTCCTGAAGCTGAACGAGTAGCGGCCTCGCCCGCCGCGAATTGCCGGATTGAAGTCGCATTTGCGCCACATCGGTGCGTGACCCTCGGCGCCTGCAGACGCGCAACGGGGAGTTTCGCATCATGACCAGGTTCATCGTTCTCGCCTCCGTTCTTCTTGGCCTCACCGCCTGCGGCGACACATGGGGCCAGCGCGCCGTGACCGGCGGCGCCATCGGCGCCGGCTCGGGCGCGGCGGTCGGTGCCGTCACCGGCGTCGGCGTCCTGCCGGGCGCCATCGTCGGTGGCGCGGTGGGCGCCGGCGTCGGTGCCGCGACGACGCCCAAGAAGTAGGCCGCGGCGAAGGATCGCTACAGCGGCCAGAACAGCAGCAGCGCCGGCACGCCGACTGCCAGAACCACGATCTCCAGCGGCAGGCCCATGCGCCAGTAGTCGGAGAAGCGGTAGCCGCCCGGGCCCATGACCAGCGTGTTGTTCTGGTGCCCGATCGGCGTCAGGAAGGCGCAGGACGCCGCAATCGCCGAGCCCATCAGGAAGGTGTCGGGGTTGACGTCGAGTCGCTGCGCCAACTCGATGGCGAGCGGGCCGGCGATCACCATGGTGGCGACGTTGTTCAGCACGTCCGACAGCGTCATGACCGCCACCATCAGCACGACCAGCGCCACCACGGCGGGCTGGCCACGGGTGACAAAGAGGATGGCATCTGCGACCAGCGCCGTGCCGCCGACGCGGTCGAAAGCGGCACCGATCGGCAGCAGGCAGGCCAGCATGACGACCACCGGCCATTCGATCTGTTCGTAGAATTCGCGGGCCGGCACCAAGTTGGTGGCGGCGTAGCCGGCGACGGCGATGGCGATGGCGACGGTGAAGGACAGCAGGCCAAAGCTCGCCACCGCAATGGCGGCAGCGAACAGGCCGACGGCGATGGCGATCTTGCGGCGGCTGACCGGGGCTACACTCGCCTCCCCGACGGTGATCACCCCCAGCATGTTGAGCGTCGCACTGCGCGCCGTGCCGGTGCCGGCCAGCAGCAGCAGGTCACCGGGCTCGACGACGCGGCGGCGCACCGCACCCTCGACGAAGGCGCCGGCGCGCGAGATGCCGAGCAAGGTGACGCCGAAGCGGCGGCGCAGGTCGATATCGACCGCCGAGCGCCCGGCAAGGCGCGAATCGGTGCGTACTACCGCCTCGACGATGGTCGGCGTCGGTGGCGGCTTGCGCTTTTCTTCCTTCTCGTCCTCCTCTTCCTCGCCTTTCCCCACGGCGGCATCGGCTTCCGCCGTCCCGTCGGCGTTTTCGTCGGGCACCGCCTCGTGCAGACCCACGAGCTTGATGAACTCGGCAATGGCGTCGGTCGCGCCCTCGACCAGCAGGATGTCGCCTTGCTGCAGCTCCATGCGCCGCGCCTGGCCGTAATGCGAGCGGCCGTCGCGCACCACGCCCAGCACCAGCAGATCGGCGCGTTCGGCATCGTCGTCGAGTTCGGCCACGATCCGGCCGATTGCCGGCGACTCCTCGGGAACGTCGAGCTCGGCCTTGAACGAGGCGGCCTGGCCCGCCGGCGGCGCCGGATCGGCACGCACCACCAGCAGGTGACGGCCGATCAGGGTCACGAAGACGATGCCGGCCAACGCGATAGCAAGGCCGGCCGGCGCGAAATCGAACATCTGGTAGGGCTGGCCGAGCTTCTCCTGGCGGATGCTGGAAGCCAGAATGTTGGGCGGTGTGCCGATCAGAGTCACCATGCCGCCCAGGATGGCTGCAAAGGCAAGCGGCATCAGCGTCTGCGACGGCGCCCGACCGGCAGCCCGCGCCGCCTTGACGTCGAGCGGCATCAGCAGTGCCAGCGCCGCCACGTTGTTGATCACACTCGACAGCAGCGCGCCGACGCCGCTCACGATCGCAATATGGGCGCCGACGCCGCGGCCCTCGCGCACCAGGCCGCGTGTCACCAGCGACAGCGCCCCGGAGTTCTCGAAGGCGCGCGAGGCGATCAGCACCAGCGCCACCACCACCACCGCCGGACTGGAGAAGCCGGAGAAGGCATCGTCCGACGGTACCAGGCCCAGGACGACTGCCAGCATGAGACCGCCCGCCGCCACCAGGTCGTGGCGGAAACGTCCCCACAGCAGCATCGCCAGCACCAGCCCGAAGACGCCGAAAAGTTCGATCTGTTCGAAGCTCATCGCCGGTTCACCAGCTTTCCTTCCACGGTCTGAGATCCATCTCGAAGGTCCAGGCACTGCGCTTCTGGCGGTGGAGCTGCCAGTAGGTCTCGGCAATGTCGTCGGGCGCCAGGATGGCGTCGGGGCCAGCGTTGTAGCGTTCGGGGAAGTTGGCCTTGATCCATTCAGTGTCGATGGCGCCGTCGATCACGACATGGGCGACATGGATGTTCTGCGGCCCCAGCTCGCGCGCCATTGATTGTGCCAGCGCCCGCACTGCATGCTTGCCGCCGGCGAAGGCCGAGAAGCCGCGGCCGCCGCGCAGGCTGGCCGTGGCGCCGGTGAAGATGATGGTGCCTTTTTTACGCGGAGCCATCGCTTTGGCCGCCTCGCGCGCCGTCAGGAAGCCGGCAAAGGCGGTCATCTCCCAGACCTTGCGGTAGACGCGGGCCGTGGTGTCGCGAATGTCGAAGCGGACATTGCCGCCGATATTGAAGACGAAGACCTCGATTTCGCCGATCTCGGTCTCGATCTGCCGGAAGAGTTCAACCACCTGCGTCTCGTCGCGGGCATCGGAGCCGAAGGGATGGACCTTGCCGCCCTCCTTGGTGATTTGCGCTACCAGATGCTGCAGCTTGTCGACGGCGCGGCGCGTGACCACCGCGGTGTAGCCCTCGCGGGCGAAGCGCCGCGCAATGGCACCGCCCGTTGCGTCACCCGCGCCGATCACGACGCAGACCTTGTCCCTGGCCATGGGCATTCTCCTTCCTGCCCACTGTGTTCGCAGGACGAAGAAGGCTCAAGGAAGATTACATCATGGCCGGTTGAGCAGGCGGCGGGGCGACGAGTCCGGCCTGCTTCTTGAGCTCCGCCGCGGTCAATCCCTCACCGTCCGGACGCCAGCCCGGCGGGGCAAACAGGTACATCCAGACCTCGCGCGGCGAGCGCGCCGAGGCGAGATCCTTCACCAGACCGACCCAGGGCTGGATATTGACCACGAATGGGTTGCGCGAGGAAACGGCAGGCGAGACCAGGCCGAAATCGCAGGGCACGTCCCTCTTCTCCTCGACATAGGTGCCGAAGAGTCGGTCGAAGACGATAAGAACGCCGCCGAAGTTGGCATCGAGATACTCGGGATTGCGCGCGTGATGGACGCGGTGGCTCGACGGCGTGTTCAGCACATATTCCAGCCAGCCCAGCCTGGGGATCCAGTCGGCATGGATCCAGAACTGATAGAGAAGATTCAGGAACAGCGCGGTCAACACGGCGGTCGGCGTGAAGCCCAGCAGCACCAGCGGCGTGAAGAAGAGCGATGTGCCGGTGAAACGTCCGAACCAGCCGAGGCGATAGGCGGCAGCGAGGTTGAACTGGTTGGGCGAGTGGTGCACCGAGTGCGACGCCCAGAACCAGCGCGAGGTATGCGCGGTCCGGTGGTACCAGTAGTAGAAGAACTCCAGCCCGATGAAGAGCAGAAGCAGAGAACCCGCACTGTCGAGCGACTGGGTGAACAGCCGATGCTGCCACACCCAGTCGAGCCACGGTGCCGCCAGCGCGTAGGGAATGAAGCCCAGCAGGCGGCGGCCGACCAGATCGGCAAGCGAGCAGGCCCAGGCCTTCCAGTCGTAGGTCTGGGCGCGGGTGCGCGACAGCCACAGGCCTTCGGCCAGGGCCGCCACGATCACCAGCGGCAGGAGTGCGAGATAAAGAAAGGACAGATCGCCCATGACGTGCTCCCGTGGATTGGCCGCCGTCATTTTATGAGCGATACTCATGTTTTGTTACTCGCCTTTGGTTCTCGAGAATCGTGATGGCCGCTGGTCGCCAACCTACTGAAAACAAAAGACGAATTCCCCGACAGGCGCGTGCGGCCGAGACCGTGGCGGCGATCCTCGAGGCGGCGGCTCAGATTCTCGAGAGCGGTGGACTTGGCGCTTTCACGACCAATTCCGTGGCCGCGCGCGCGGGCGTCAGCATCGGCACTCTCTACCAGTACTTCACCGACAAGAACGCGGTGCTGCTGGGGCTCGCGCGCCGGGAACTCGATGCCGCCCTGGTGCAGATCAAACGTGCCCTGCAGGGCGAAGTTGATCCCACCATCGAGGGGCGCGTACGTGCCATGGTGCGCGCGAGCATTCACGCCTTCGGTGGCCGGCAGCGCGCCCGCAAGGCCGTGGTTCAGACGATCCTGGCACAGGGCATCGGCATCGAACTGATGACGCCGCTCGCCGCGTTCATCGCTGCTGCCGGCGCAGAGGTCGGCAGCAGTCCGCAGGCGACTCTGCCGGCGCTGACGCGCGAGCAGCTTTTCGTGCTGTCGCGCGCCGTGCTGGGAGCGGTCCGCGCCGCCGTTCTGGAAGAGCAGCCTTTCCTGCGCAGCCGCAGTTTCGAGGACGAACTCGTGCGGATGATCGTGGCCTACCTCGGCGCGATCACGGCGGCGGCCGGTCCCGGTCGGCGTCGAACCACCGCTTGAGCCGGTCAAGCAACGCGAACAGCGTACGCTGATCCTTCTCCGGCCAGTCGGCGAAGGCGCGCGCCAGCCCCGGCATGAGCGCGGCGATGGCGGCCCGATGCTTGGCGAGTCCGGCCGGCGTGAGCGCGAGCAGCTTGGAGCGGCCGTCGCCACCGTTGGCGCGCTCGCGCAGCCAGCCCTTGGCCACCAGCTTCTGGACGTTCTTGGTGACGCCGGGCTGCGGCTGCTGCAGCGCGCGGGCGACCTGGGTCACGGTACGGGTCTCTTCCGGCCGGTGGCTGAAGTGATTGAGCAGCACGAACTGCGGCATCTGCAGGCCGAGCGGTCTCAGCGCCCGGTTGGCTTCGGTCGAGGCCAACTGGTCGATGATGCCGATCCAGTTGACGATGCGGAAGGAAAGCAGCGGCTCGGTCACGCGGTCTCGAAACTCGACAAGGCCCGTCGAGGCGACAGGCCGGGATCGCCAGCATAGCCCAGCCGGAAGAACATCTGCAGCGTGGCATCGGCCGGCACGCCGGTTTGCCTGTGCATGGCCGCGCGCAGGTCGGCCATTTCGGGATACTCCTGCAGCGTCTGGCTGTGGGGCTGCAGCGCAACGCCCAGTGCCGTCGCAGCGAGTTGCAGGCGCACGTAGGCGCGACCGGCGGCGATCTGCGTTTCCCGCGCATTGTCGGCGCTGGCGATCCAGCCGAAGGCGCGTGCGCTGGCATAGCCCGACATCACATAATCGAGGCCGCCCTGCCAGGCGAGCGTGCCCGGCGTCATCGCCTTTTCGGCCGTCATGGCACCGGCGTGGCGCAGTGCCCAGATCATCGGCCCCTTGAGCGAAATCCCGTCGCGGTGTGCCGCGATTTCGGCGCCGCCGATGCGCACCACGTCGATGCTTTCCTTGTGGGTGCGCGGCAGGTTCATTTCGAGTTCGGAACCGGCGATGGCCAGCCCGCGCAGGCGTTCGACTTCGCCCGCGTCATCGACGATGCTCAAAGCCAGTGCGGGCGCGCCGTGACCGGCAAGCAACGCTGCCTTGTGCACCGGATCGAGAGCACGTGCGTCGAACTCCTCCTTTACCGTGCGCCGCCGCGGCACCTCGGCGAACAGCGGATCGACTGCAAGCCCCGGCTGCCTGGCAAAGACGATACGCGCGACTGGCCTGTCGAGGCGCCACGGCCCGTCGGGAAAGAGCGTTACCTCGGCGCGGAAGCCACCGGCGGCGGCGGCCAGCGCGAGTATCTCAAGGAAGCAGCCGTGGCCGATCAGGATCTGGCGCGAGTGAGGATCGGTCTGGGGCAACAGCCGCCCGGCATCGACGTGAAGCGTGATCGTATCAGGTCGGGAGAGATCGACCACCCATGACTGGAGATTGTGCGGGTTGGGCGCCAGCAGTGCCCAGGCGAGCGCCCGACGTCGCGGATCCGTCTCGGCCGGGTCGGGCCCGCGCCAGCCTTCGATGGCAACAGGCGGCATGGCATCGAGACGCGGCACTGCGAGGACCGCGCCGGCCGCCACCACGATACCGCCACCGAGAACCCGAAGAAACGTTCTTCGCGGAAAAGCCATCGGAACCTCCATATCATTCCAAGGAATTCATTATATATTCCCAGGAATATTATGGCGCAAGCAAAAACATTCTCTAGAATATTTACTAGATGACGTGGGGCAACGACACCGACAGCAGGACGCCGAATTCACGCGCAAGATCGCAGCTCACGCGGGCATGGACCTTGCCCTGCTTGTCGAAGAAGCGACCGCCTGCAGTCACCGGAAAGACGCCCTCGTGCCAGACGCCGGGATGGATGTAGATGCCGAAGCTGCCGTCGGACCACAGAGCCACGAACGTCTCGGGCTTGAGATCGTCACCGGGTTTGGCCACCGGTACGACGAAGGGCTGGCGGTCGAGTGGCCAGAAGAGCTGGCCGCCATCGGGGTGGTAGTTGCAGTGCCACAGCAGCACGCGATCCTGGGACAGCGCCACGCCCGGCACAGCCGTCTCGGGCAGCTCGCGAAAACCGATGACATAGTGGCCACCAACGGCCTCGTTGCGGCCGATCAGCTCATTGCCGCGCCATTCGCAGGCGAAGACACCCTCGGTCGTGCCGCCCTCGATGCCGGTGCCGGCGTCGAGCCGGCGTGAGCCGGCGAGTGGCCAAGGCACGATCTCGATCTTGTGCTTCCTGGGATCGCGTACGATCTCGCCATAGCCCTTGATCGTGTCGCGGTTGGCGCGGATCAGCGGCACGTCGAGGAGTTTCAGCCCAGGCGGGATGGTGGGATTGAGATAGTCGAAGACGACGCCGTCGCTCATGTCACTTCTCAAGCGGCCTTGCCGAGATCCTCGCCGGCCAGCGCGCGCTCGATCAGCGACACGACATTGTCGCGACCATAGAGCTTGATGAAGGCGCCCATGCGCGGACCCTGCTCGCTGCCCAGCAACACCTCGTAGAGCGCCTTGAACCACTGGCGCAGCTCTTCCTTCGCAAAGTGGCGCTTGCCGGTTTCGAAGACCTCGTTCTGGATGAACTCCGCGCTCTCGTTCTCGGGAATCTTGCGCAGCGTGTCGGCGAGATCCTGAAGGGCCGCGCGTTCCTTGTCGGTCGGCAGCCGGAACTTCTTCGAGGATTTTACGAAGTCCTGGTAGTAGGCGACCGCGCCCTGCAGCAAGCGATCGAGATAGGGTGCGTTCTCGGGCGTGGCGTCCGGCAGGTAGCGGCGCAGGTACTGCCACAGCACGTCCTTGTCGTCGGTGTGGGCGACGCTCGCGAGGTTCATCAGCATGCCGAAAGTGACGCCGGCTGCCGTATTGGCGGGCGCATCGCCGTTGTGGATGTGCCACGCCGGGTTCTCCAGCGCCTTGGCCGGCTCTTCGTTTGGCAGCTTCTCGACCGCCGACAGATAGTCGTCGATGGCGCGCGGGATGACGTCGAAATAGAGCCGCTTCGCCCGCCTGGGCTGCTGCTGCATATATAGGGCAAGAGACTCGGGCGGGGCGTAGCGCAGCCAATCCTCGACCGAGAGGCCGTTGCCCTTGGACTTGGAGATCTTCTTGCCTTCCTCGTCGAGGAAGAGTTCGTAGTTGAAACCTTCCGGTGGATTGCCGCCCAGGATCTTCACGATCTTGGCCGAGAGCTCGGCCGAGGGGATGAGATCCTTGCCATACATCTCGTAGTCGACGTCGAGCGCGAACCAGCGCCCGGCCCAGTCGGCCTTCCACTGCAGCTTGACGTTGCCCCCGGTGACCGGCGTTTCGGTGAGCGTGCCGTCCTCGTCACGGTAGGCGATGGTGCCGGCGTCGCGGTCGAGCTTGACCAGCGGCACCTGCAGCACGCGGCCTGTCTTGGGCGAGATCGGCAGGAAGATCGAGTAGGTCGCGCGCCGCTCCTCGCCGAGGGTTGGCAGCATCACCGCCTGGACCTCGTCGTAGTGCTGCAGCATGGCGAGCAGCATCTTGTCGAAGCGGCCGGACTTGTACCAATCAGTCGCCGACTGGAACTCATACTCGAAGCCGAAGGAATCGAGGAAAGCGCGGAGCCGCGCGTTGTTGGCTGCTCCAAAGCTCGGATGCTCGTTGCTGAACGGATCGGGCACCGATGTCAGCGGTTTGCCGAGATGGGTCGCCAGCATCTCCTTGTTCGGTACATTGTCGGGCACCTTGCGCAGGCCGTCCATGTCGTCGGAAAAGCAGAACAGCCGCGCCGGCACATCGCTCAGGCGACGAAACGCCTGGCGGACCATCGTGGTACGCACAACTTCACCGAACGTGCCGATGTGCGGCAGGCCGGAAGGGCCGTAGCCGGTCTCGAACAGCACGTAGCCTTTAGCCGGCGGTTTGCCGCCGGTACGGGCGACAATCTTGCGGGCTTCTTCAAAGGGCCACGCGCGCGCGGCTTCGGCGAGGGTACGATCGATCTGGGACATGAGCCAGCCAAGTTAGGTGCGGTGCAGCATGGCGTCAATGTCGTGCCGGCATCGCTCGCCTGCGGGTGCGAGGCCACCATCCTGCCGCCAGCTACCGCTTATCATTCAGCACCGCCAGCGCCTCTCTTGCCGCACGCAGACCCGAGGCATAGGCACCATCCAAGCGCGTCGCCCATACTGGATCTGTCGCCTCGCCGGCGAAAAAGACGCGATCGTGATGCGGCTGCGCCAGTACCGCACGCTTGTCGGCCGGGCCGGGCCGGGCCACAGACCAGGCCCCAGTCGCATAGGGATCCTGGTCCCATCGGGTGGCGTACGATTACGCCACGACGCCGCGCAGACCGTCACCATAGATCTCCGCCAGTGCCGAGACCGCGAAGGTGACTGCGGCGCGTCCACCCTCCTCTTCAAGGGCGCGGGCCTGCATGCCACCGACGAAGACGATGGCAACGTCGGGATCGCCAGCCTGCGCCGGTGGAACAAACGTCATGCCGAGCGGTGACATCAACAGGCTGCGGCGGCGGAGCGGAGTCATTGAAGGCCATTGTATGCTATCGGACACGAAATGGCGTCCTCCCCTCCAACCTGGCCGGCCCTGATCGCCACCGCACGCGGCGCGTTGTGGCGCGCGCTGGACGGCCGCATCGAACGCCTGCCGGCCGCCGATGCGGCCCGACGGGCAGCTGGCACCCGGCCGCTGGTCTGCCACGCGCCCGCGGTTGCCGCACGACTGGGCCTCGACGATCTGGCGGCCCTCGATCTGCTGGAGCTCTACGCCTTCGTCAGGCCCGCGACTTTCTGCCTGCCGACACCGCGCGGCCTCTGCGAGGCGCTCGACCTGCCCGCGCCAGCCACGCCGGAAGAAGACGTGGCCGCCCTGCCCCTGGCTGCGCAGGCCCTGCTCGACGAGCTGGACGACATGGCCGCCCTCGCCTCGGCGGACCTCAAGGATGCCGCGCTTGCGATGGCGCGCGGCCAGTGGCCATGGGGCGAGGCGGTGATCGCCGCGCTGGGCATCGATCAGCCGCCGAAAAAGCCCCGCCCCGGCGCCGGGCTCGACGTCTGGCGCGCCTTACCGCAATGGGAAGAGCCACCACCCGCCCCGCCGCCGGGATCGGCGCCGGTCGAGCCGCGCGAGGCGCGCCTGCGGCTGGCGCAAATGATTTCGGCCGGCGCGAACATGGCCGAAGCACGGCCGACCCAGAGCGATTATGCGTCCGCCGCGTCGCAGGCGTTCGCGCCGCGCGAGGCAGAAGACAAACCCAGGGTCGTGCTGGTCGAAGCCGGCACCGGCGTCGGCAAGACTCTGGGCTATGTGGCACCCGCCAGCCTGTGGGCAGAGAAGAACGGCGCGCCGGTGTGGATCGCCACCTACACCCGCAACCTGCAGCGCCAGATCGACAACGAACTCGACCGCCTGCATCGCGACAGCGCGGAGAAGCGGCGCCGCGTCGTGATCCGCAAGGGCCGCGAGAACTATCTCTGCCTGCTGAATTTCCAGGAGGCGGTGCAGCGCAGCGGCCTGCAGCCGGAGAATGCCGCGGGCCTCGGCCTGCTGGCGCGCTGGGCGCTGGCCAGCCGCGACGGCGACATGATTGGAGGCGATCTGCCGGCCTGGCTGCTCGATCTCGTTGGCCGCAGCCGGGTCACGCGGCTGGCCGACCGGCGCGGCGAATGCATCTATTCGGCGTGCGAGCACTACCGGAAGTGCTTCGTCGAACGCACCATCCGCCGCGCACGCCAGGCCGACATCGTGATTGCCAACCACGCTCTCGTGATGATCCAGGCGGCGATGGGCGGCCTCGATGACGCGACGCGCCCGCTGCGTTACGTGTTCGACGAGGGCCATCACCTGTTTGATGCCGCCGACGGCGCGTTCGGTGCGCATCTGAGCGGTGTCGAAGCCTCCGATCTCCGGCGCTGGATCCTTGGCGCCGAGGGACGACGCGGCAGCCGCGCCCGCGGATTGGAACGGCGGGTCAGTGATCTTCTGGGCGACGATGCCGAGGCACTGAATGCACTGAAGCGTCTGCTCGATCTTGCCCAACAGCTGCCCGCAACCAACTGGCAGACGCGGCTGGCCGACGGCACGGTGCTGGGACCGGCCGAGGAATTCCTGGCACTCGTCCGCCAGCAGGTTCGTGCCCGCTCAGCCGGCGAGGACCAGGGATTTGGCCAGGAATGCGACGTGCGGCCGCTCAATCCGGGTCTCCAGGACGCGGCCGACCGGCTGGCCGCGGCGCTGGAAAAAATGCTGGTGCCGGTACGCCGCCTGCGCCAGGCGTTGCGTGCCAAGCTCGAGAGCGAGGCCGACACGCTCGACTCGGGCCAGCGCGGCCGCATCGAGGGCGTGGCGCGCTCGCTCGCCAACCGCTGCGAACTGACACTCGAAGCCTGGCGCGCCATGCTGCGCGGCCTGCACAACGAAGCCGACCCGGTGTTCGTCGACTGGTTCGCGGTCGAACGCAGCCAGGGCCGCGAATCCGATGTCGGCATGTACCGCCACTATCTCGATCCCACCGAACCGTTCGTGAATTCGGTGATCCGGCCGTCACATGGCGCAGTGATAACCTCGGCCACGTTGCGCGACTCGCTGGGTGTGCCGGCCGCCGCCAACGACGAGGCACCTGACATGAACGCCGACTGGGCGGTCGCCGAAGCCCGCACCGGCACCAAGCACTTGCTGCTGCCGGCAATGCGGGCCTCGATGGCCTCGCCGTTCGACTATGCCGACGCCACGCGGGTGTTGATCGTCAAAGACCTGAAGCGCGACGATTCCGACCAGGTTGCCGCGGCCTACCGCGAGCTCTTTCTTGCCAGCGGCGGTGGGGCGCTGGGCCTGTTCACCGCCATCGGCCGGCTGCGCGCCGTGCATCAGCGCATCGCGCCAGCGCTCGAGGAGGCCGGGCTGCCGCTTTATGCCCAGCATGTCGGCGGCATGGATGCCGCCACCCTGGTCGATATCTTCCGCGCCGAGGAGCACTCCTGCCTGCTCGGCACCGACGCGGTACGCGACGGCGTCGACGTACCGGGACGTTCGCTCCGGCTGATCGTGTTCGACCGCGTGCCATGGCCGCGGCCCGACATCCTCCATCGCGCGCGCAAGGCAGCCTGGAAGGCGGCCGGAGCAGGCGCCACTGCCTACGACGATCTGCTGGCGCGTTTGCGTCTCAAGCAGGCCTATGGCCGCCTGATCCGCCGCGCCGACGATCGCGGCGTGTTCGTGATGCTGGACTCGCGCCTGCCGACGCGGTTGCTTGGTGCGTTTCCACCCGGCGTCAGTATCGAACGCGTGGGGTTGGCCGAGGCCGTGACGGCAGTGCGGAATTTTCTGCCGCCCGCTGATGGATGATGACATCGCCGCGGCATCGGCAAATCTGTCCGGAATGAGGCGCGCCAGCGTGCAATGCTTGACTTTACAGCACGGTGCCGACTTGCTCTTTCGAAGAACACCGAAGATCACACGACCGGGGAGGAAATCGCATGGGCATGACCGATCAGCGGAGCGACGGCGGCAAGAAGGCAGGCGATGTCCTGGTTATATTCGGCATCACCGGCGATCTCGCTCGGGTGATGACGTTTCACTCGCTTTACCGGCTGGAAGCCCGCGGCCTGCTCGACTGCCCGATCGTGGGCGTCGCAGCCGAGGACTGGCCCCATGACCGGCTGATCCAGCGCGCCCGCGACTCGATCGTGGCGACGGGCGAGAAGATCGACCCGAAGATCTTCGACCGGTTTGCCGCCCGACTTACCTACATAAGCGGCGACTTCGCCGATGCGTCGACATTTCAGCGCGTCGCGACCGCGATCAAGGGCAAGGCAAGACCGGTTTTCTATCTCGAGGTTCCACCCTTCCTCTTCGGCACCGTGGTCAAGGGACTACACGATGCCGGCCTCACGGAGAATGCCCGGGTCGTCGTCGAAAAGCCTTTCGGCCACGACCAGGCGTCGGCGCGCGCCCTGGCGACCGAACTCCACCAGTATGTCGAGGAATCACAGATCTTCCGGATCGACCACTTCCTGGGGAAGATGGGCCTCGAGGAGATTCTGTTTCTGCGCTTCGCCAACACCATTCTCGAGCCGGTGTGGAACAGGAACTACGTCGCCTGCGTCCAGATCACCATGGCCGAGGATTTCGGCGTCGAAACACGCGGCCACTTCTACGATCCGGTCGGGGCGCTCCGCGACGTCGTGGTCAACCATCTGATGCAGGTCGTCGCGGCAACCGCGATGGAACCGCCGTCGGGTGGCGACCCCGCCACACTGAACGACTCCAGGCTCGCCCTCTACCGCGCGATCAGCACCGCCAATCCAGTCAATTACATACGCGGACAGTACGACAGCTACCTCGATACCAAAGGCGTCGCTGCCAAGTCGACCACCGAGACCTACACCGCGCTCCGCCTCGACATCGACAACTGGCGCTGGTCGGGCGTGCCGTTCTTCATTCGCACCGGCAAGCATTTGCCGGTGCTGCAGACCGAGGTCCGCCTGGTGTTCAAGGCACCGCCCCGGCTGGGCTTCGCCCGTTTGCAGAAGCCCAAGATGGAGCCCAACTCCATCGTCGTGAAGCTCGACCCGTCGACCGGAGTCCGCTTCACCCTCGACGCCCACCGCGCGACGTCGGCCACTCCCGAGGCCATCACGCTCGACATGGAATTCGCCAACGAAGGCGGCGAGGGTGCCACGCCCTACGAAGTGCTGCTGCAGGCCGCAATGATCGGCGAGAGCACGCGCTTCACCCGCCAGGACGGCGTCGAGGAGACCTGGCGCATCATGCAACCGCTGCTCGATGCCCCGCCGCCCGTCCATCTCTACGCCAAGGGTTCATGGGGTCCCACCGCTGCCGATGAGCTGGTGGCCGACTACGGCGGCTGGCACGGTCCGTGGATCGAATCATGAGCGAGGAGCGCCCCGAGCCGCAGGAGCAAAGTGCGGCCGCCCCCTCGCCGTTCCCGCCGATCGCCGACTATGCGTTCCTGTCGAACTGTCATACCGGCGCGCTCGTCGCCCCAGACGGCTCGATCGACTGGCTTTGCGTACCGCGGTTCGATTCGCCCAGCGTGTTCGGCGCTCTGCTCGACCGCCAGGCCGGCGGCTTTCGCCTCGGCCCCTTCGGCGTCACCGTCCCCAACACCCGCACCTACGAACCGGGAACGAATACGCTGGTCACGACGTGGAATACCCGAGGAGGATGGGTGGTGGTGCGCGACGCGCTCACCATGGGTCCGCGCATCGGCCCGGATCGCATCACACCATCGACCCGTCCTCCGTCCGACAACGGCGCCGACCACATGCTCGTCCGCACGGTGCAATGCATCGACGGACAGGTCGAGATCGAGCTGGCTTGCGAGCCGGTCTTCGACTACGGCCGCACGTCGGTGCAGTGGACCCTCCTCGACGGCGACAACCGGGTCGCCGATGCAGCCGCCGGCGACTTGAAACTTCGACTGCAAAGCAGCATGCATCTCGGCATCGAGGGCGGCAGCGTGCGCGGCCGCCACCTGTTGACCGTCGGCGAGGAGATGTACTGCTCCCTGTCCTGGGCCGAGGAACTGGACTCGCCACAGACGCTCGATGAGGCCAACGCCCGCATGGCGGCGACAACCCGCTTTTGGCGCACCTGGCTCGCCCATGCCCGCATTCCCGACCATCGCTGGCGCTACCCCATCATGCGTTCGGCGCTGGTGATCAAGGGACTGACCTACATGCCGACAGGAGCAACGGTGGCGGCTCTCACGACCTCGCTACCCGAGACCCCCGGCGGCGAGCGCAACTGGGACTACCGCTATTGCTGGATGCGCGACTCCACTTTCACGCTCGAAGCGCTGCACTGGTTGAACCTCGACTGGGAAGCCAACGAATTCATGGAGTTCGTCGCCGATCTCGAACCCAACCAGGATGGCGGTCTGCAGATCATGTACGGCATCGACGGCCGCCGCGATCTCACCGAATCGACACGCGACGACCTGTCCGGCTACGCCGGCGCGCGCCCCGTGCGAATCGGCAACGGTGCCTTCGACCAGCGCCAGAACGATGTCTTCGGCGCTGTGCTGGGATCGATCCTGCTGCACACGCGGCGCAGCCAGCGCCTGCCGCGGCGGCTGTGGCCCGTCGTGGAATCGCAGGCCGAGTGCGCGGCCCGGGTATGGCGCGCCCCTGACCAGGGCATCTGGGAGGCTCGCGGCGCACCGCAGCACTATGTGTCGTCGAAGTTGATGGGCTGGGTAGCGCTCGACCGCGCGGCCCGGCTGGCCGAGATCCGCGGCGCGCCCGACCTGAAGAAGAAGTGGCAGGCGATCGCTGACGAGATCCGGGCCGATATCCTCGAACACGGATTGACCAAGGACGGCGTCCTGCGCCAGCACTACGCCACCGACTCTCTCGACGCCTCGACGCTGCTGGCGGCGATCCTGGGCTTCCTGCCCGGCAACGACCCGCGGTTGCGCAAATCCGTTCTGGCCGTCGCCGATGGGCTCGACGAGCACGGCTTCGTGCTGCGCTATCGCACCGAGGAGACCGATGACGGCCTGTCCGGCAAGGAGGGTACCTTTCTCATCTGCTCATTCTGGCTGGTCTCCGCGCTCACGATCGTTGGCGAGACGCAGCGCGCCCGCGATCTGATGGAACGCCTGCTGCGGGCCAGTTCCTCGCTCGGGCTCTACGCCGAGGAGTTCGATGTCGCCACCGGCCGACACCTCGGCAATTTCCCCCAGGCCTTCTCTCATCTGGCGCTGATCGAGGCCGCGTCGCGGATCATCTACACGGAGCGGTTGGGAGAATTCACATGAGCGACTTCGACGTCATCATCATCGGCAGCGGCGCCGGGGGCGGCACGCTGGCCCACCATCTCGCGCCCTCGGGAAAGCGCATCCTGTTGCTCGAGCGCGGCGACTGGCTCCCGCGCGAACCCGAGAACTGGCGGTCCGAGAACGTGTTCGTCGAGAACCGCTACGTCTCGCCCGACACCTGGTACGACGCCCACGGCAAACCATTCCAGCCGCAAAGCCACTATTTCGTCGGCGGCGCGACCAAGATGTTCGGTGCCGCGCTCTACCGCATGCGGCGCGAGGATTTCGGCGAACTGCGCCACCACGACGGCCTGTCGCCCGCCTGGCCGATTTCCTACGACGAGATGGAGCCCTACTACACTCGGGCCGAGCAACTCTATCAGGTGCATGGCGCGCGTGGCGAGGACCCGACCGAGCCCCATGCCAGCGCGCCCTACCCTTTCCCCGCACTGGCGCATGAGCCGCGCATCCAGCGCCTCGCCGACGATCTGGCCAAGGCAGGGTACCGTCCCTTCCACACGCCCTGCGGCGTCATGCTGGACGCCGCCAACATGCCCTACAGCAAGTGCGTGCGCTGCATGAACTGCGACGGCTTCCCCTGCGTGCTCGGCGCCAAGTCGGACGCCGAGGTGATCGCCGTGCGGCCGGCCCTCGAACATCCCAATGTGACGCTGCGCACCAACAACCGCGTCGTCCGACTCGAGACCGGCGCCTCGGGCCGCGAAGTCACCGGCGTGGTCGTCGACCACGCCGGCAAGACCGAAACGCTCCGGGCCGACATCGTGGTGGTGGCCTGCGGCGCGGCAAATTCCGCCCGCCTGCTGCTGGCCTCAGCGAACGACAAGCACCCCAATGGACTGGCCAATGGTTCCGACATGGTCGGCCGGCACTACATGTTCCACAACAGCGCGGCGGTGCTGGCGCTTTCGGAGGAAGAGAACCCGACCGTCTATCAGAAGACGCTCGGCATCAACGACTTCTACTTCGCCGGTAAGGAATTCGACTATCCGCTGGGAAACATCCAGATGGTGGGCAAGTCGCAGGCGCCTATGTTTCGCGGCGAGCGGCCGATCGAGACGCTGCTGGCGCCGATGTGGTCGCTCGACTGGATCGCCCGCCATGCCGTCGACTTCTGGTTGACGACGGAAGACCTGCCTGCGCCCGACAATCGCGTGACCCTTGGCCGCGATGACCGGCTGACGCTCGCCTACACGCCGAACAACCAGGTTCCGAAAAAGCAGCTCTACGAAAAGCTGAAGTCGATGCTGGGTCGGCTCGGCATGAAGACCGACCACCTGCTGCCGCGCCACGCCTATCTCAAGAACGACATCTCGGTGGCCGGCGTCGCCCACCAGGCCGGCACCTGCCGCTTCGGCACCGATCCCGCGACGTCGGTATTGAACACCGACTGCCGCACGCACGAGGTCGACAATCTCTATGTTGTCGACACCAGCTTTTTTCCCAGCATTAGTGCCGTCAACCCCAGCCTGACCGCGATCGCCAACGCGCTGCGCGTCGGCGATCATCTGCTCGGGAGGTTGGGCGCACACTGACGCCAGGCAGCAACGACTTCGCGGTCGCCATCGGGCGGCCAGATCGGATCTCCGGCCGCGCTATTCCTCGATGACTTCGCCAGAACCGCCGAACTCTGTCGGAAAGTCCTTCAGTTTGCGCAGGCCATCCTGCATCGGCAGTACCGTCTCGGCGTAGTTGATGTGCACGCTGGGAACGAAGGCAAGGGCGGGGAGCGTGGCGGCGTAGACGTCGATCAGGCCAAGCGAGGGGTGAGTGGTCATCAGATGCCCGCCGCACTTCGAGCAATACTGACGCAAACTGCGATCGGTCTTCTGGAAGGTGGCGACCAACTCTTCTCCCGACGTGACCTTCACGGCCTCCGGCTTCCAGAGGGTAAAGGCATTCACCGGCCCGCCAGACCACGAACGGCAGGAACGGCAATGACAGTAACCCATTGCCTCCGGCGAACCCTCGGCCTCGATTTTCACTGCTCCGCAAAAACACATTCCCATGTGAGCCATGACACTCTCCTAAACAATGTTTGGTAGCCTGCCGTCCGGCTGGTCGCTGCGTGCGCATGGTTCGAAGCGCAATCGACTTATCCGACCAATTGGCCTTCCGTGAAAGGAATATCTCCGGCTTTTGCGGCCAAACAATAACCCAGATCGACGCCGCAGCGTGAAACCAGCCGACTGCATATTCAAAGACCTCCGGGTATGATTTGCGCAATGCACAGGGAGGCGGACATGAAACTGGGCCTGGCGATCGGCTATTCCGGCGCGCATCTCGATATTCCAGTGAAGCTCGTCCAGCGCGCCGAAGAGCTGGGTTACGATTCGGTGTGGACAGCGGAAGCCTATGGCTCAGACGCGGTGACACCGCTTGCGTTCCTGGCCGCACATACCAGGCGCATCAAACTCGGCACCGGCATCATGCAGCTCGCCGCCCGCACGCCGGCCAATGCAGCGATGTCGGCCGCGACCGTCGATGCCATGGCTGGCGGCGGCCGCTTCATCGCCGGCCTCGGCGTGTCGGGGCCGCAGATCGTCGAGGGCTGGTACGGCCAACCCTGGGGCAAGCCCTACTGGCGCATCCGCGACTACGTCACGATCATGCGCAAGATCTTCAAGCGCGAGGCACCGGTCACCCACGACGGCCGCGAGATCGCCCTGCCCTACACCGGGCCGGGCTCGGCAGGGCTCGCCAAGCCGTTGAAATCGATCCTGCATATGAACCCCGATCTGCCGATCTATCTCGCCACCGGCAACGAGGCGACGGTGAAACTCACCGCCGAGATCGCCGACGGCTGGCTGCCGATGGGATTTACGCCCGGCGCCATGGAGGAATATCGGCCATGGCTGGAAGAGGGCTTTCGCCGCGCCGGCAAAGGCAAGAGCCTGAAGGACTTCGCCATCCAGGCCTCGGTGCATGTCGAAGTCGACGATGACGTGTCGGGCGCGCTGGCGCGGCTGAAGCCCGAGGTGGCACTATACGTTGGCGGCATGGGCCACAAGACCAAGAACTTCCATAACGACATTATGGTGCGCCGTGGCTTCGGCGATGCCGCCCAGCGTATCCAGGAACTCTATCTCGCGGGACGAAAGGGTGAGGCTATCGCCGCTGTGCCCGACGAGTGGGTCGACCTCAAGTCTCTGGTTGGGCCGCCCGCCCGTATCCAGCAGCGCTACCGCGCTTGGGAAGACTCCGGCGCCGACTCGCTCAGTGTGCGCTCCCGCCAGCCCGAAGCGATCGAGGCGATGGCCAGGGCCGCGCGGCTGAATTGAGGCGACAAGCACCGTCGCATCGGAGAGGTCCGTCATGATTGGGCACCTGGGCTTCCTGTACAAGAGATTGAGCGAGAAGCTTTGGATTCGCCCACTGCTCTTTTCCGCTCTGGCGGTACTGGCCGCATTCGCGGCAACGCTTACCGACTCGCTAGGATTTCAAGACCTGTTGCCCAGGATCAACGACGACATCGTTGAGAAACTACTGTCGATCATCGCTGCCAGCATGCTGGGTGTGGCGACCTTCGCCGTCGGTTCGATGGTCGCCGCCTATGCCTCCGCCAGCAGCAGCGCAACGCCGCGGGCCTTCAGCCTGGTGATCTCCGACGACATGTCGAAGACGGCGCTGTCGACCTTCATCGCCGCCTTCATTTTCAGCATCATCGCCCTTGTTGCCATCAAGAGTGGAATCTACGGCCGGGCCGGGGTGTTCCTGGTCTTTCTGATGACCTTGGCGGTCATCGCATGGGTGGTGGTGACGTTCATTCGCTGGGTCGACCAGATTGCCCGGCTGGGACGGGTCGGCACAACGATCGACCGGGTCGAGAAGGCCGCGACCTCCGCGATCGAGCACCGGCGTCGCTTTCCGACCTTGTCCGCGGCACCGCTCGACGGCGACGCCGAGGGTATCGATGCCGGCGAGCCCGTCTACAGCGGTGGGATCGGCTACGTTCAGCACATCAATGTCGGCGCACTACAGGCCTGTGCGGCCAAACAGGATTTCATCGTCACGGTGGCGGCGCTGCCCGGCACGTTCATCAGCCCGGGCCGGGCACTAGCCTTTGTGAAGCCCGACGGCGGCACCACCGAAGCCGACATCGACCTCGCCGCGATCGAAAGGGCGTTCTTCGTCAGCCACGACAGGACCTACGAGGAGGATCCGAGATTCGGACTCGTCGCACTGTCCGAGATCGCCGCCCGGGCGCTGTCGCCAGCCGTCAACGATCCCGGCACCGCGATCGACATCATCGGAACTTTCATCCGGCTCTTCGCGCTCTGGGTGGCGCCGCTCGACGACGACGAGAAGGTCGCGGCGGAAGCGAAGTACGACCGCGTCCGGGTCCCGGCACTCGAACTGCGCGAAATGTTCGATGACGCCTTCACCGCCATAGCGCGTGACGGTGCGGGCACGCTCGAAGTGGTCATCCGGCTGCAAAAGGCCTTCATCTCGCTGTCGACGATCAGTCACGAGGAGCTGAACCGCGCGGCACGGCGGCACTCGAGGCTTTCGCTGGCGCGCGCCGAACTGGCGCTGAAACTGCCCTACGAACTCGACCGGATCCGCGCCCTCGCCAGCCGGGTGGGCTGAGCCTTCGAGCCGACCTGCGCAGAATCTGTTCGCGCCAACCCCAGGCGATCGCGGCGATGGCGAGGGTCGCGCGGCCGAATTGACAAAACGTTTTTGGGAAATGGACGGGCCGCTGGATTTTCTGTCGCGGGCCACACCCACTACCGGAAACGACGAACGCAAAATAAGGTGCCTTCCAACAAACGCCATTGGAGGCACGTTCGAGATGACCGAGTTGAAATTTCCCCGCCGCCGCGCCCTCGTTCTCTCGGGCGGCTTTCTGGCCAGCCCGATGGTCGCGTCTGGCGTCGCCCGGGCGCAAGCCACCTGGCCCAACAAGTCAGTCAAGTACGTCGTTCCCTTCCCGGCCGGAGGACCGACCGACACACTCTCGCGCATCGTCTGCCGCGAACTTGAAAAGCTTACCGGCCAGACCTTCATCATCGAGAACAAGAGCGGCTCGGGCGGCCTTGTAGGTGCCGATGCCGTCGCCAAGTCGGCGCCGGATGGCTACACGATCGGCCTCTACACGATCGCCGCGCATGCGATCGCGCCCACTCTCTACGCCAAGATGCCGTTCGACGCCGGCAAGGACGTCACCGGCATCTCGATCTTGTGGGAGGTGCCGAACATGCTGATGACGCGCCTCGACTTCCCGGCAAATACGGTGCCCGAGATGATCGCGCTCCTGAAGGCCAACCCCGGCAAATATTCCTTCGCCTCCTCCGGCGCTGGCACCAGCCCGCACATCACCGGTGAATTGTTCAAGAGCATGGCCGGCGTCGACATCCTGCATGTGCCCTATCGCGGCAGCGCACCCGCCCATCAGGACCTCCTGGCCGGCCAGGTCGACATGATGTTCGACAACATCCCCGGTCCGCTCGGGCTGATGAAGGGAGGCAAGGTGAAAGGCTTTGCCGTGACCTCGGCCAAGCGCCATCCCGCGGTGCCGGAGATCCCGGCCATGGTCGAGTTCCTGCCAGGTTTCGAGATTGTCTCGTGGGGTGGATTCTGCGGGCCGGCCGGCATGCCGCCGGCGATGGTGGACAAGCTCTCGGGCCTCTTGAAGCAGGCACTGGAGAGCGAGGCGCTCAAGGAGGCATTCGACAAGCAGGGCGCCCAGCGCGTCTGGCTGAGCCCGGCCGACACCGCCAAGTATCGCGCTGCCAACGAGGCGAAGCTGGCACCGGTGATCAAGGCCTCGGGCGCTAAGGTTGAATAGTCACGGCGGGAACTCGACCATCGCCTCCCCGACGGCTACGGGCTCGTCCTTCTGGTTGCGCACCACGACGTCGAGCAGGACCCACCGGGATTTTTGCGTCGTCTGACGGGTCTTGATGGTGCCGGCCGGCCGGATGGTATCGCCCGGCCTGACCGGCTTCACCCATCGCGTCTCCAGCCGCCGGTGGACTGCACCTGGCGGAATCCAGTCGGTGATCATGCGCGAGATCAGGCCGAAGTTATTCATGCCGTGCATGATGATGCCGCCGAAGTTGGTTCGGCCAAAATCGCCCTTCATGTAGTCGTCGTCGAGATGCAGCGGATTGTAGTCGAGCGAGGCATCGCAGAAGAGGCGGATCGATTCGCGCGACACGGCGAAAGACGGCCCGTCGATCGTGTCGCCTTCGCTCAACTTGTCGAAATCGTTGTTCATGATTTCCCCACTTACGCCGGCCGGATGGTCTGGCCACGACCGGAACAGATGACCTGGCCGTGCTGGTTGAAGAAGACGTTGTCGTGCACGACGAACAGCCGCTGTCGCTTGATGAACTTGTCGAGCGCGCGCGCCTCCAGCCGGATGGTGTCGCCGGGGCGGGCGTGGATGTTGTAGCTCCACGACTGGCCGGCGTTGATCGTGCCCGGGCTGCGCATCCAGTCGTCGGCCGGCGTGCAGGAGAACATCAGCAGGATGTGGATCGACGGCGGCGCCACGAGGCCACCATGCGGACCGGCCTTCGCGGCCTTTTCGTCGAGGTAGAGCGGGTTGGTTTCACCAACCGCCTTGCAGTAGAGCGCGATGGCTTCCTGCGTCAGCAGGTAGGGCAGCGTCTTGCGCGGTTCGCCCGGCACGATGTCGTCCCAGCCCTTGCGCAGGTTGGCGTCCTTCCAGAAATCGGTCTCGAAGCCTTGCGCTTGCACCATCGCTCGCCCTCTCCTAATGTTCGCCAGACGAACATTTTAAGTGTCTGGCGAACAACAGTGGCAGTCCCCCGAAACCCTGACAAGGCCGCCGCGCCGCCAAAGGAAAGCGACGGCTTCGTGCGCGCCATTGCCCGCGGCTTCGGCGTCGTGGAGGCGCTGGGACATCCTCCCGGACGTCATACGCTCACCGAGGTGGCACGGTTGGCCGGCCTGACGCGCGCGACGTCGCGACGGATACTCGCGACTCTGGTGGCGATGAGGTATTGCGCAAACGACGGCCGCTACTTCCAGCTGAGACCGCGCGCGCTTGGGCTTGGTCTGTCATACCTGAGTTCGCTGCCGTTCTGGGCGGCATCGCAACGGACCGTCGAGACGCTGCGTGACGAAACGTCGGAATCGTGCGCACTGGCGGTCCTCGACGAAACCGACATCGTCTACGTCCAGCGTTGGCCATCGCGCCGAATCCTCGCCACCAGCCTGGGGGTCGGCAGCCGACTGCCAGCCCATGTCGTATCGCTCGGCCGGGTCCTGCTGGCGGCGGCACCGGCGACGGACCTCGATCTGTTCTTCAGCCGCGTCGAGCTGCGGCGGCTGACCGAGCGCACGGTCACCGATCCAGGGCTGCTGCGAAAGGAACTCGCGCGAACAGCCGTCTGCGGATATGCCTGGGTCGATGGCGAACTCGATCCGGCGATCTGCGGTCTGGCCGTGCCCGTCCGCAATCCCCGCGGTCAGGTCGTGGCTGCTCTCAGCGTCAACACGATCTCGGGCAAGGTGACGGAGGCCGCCGCCAAACGACGCTTCCTGCGGCCGCTCCAGCAGGCCGCCCGGGATATCCAGTTGCAGATGCCGGAGTAGATCGCCGAACCATGCTATTGCTTAGCCGATGCCTGCCAAGAAAATCCTGATCGCCGGCGCAACCGGCCTCGTTGGTTACGCCGCGATGAAGCACTTCGCGACCGCGACGGACTGCGAGGTGATTGCCGTCTCGCGCCGCCGACCGGGCGAAACCCACGGCGCACGCTGGCTCGAGCTCGATCTCTCCGATGCCGCGGCATGCCTCAGGCTCGCACCTGAGTTCGCCGGCGTCACTCACCTCGTCTACGCGGCACTTTATGAACGGCCGGGGCTGGTCGCGGGCTGGCGGGAAGAAGAACAGATCAGAATCAACGAGCTGATGCTGAAGAACCTGTTCGGACCGCTTGAGCGCGCGGCACCGGGGCTGCGGCATGTGGCGCTGCTGCAGGGCACCAAGGCCTATGGCGCGCATGTCCGTCCGCTCGCCATACCGGCACGGGAAAACCGTTCGGAGATGCACGACCAGCCAAATTTCTACTGGAATCAGGAGCGCTACCTGCGCGAAGCCCAACAGGGCAAGGCGTGGGCATGGTCGATCCTGCGGCCGGTGCTGATCGTGGGCGACTCGGTGGGCAGTGCCATGAATGTGATCCCGGCCCTGGGTGTTTACGCGGCATTGCAGCGACGCGCCGGCAGGACCGAACTGGATTACCCCGGCGGCATGGGCCGCCCGGCACAGGCGGTCGACGCCGACCTCCTGGCGCGCTGCATCGCCTGGTCGGGCAACGCGGCGGCAGCGCGCAACGAGATCTTCAACGTCACCAATGGCGACGTATTCGTATGGCCCAATGTCTGGCCGGCCATCGCCGACGCGCTGGGTTTTGCCGCCGGCGATCACGTGCCGCTGGCGCTCGATCGAGAAATCCGGCCACGCGAGGCCGAGTGGGCGGAGGTTTGCGCCGCCCATGGGTTGAGGTCGGGCACGCTGAAGGACTTCGTCGGGCTGTCTTTCGAATATGCCGACTATACGATGGGCTACGGCCGCGACCGGCCGGGGCCGGCGGTGATTGTCTCGACCATCAAGCTGATGCAGGCCGGATTCACCGAGGTCATGGACACTGAGGCGATGTTCCGGAAATGCTTCGCCGAGATGCAGGCCAAGCGACTGTTGCCGCCGCCGTAAACCCATGACCGGAAAGCGTGCATGACCAGACACAAACTGAACGTCGCCATCGTCGGCGCCGGCATGGGCGGACTGGCCGCTGCGGCGGCATTGCGGCTCAAGGGTATCGACGTCACCGTCTACGAGCAGGCAAAGCAGTTCGCGCGGGTCGGCGCCGGCATCCAGATCGGCTGCAACGCCATGCATGTGCTGCGTGGCCTCGGCCTCGAGGCACGCCTGCGCGCACAGGCGTTTTATCCACGCTCATGGAACAACCGCGACTGGCGAACCGGTGAAGTTCTGTTCGACATGATCTTCGGACCCACCGCGGAGGCAAAATACGGCGCGCCCTATCTGGTGGCCCATCGCGGCGATCTGCACGAAGCATTGGCCAGCATTGTGCCTGACGAGGTGATCAGGCTCGACCACCGGCTCGTCGGCATTGAGCCGGCCGCGGGCGGCGGCGTGCGAATCGCCTTCGCCAACGGCCACAGTGCTGAAGCCGATGTGGCGATCGGCGCTGACGGCGTGCATTCGGCGGTGAAGTCGATCCTGTTTGGCGAAGCGCCCCCCAACGTCACGGGGCGCATCGCCTATCGCACTACCTTTCCGGCAAAGCTGCTGAATGGTTTCGAGATGGACGAGTGCGCCAAATGGTGGGGCGAGGATCGCCACATCGTGATGTATTACGTCAAGCCCGACCGCTCGGAGGTCTATTTCGTCACCAGCCAGCCCGAGCCCGAGTTCGGCCTGGAGTCGTGGTCGGCGGAGGGCGACGTCGCGGTGTTGCGTGCGGCGTTCGAGGGCTTCCATCCCTCGGTGCAGCGTGTGTTGGCTGCCTGCCCCTCCGTCCACAAGCGGATCCTCGTCGATCGCGAGCCGCTGGCAGAGTGGAGCGCGGGAAACGTCGTGCTTCTGGGCGATGCCGCCCATCCCATGACGCCCTACATGGCGCAGGGCGCGGCGATGGCGATCGAGGATGCCGCGGTACTGTCACGCTGCCTTGGTGGCGCCGATCGCGACAGCGTCGCCGCGGCGCTGGCGACCTACGAAGCGACACGCAAGGAACGGACATCGCGCATCCAGCTCACCTCGCGCCAGAATTCCTGGCTCAGGGGCGTCACGGATACCGACTGGGTCTATGGCTACAACGCCTGGACGGCACCGCTGGCGGCCGCTTGATCGAAGACCGGACAAAAGAAGAGCCCGGCCGCGCGTTCCGAAGATCGCGCGGCCGGGCTCCTGGACGCCCCCTCTAAACTCGTGCCGTGATTTACTTGAGACTGTCGGCAATTCCCTTGAAACCGGTCTGCGTCTTGTCCGCGATCTCCTGGAGCTGGCCACCGGCGCCGGCGAAACGCTTGGCCGCATCGGGGACCTGATAACCAAAAATCGTGTCCGGCAGCGTGAGCGGAATGGCTCCGCTGACGCCGGCATAGATGAGGCCCACGAAAGCCAGCTTGATGCCCCAACCGAACAGAGTACGCATAAAGATGTTCCCTGATGACGGCCGCGATTGTAGTTGCGCCGCCACTGTCGAAACAGCCATCCGATCGTATCAATTGTTGCCCGGACTCCGGACACGGCCGGAAAAGCCTGCACGCACGTGATCGGCGAGGTCGCGGGCGGCGGGGCTGAGGCCTTGTGCGGCGTAGAGATTGATTCGGAATTCCGGCAACGGCGGCAGGCGAGCCTCGCGTGCCCCGGCTCCACTCAGGATCTCGAAGCGCTCGGGCACCGAAGAGCGCAGCAACGGCGCGACCGCCAGACCGGCCTCAAGAACGGCGTAGACCGGTTCCATACGGCTCACCTCGCATACGGCGCGCCAGTCGCGCCTGATCCGGCCCAGCGCCTCGATCGCCACCGGCCGGAAGACACAGGAGGGCGCGCCGAGCGACACCGGCAACGGATCCTTGAGATGCGCATCGCCGCCGCGGGCGCCGACCCAAACAAGACGGTCGGTGCGCAGCGTCTCGCCATGACGGCCACAGTCGGCTTCGGTGGTGAGCGCGAGGTCGACGCCGCCCGACTTCAAGGCCTCGCGCACGATCCTGGAATCCTCGCACACAAGACTGACGCGGACGCGCGGTTGGGCCTTGGCGAAGCGGCGCAGTACACCCGGCACGAAGGAGCCCACGAGATCGTAGGGCACGCCGAGACGGACCTCGCCCTCGAACGACGGCGTACGCATCGACGACCAGACTTCGTCGTTCATCGCCAGCAGCCGGCGCGCCTGCGCCATCAGCCGCTCGCCGGCCGGCGCCAGCGCCAGCCGCCGGCCCGCACGCTCGAACAGCCGGCAGTCGAGCGCTTCCTCCAGACGTTTGATCTGCTGGCTGGCTGCCGCCTGGGAGACACCGAGTGCGGCTGCCGCGCGCGTCACGCCGCCGCTTTCGACGACGGTGAGAAAGGCGCGCACCAGCGCCATATCGAGATCCTTGCGCATCCCAATACATAATCATTTCCGAACGTTCATATCAAAAACATTCGTTTTTATTGTTTAGGGAAGCGTCCTAGCGTGACTGCATGACAATCAGTATCTCCGGCCTGTGGCTGCCCCTGATCACGCCGTTCAAGGATGGCGTGGTCGATTTCCCGAGCTACGAACGATTGATCGGGCATTACATCGGACTCGGCGTCGACGGCCTGTTTCCGCTCGGCACCACGGGTGAATCACCGACGCTCGACGAGGCCGAGATCGACGAGCTGATCGATCGCACCGTCGCCGTTGCCGCCGGGCGTGTGCCGGTGTTCGTAGGCGTCGGCGGCAATGCCACGCACAAGGTCGAAAGGACGCTGCGCCGGCTGGAACGTTTCGCCTTCGACGGCATCGTATCGGTCTGCCCCTACTACAATCGGCCGAGCCAGGGCGGCCTGATCGCCCACTTCCAGGCCGTCGCAGCCGCCACCGACCGCGACGTGGTGATCTACAACATCCCCTACCGCACGGCGGTGAACCTCTCGAACGACTCGCTGCTCGAACTCAGCCTCGTGCCCAATATCGTCGGCGTGAAAGACAGCTCGGGCTCGGTCGCGCAGTCGCTCGAACTGCTGCAGCGCAAGCCGAAGGACTTCGCGGTGCTGACCGGCGAGGACGCGCTCTACTTCACCATGATGGCCAACGGTGGCAACGGCGGCATCCTGGCGGCAAGCCACCTGCTGACCGAGCACTTCGTCGATGTCGGGCGACGCCTTGCCGCCAACGACCTCGCCGGCGCACGCGCGGCCTGGACGCCACTGGCATCGCTGGTGACGCTGCTGTTCGCCGAGGCCAATCCGATGCCGATCAAATACTGCCTGTGGCGGCAAGGCCTGATCGCCTCGCCCGAATGCCGCCTGCCACTGACGAAGATTTCCGACGATCTCGCGCGGCGGCTCGATCTGGTTCTGCTCGAACGCCGCGCCGCCTAGCCTCGCGCCTTCAGAAGGTCGCGGATCTCGCCCAGCAGCACTTCTTCACGCGTGGGCGGTGGCGGCGCCTTGGGCGCGGCGGCATCGTCCTTCGATATGCGATTGATGCCCTTGATGACCAGGAAAAGCACCCAGGCGATGATGAGGAAGTTCACCGTCACCGTGATGAAGTTGCCGTAGCCCAGCGTGGCGCCGGCCTTCTTGGCAGCATCGTAGGTTGCCGCCTGGCTCGACGCCTCGGTGAGGCCGACGAAGTAGTTGGTGAAGTCGAGACCGCCGAAGATGCGGCCGATCACCGGCATGATGAGGTCGTTCACCAGCGAATCGACGATCTTGCCGAAGGCAACGCCGATGATGACGCCGACGGCGAGGTCGACGACGTTGCCTCGCATCGCGAACTTCTTGAATTCCTGGAGCATGTCGCCCTCCGTTGTTGTCAGGATACGCGTAGCCACACCAGCAAGGCGGAAACCGTGATCACCGAAAACGCCGTCGAAAGTAGCACGGCGGCGGTGTTCTGCTCGACCGAGACATTGAACTGCTTGGCCAACACGAAGGCATTGGCAGCGGTCGGAAGTGCCGCCATGAGAAGTGCAACCTGGCCCGGTACCGACCTGAGATCGACGAAGAACGGCAGGATCAGCGCCGCCAGCAGCGGCTGAAGCAGCAGCTTGATGATCGTCGCCAGTCCGGCCTCCGCCAGCCCGCTCTTGATCGACTTGTCGGACAGAAAGAGCCCGATGGCGAACAGCGCGCATGGCGCCGCCGCGGCGCCCAGGAGATCTATCCATTTTTCGAGCGGCGTCGGCACCGGCAGGCCGATCGCCGAGGCCGCGATGCCGAGTGCGATCGACAGCGGCAGTGGGTTGCGCGCCACGTTGAAGGCCGCGCGCAGGAAGGTCTTGAGTGGTCCATGGCCCGCCGCCACCTCGAGTTCGATCAGCATGACGCCGAACACCATCGATAAAATGGCGGTGACGATGACCGCGAGCATGGCGGGTGGCAGGCCGGCCTCGCCGAAGGCCGCAAGGCAGATCGGAACGCCCATGTAGCCGACATTGCCCCACGAGGCGGCGATTCCCTGGAGGCTCATGGCGGCCAGACCGCCACGGCTAGCCAGGCGCGTGGTGACCATGCCGATCGCGAAGGTGGCCACGACGGCGAGGCCGAAGCCCAGGATCAGCGCCGGATCGAGCACCGACCGCACCGGGGTGCGTGCCAGGGTGCCGAAGAACAGCACCGGCAGGGCGAAATAGCTGACGAAGGCATTGAGCGCGGTGGTCGCCTCGGCACCGAGGATGCGCCAGCGTCCAGCCAGGTAGCCTGCCAGGATGACCCC
>CALDNT010000277.1 GCA_937915145.1 uncultured Reyranella sp.
GGATCTGCCACGAGGCGGATCGTGACCGGCGTTTCCAGAACGTGACGGCCATGCCATCCGCCTGGGTGTTCCTCGCGCTCGGTGCGGATGGCGAGCCCGTGGCGTGTTCGCAGTTCGTGGCAGTAGGCCGCGAACCTGTAAGCCCAGGTGGCGGCCTCCAGCGCCGTCACGCCTCGGTCGCCACCATTCACCAAGGCAATCAGCGCCTTGGCAGTCTGGCCCCGCACCACGAAGGGGCGGTCGCCATCGTGAGACAATGCGACGGCCTCGACGTAGAGGCGTGCCGTCATCGGTCATCTCCGCACTTGAAGCCGGCCGCCAGAGCGACATGAAGCGCGGTGGAGGCCGGCAGTCCGTGCCCTTGAGCAAGCCGCCGGGCGGCGAGAGGCAGGGCGCGCACGCGGGCACGGTCGATATGGTCAAGGAGGGGTAGAGGGGTAGCGTGGCCATTGCGAGAACGTCCGCGTTTGCGTACCGTAACCATGTTCTTTCTTTCTCTTGGTCGGGATTGAGGGAATGGCTTTGCCCCGGCGCGGTCTCGAACACCGTGACCGGGGCATTTCGTTTCAGGCGGCTTCAGATGTGTTGCGCAAAGCGCATTTGGCCCAAGGCTCGGCCATGCAGCCGAGCGCAGCAAAAAATGCGGAAGCCGGTGATGGCAATCGTATTGGATGCTACCGCAGGTCGCATCGACGCCGCGCTCCCGCGCTGGCCGATCCCGGCCCGCCTTGGAGTACACGCAAGGATCTCCCGCTATGCTTCCTTGGGAGCGGAACGCTTCCCGGCTTCCCACTGCTCAATATCAGCAACAGGCCAGGCAGTAACGCGTTCGGAGAGCTTCACCGGCGCAGGAAATTTGCTCTCCTGAACCCAAAGCCAAATTGTCGATTTGCTGACGGGTACACGCTTAACGAGGTCGCGAAGGCGGATGTATCCTACTTGAGTCATTCAACTTCTCCTTCTGCATTGCTTCTCGCCATCGTCCTCCCGTCAGAATGGCGTGTCGGGTGCATGTAGAAACACTATATCGGTCCGCATTCGCCGCGCCACAGGGCATAGCGGGGAATTTCTTCCCCGTGTCACGCTTAAAAATTGCCGCAGTTAATTCACCGTTGGACTATATCGGACGGAACAAAGCCTGCTTTTCCCCGATATTCCCATTAAGAAAGTCGAAGAATTTTTTTTTCATTTTGATCTTAAATGAGTGGATATTTCATCCCTTAGCGCACGCCCCTATTCCGCGCTCGCCACTCCCACGCCGGCACACAGTCGTGAGCGTGAACGCCCAAGCCCTTGGCTTTGGCCTCTTCCTCCACCGATACCAACTCGACGGAGTATCGGCGGAAGGCCCAGCCCCATCCGGCCGCCACCATGAGCATCGACAGATCCGCGCCGCCGGCATAGCAGCGCGCCACGGTGCGCCCGTAGCGGTCAATTGTGATCGGCCTGCACTCGACGGGGCGGCCGGCAATGAAATCAGCAAGGGCCTGCTTCGCCAGTGGCCCCGGATGCCAAGCCCCACCGTCGCAAGTTTGATCCGCCTCAGGCGCGTCGAATGCTTCCAATCGATACGTCGTGCCGTCTTGCTTCAGGGTGTCACCATCGCAAACGAAATTGCAGGATTGACGGCTTTGGGCGCTGGCGGCGACGAAGGCAGACAATGCGACCAATAACGCGCCGAGGTAACGCATTGCGGCGACTACGCGACACGGCCCTTCCTGAACGCAATCACATTCGGACCCGCCCCCTGCTGAGCGTCGAGAAAGTCCGCCCAAGCCTGCATCATTGTCTGGCGCTCATCGAGATACTGGCTGCGATGGTAAGCGGCCCGGACCGCATTTTTTTCAATGTGTGCCAGTTGCCGCTCAATCACGTCCGGTCGGTAGCCCATTTCGTTGAGCGTCGTTGATGCCAGCGCCCGGAAGCCGTGCCCTGTCATACGGCCGTGATACCCCATTCGATAAAGCGCGAAGAGCACGGTATTTTTGCTCATGGGCGTGGTCGGCGCGCGGCCGGCGAATACCCAAGGCCACTTGCCATTCATCGCCTGAAGCTGCCGGAAGGCCTCCACCGCCTGCTTGGACAGAGGAACATGGTGTGCCGCCTTGGTCTTCATCCGCTCGGCAGGGATTGTCCAGTCCGCCTTGTCCAAATCGATTTCGGCCCAGGTCGCGCTGCGCAGCTCGTTGGTGCGAACAAATGTCAGGGCCAGCAAACGCAGTGCCAGCCGGGTCTGCAACTCGCCATCGTACTCGTCGATCTTGCGGAGGAAGTCCGGCAGCTCCGATGCTGGCAGGGCCGCCATATGCTTCGGCTTGGGGCGGGCCTTCAAGGCTCCCCGCAGATCGGCGGCGGGATTGCGGTCGCAGCGGCCGGACGCGATGCCGTAGCGGAAAACCTGCCCGCAGGCGCGGGCCACCTTGTGCGCCGTCTCCACCGTGCCCCGCGCCTCGATCTTGCGCAGCAGGGCCAGCAACTCCGGTGCGGCTACTTCCGCAATGGGGCGGCGGCCGATGCCGGGGAACACATAGGACTCGAAGCGCGTCAGCGTGTCGGAGTGATAGACGGCGGCCCACTTCTCCCGGACGTTCTCCAGCCACTCGCGCGCCATCGTCTCGAAATCGTTGGCGTTGGCTTCGCTTCTCTCCCGCTTCTCTTGCTGGCGGGCAACGGACGGATCAACGCCCTGTGCGAGCCTCTTGCGGGCGTCGTCGCGGGCCTCGCGCGCCTTGGCGAGCGACATGTCGGGATAGGCACCCAAGGCCAGGAGCTTTTCCTTGCCGTCGAAGCGGTATTTGAACCGCCACAAGCGTCCGCCAGCAGGCGTGAGGAACAGGTACATGCCGCGCTCATCCGCGAGCTTGGTGGACTTTGGTGGCGTCTTCGTCTTTCGGATCAGCGTTTCCGTGAGCATTTGGGGGTATCTCCGCGTCGGCCGGCTTCGTACCCCCATACATACCCCCAAATGGGGGTACCTTCCAGTGGACGGCCGGGGACTGTGCTGGACAGTCAAACTAGCCAAAATGGCCAATTATCGGCCTATACTGGGTGTCCGCGGATGCTATCGGATGGGAATTGGCGGAAGAGAGTGGGAGTCGAACCCACTAAGAACCGTCTGGCGGCCCTCTCTGGCTTTGAAGGCCAGCCGCCCCACCGGGAGCGCTTCCCCTCCATTCTCGATCATTCCCCAGAACCCGCGCGCTGTCACCTACCGTCCCCGGGACCCTGCTTTGCCGGTGGAGGTCCATACTGCTCGAGCTTCAGTGGCACCGTCCGGCGCAAGTCGCCACGGCGGACCGTAACGCCATGACGGTCGAAGAATTCCAGGATCAGGATGGCGACCTTGCGGCCATTGTCGAGCTTGTCACGAAATTCGGCAGCGCTGAAGTCGCGGCCGAAAGCGTGGGCGATGGCGATCATTTCGGCCACAACGGGGCGAAGGAAATACTGATCGGGTGCCACCTCGATGACCCGGCCCAGACGGGCGAGCCGCTGCAGCAACTTGCGCGTCTCGGGCTCCGGCGCGCCGTAGGTCTGGGCGAAGTCGCGCACCCGCGGTGGCTTGAAGCGCTCGCGATCGAGGTCGGCCGAGATCTTCTTCCACAGCGCCTCGTCGCGCGGCGTCAACGTAAGCGAATGCCCGGGCAAACGAAGAAACGGGCCGTCGACCATCACTGTCTTGGCGCGAACCTCACGGTCGAGCAGGGTGCGGAAAACCGGCACCGGCCAGCGCTTCTTCAGCGTCACCCGCAACCTTTCCGGTTGCAGTCCCGGTGCATCGGCCTTGGCCTGATGGAAGGCTTTCAGGGTCTCGACGATATCCAGTCGTGCCGCCGCGAGCGTCTCGACGAGAAATCCATAACCCTCGAGTTTATCGCCACCGGCCGCCTGCAGAAGCTTGTCGACTTCGGCCGGCCGCAGATTGCGCGCCGTACCGAACCGGGCCGTCTCGACGAAACCGGACTCCAGCCGCAACAGTTTGGGAAGAACCTCCGCATCGGCGCCGCCCAGCGCCGCAAGTTCGGCCAGCCGGCGTCCGGACCGTCGGTTGCGCGATGGCCCGAACGGATCGATGACCGTGGCACCGGCAATGGTGCGCGTGGCCGAGGGATCGCGCAAAATAATATGGTCACCGGCCAGCGCGCCGACCTTTTCCTCGAGCACGAGCTGCGCCAGCCCCGACGCGCCAGGACCGAGAGTGTTGCCTTCGAGCAAGGCGATCCGGCCCATGACATGGGCGGCACCCAGGTGGACATGAACCGGCGACCAATGCTTCAGCGACGAACTCTCCGACGCGAGCAGCTGCAGGCGCACGTCGGGACGGTCGGTCGGCACGTGCAGTTCCGGGCTCACCACCCAGTCGCCGCGGCGGACTGACTCCTTGGAAAGACGTGGCCCCGTAAGGTTGAGGGCGCAGCGCTCGCCCGCCCGTCCGATCTCGGCTGGCCGATTCTGCGCGTGCAGGGAGCGCACCCGAGCCTCCAACCCGGAAGGGGTAAGCATCACCCGGTCGTCGACCCTGATCTCGCCGGCGTGGATCGTGCCGGTGACCACGACACCCGCGCCCGGAAGCACGAAGCAGCGGTCGACTGCAAGCCGCGCAAAGCCGGTCGTGCCCTTGCCACTTTCGCCCAGCGCCAGAAGCTTGGCCTTCAGCTCGTCAATACCCTGGCCCGTCAACGCCGACACCGGCACGATCTCCGCGCCTGCAAGCGACGTCGAGGCCAACAGGGTCTCGGCTTCCGCCATGCGCTCCAGAAGCTGGTCGTCATTGGCAAGATCTGCCTTGGTCAGCGCGACGATGCCGCGATCAAGACCGAGCAGGTCGACGATCTGCAGATGCTCGACGGTCTGCGGTTTGATGCCTTCGACTGCCGACACCACGATAAGCGCGGCGTCGATACCCGTGGCACCGGCCAGCATGTTGTGCACGAAGCGCTCGTGGCCCGGGACATCGACGAAGCCGAGCTGGCGGCCATCGCCGAGATCACTATAGGCATAGCCAAGATCGATGGTTATGCCGCGCGCCTTCTCCTCCTTGAGACGGTCGGCGTCGACACCCGTCAAAGCTTTGACGAGTGCGGTTTTCCCATGGTCGATGTGGCCTGCGGTGCCGACGATCATGACGTGGACTGCCTGATGTCGAGCTGGTCGAGCTGGGCCACGAAAGCCGACTCGTCGTCGAGCGTGCGCAGGTCGAACAGCAGCGAGCCGTCGGCGATGCGGCCGATGACGGGGATCGGCAGATGGCGAAAAGCATCGGCCAGCCGATCCAGACCCTTGCCTCGCATCGCCAGAGCGAACGACGGCAGCAGATCGACCGGCAGTGCACCTGAGCCGATCTGGCCTCGCACCGGCTCGATTCCGACATCGGCGGCGGAGCCCAGCGCCTCATGCAGTCGCGGCAACAGGCGCTCGGCCTGGGCCCGGATCTCGGTCGCCGGCCGCGCGAGCGACCGGATCGTGGGCAGGCGTTCGGCCAGACGTCCAGGGTCGCCATAGAGTCGGAGCGTTGCCTCGAGCGCAGCCAGCCGTACCTTGTCGAGACGAAGGGCGCGCTTCATCGGATTGCGTGCGATGCGGTCGATCATGTCCTTGCGGCCGACCACGAGGCCAGCCTGCGGCCCTCCCAGCAGCTTGTCAGCGGAGAAGGTGACGACATCGACGCCGGCTTCGATCGCCTCACGCGCCGTCGGCTCGTGCGGCAGTCCCCAGGTCTCGAGGTCGACCAGCGTACCGCTGCCGAGATCCTCGATCAGGGCGACGCCCTTCTCGCGCGCGAGCGCCACGAGTTCCGCCGCCGGCACCGACTTCGTGAAACCCTGGATGGCGTAGTTCGACGGATGGACCTTCATGATCGCGGCAGTGTCGGGGCCGACCGCCGCCGCATAGTCCTTGAGGTGAGTCCGGTTGGTCGTTCCGACCTCGACGAGGCGGCAGCCGGCGTGTGCCATGATGTCGGGGATGCGGAAAGCGCCGCCGATCTCGATCAACTCGCCGCGCGAGACGATCACCTCGCGGACCTTCCCATCCCGAGGGCCCGCCAGCGCGTTGAGCACGAGCAGCACAGCGGCGGCATTGTTGTTGACCGCCGTCGCCGCCTCGGCGCCGGTAAGGCGGCGCAACCACGGTGCGATGTGATCGTCACGTTCACCGCGCGCACCGCCCGAAAGATCGTACTCCAGGGTCGTCGGCGAGCGCATGGCGGCGACTGCCGCGGCGATTGCCTCCTCGGCAAGCAGCGCCCTGCCGAGGTTGGTGTGCAACACCGTGCCAGTCAGATTGAAGACCCGCCGCTGCGAGGGAGTCGCCAGACCCGACAGCCGCGCCTCGCACCAGCGCGCGCAGGCAGCCTCATCGACAACATCGGACATGCCGCGCCTGGCTTCCGCCCATATCCGCAACGCCTCGACAACCAGCGGGCGGCCGGCGCGCGCAACAAGCGGTGCCAGCGCAGGCCAGCTCGCCATGCGGTCGATCGACGGGGGACGTCCTGACAGTGGAGGAACGGATGGTGCGCCTTTGGCGCGGTCGTCACGCGACACGGGTATTCCCTCGGAATGGCAGGGTCGGACGAAGCGTCCAGCAGACTGGCAAGATGGCTCAGCTCGGCTCGTCAATCAATCGGCGGACTGACCGTTGAAACTGCCGGGCGGTACGCCTTTCCTGCCCTATTGGCCGGCCATGGCCACTCCGATACGCGCGAGAACGAGGACCATCGACGACGACAGACCGATCATGACGGCGAGCTTCGCGGACGAACCGGCGGAATCGCACGCAAACAGCAATTTGAAAACGTTCATGTGCCCCCCAAGTCGCAACCCCCGCCAGCCGAGCAGGCACCATCACGGCTTACGCTGCAGTCGCCAGGTCTCGGCCAGCAGTTGCCCCATCCGGGCCGCGATCAGCCGGTTGCCCCGGCTCTCGCCCTGGGCGTCTCGTAGGAAATGGATGTGATCGGCGTAGATCGTGCCGGTTTCCCCCGCAAACACATCGCCCAGGTCGAATATCGCCATGCCGCGCTCCCGGAGCGTCAGCATTCCTTCCACGATTCGCCGATACAGGTCGCGATAGGAGAGGTCGCCGACCACGCGCTTCTCTTCTTCGGTGAGCGCCTTGTTCCAGGCTGGCGACGGCTGCATGAAGTAGCTGGTCTTCACACCGTTGTCGCGGGCCACCGCCTCGATGCCCCGGGCGTATTTCTGGTAGAGGCCGAGCTGGACGGCGAAGGCGCGGTCATGGTCGCGGCGTATGTCTTCGGGCATCTTGAAAATGCCGTTGAGCGTCGTCTTCTTGTTCGACTTGAAGCTGTCCTTGCCCTTGGCGGCGGCCTCGATGCCGCGGATCACCATGTAGGCGGCGTGCGACTTGCCGAGAATCGGGTTGAGCGCGAGCGTGCCTGCCAGCCGCCCCATCACCCAGCCGATCGCCGCGTCGCCGAAATTTTCGTCGGCGACGAACGGGTTGACGTCGATGAAGTTGCTGAGCGGCCGCTCGAGGCGTTCCTCGGCGCCCGGCCAGAAGAAGTAGTGCTCATTGAAACCATCCAGGGTCACCACGGCATCGACCGATGTCGCATAGAGCGAGAACAGGATGAACGCCTGCGGCTGTTTCCAGGCGCCATCACCACCATTCAGCACCAGGAACGGCTTGCCGTTCGGGCTGACATAATTCTTGTTCAGCTCCTCCTCGAGATAGCGCGGCGCCGGCGGCGCCGCGTTCTGGCCAAGCTGCGAGGCGACCGATCCGCCGGTCAGCAGGACAACGTAGCGATCGGGCCGCTTCAGGACGGTGAAATCGTCACCGAACAGGCCAACGTTGTTGACGAACGGAATCCCGCACGGGGGATTGGCGTGGTGGACGAAGGCGACATACGGATGCGGATAGAGGGTGTCGACATAGCGGCACGCCGAACCCTTGGTCGCGTCGCGAACGTAGGTGTTCTGGGTGCGCTCGTAGAGTTCGGCTGTCGGCGTGTAGCGGCCATCCTCGATGTACAGCCAGACAATGGCGGTAACCTCGACGACTGCCACCGCGAGAACGATGCCGATCAGGGCCGACACCCAGCCGAATATGCGTTGTTTCATCGCCCGCCCGTCATCTCTTGGTGCCACGAATCGCCTGCCACACGCGATGCGGTGTCGCCGGCATCTGAATGTTGCGCACGCCAAGCGGCCATAGCGCATCCATGATGGCGTTCATCACCGTGGGCGTCGAGCCGACCGTGCCGGACTCGCCGACCCCCTTGGCGCCCAGTGGATTGGTCTTGGCCGGCACCGAATCGTCGAGCGTGTTGTTGAAATCGGGAAAAGTATCGGCGCGCGGCATGGCGTAGTCCATGAAAGACCCGGTAATAAGCTGGCCGGTTTCGCGGTCGTAGACATTCTCCTCGAGCAATGCCTGACCGATGCCCTGGGCGCAGCCGCCCTGGATCTGGCCGAACACGATCGGACGGTGCAAGGGCCTGCCGACATCGTCGACCGTCGTATAGCGCTTGAGTTCGACCTGGCCGGTGTCCGGATCGATCTCGACTTCGCCGACGTGGGCACCGTTCGGCCAGGCGATCCCTTCGACCGAATTCACGTTCTCGATGTAGATGCGCTTGTCGGGCTGTTTCGCCGCGAGCTCGGCGAAGCCGATGCTGCGGTCGGTGCCGGCAATGGTAAACCTGCCGGAAGCGTAGGCGATGTCGGCAACGCTGGCCTCGAGCGCGTCGGCGGCGAGGTCCTTGCCCTTGGTCACCAGTTTCTCGCTGCCGACCAGCACGGCGGAACCGCCGATGTAGGCCGAACGCGAGCCCATCGAGCCGACGCCACCGACACGATCCGAATCGCCCATTGCGATCTCGATCTGGGAGGGGGCGATGCCGAGCAGTTCCGAGGCGAGCTGGGTAAAGCTGGTCTGCAAGCCCTGCCCCATGCCCTGGGTACCCATCCAGATCGTGACCTTGCCGTCGGCCTTGACCTCGTAGTGGGCCATTTCGTTCATGACCATGGCGCTGGTCCACTCGACGTAGGACGCCAGGCCGCGGCCGTAGAGCCTGCCGCGTCCCTCGGCTTCGGCCTTGCGCGCCGCAAAGCCCGCCCAGTCGGCCTGCTCCAGCGCCCGGGTGAGAAGCAGGTCGAAATCGCCCGAATCGTACTTCTCGCCCATCGCCGTGGTGTAGGGCATCTGCGACGGATTCACAAAATTGCGTCGCCGCAGTTCGCCCGGATCCATGCCGAGCTGACGGGACGCGGTGTCCATCAGACGCTCGAGATTGAGCAGACATTCCGGCCGGCCGGCGCCGCGATAGGCGCCGATGGTAGCCGTGTTGGTGATCACGCAGGTGATCTTGAGATCAACGACTGGAATGTCGTAGGTGCCGGTCGTCACCTTGGGACCGACGAACAACGGAATGGCGATGCCGGCGCGCGCCGGGCAGGCACCGATATTGGCGAACGCCTCCATGCGCAGCGCCAGGATCTTTCCGTCCTTGTCGAGTGCCAGCGACACCTTGTGGAACTGATCCCGGCCGGCGGTCGTGGCGGCGAACTCCTCGCCGCGCTCGGCGCGCCACTTCACGGGACGCTTCAGCACCTTGGTTGCCCATACCACCACCGACTCATCGGGCTGGATGCCAACTTTCATGCCGAAGCCGCCGCCGATGTCGCGAACAATCACGCGTACCTTGTCCTTGGACATCTTGAGCACGACCTCGGCCAAGGTATCACGCGTGACGGAGGGATTCTGGCTGCCGATATGGACAACGATCCGGTCGCCGTCCCATTCGGCCATCACCGCGCGCGGTTCCATGGCATTGACGATCAGCCGCTGGTGGACGATGTCGAGCGACACGACATGGGCCGCTGCCTTGAACGCGGCGTCCGACTTGGCGGCATCGCCGAAACGGTTGAAGCCCACGACGTTGCCCGGAGCGCCCTTCCACACCTGCGGTGCGCCGGGCTTCAGCGCATCCTCGATCTCGGTCACGGACGGCAGTTGATCGTACTCGACCTCGACCAGCTCGACGGCATCCTGCGCTTGTTCACGCGTCTCGGCCACAATCGCCACCACCGCTTCGCCGACGTAGCGCACGGCTTCGTGCGCCAGCGACGGGCGCGGCGTCATCTCGGGCATGCTGCCGTCGGCGTTGGGGAACATGGCCGGGAACGAGAAATCACCGGCGCCCTCCTTGGCCATGTAATCCCCGGTGAAAACCGCAATTACGCCCGGCGATTTCCTCGCCGCGGCCGTGTCGATGCCGACGATTTTCGCATGCGCGTGCGGCGACCTGACCAGGACCAGATGGGCCAGGTCCGGACGCGTCAGATTATCCGTGAACTCGCCGGTTCCCGTCAGAAGCCGGTTGTCCTCGACGCGCTTGATATATTGGGCCTTGCCGAACGCCGCCATACGCTACTCCTGCCGCTAGTACGCCCTCGATTCGGGCGGACTATAGCGGCGAGGCGGCGTCCGACAACCCGGCGCGACGGATGGTCCTAAGCTGGTTCCGGGCCGCTATTTCGCCGCCGCGGCTCCCGCCATGGCAACGACGGCATCCTGTTCGGATGTCACGCCCGAAACGCCGATCGCGCCGATGATCTTGCCGTCAACGACGATCGGCACACCGCCCTCCAGCGGCATCAAACCGGGAACCGCCAGCAGCCGCAGACCGGCACCACCCTGGGCGATCCCGTCCTGCAGGGCCTTGGTCGGCCGCCGGAGGTTGTTGGCCGTCACTGCCTTGCCGATCGAGATGTCGACGCTGCCATGCTGGGTGTTGTCCATCTTGGAAAACGCGGCGAGCCTGCCCGAACTGTCGACGATGGCGATCGCCACCGGCCAGTTGTTTTTCTTGGCCTCGGCCTCGGCTGCAGCCAGCGCCTTCTTGGCGGCATCCATTGAAATTCCCAGCCCATAGGCCGGCGGCGCCTGCGCTCCGGCGGCAAGCGGTAACACGAGCAATACGGCGGCCGCGGCCGCCACGATGAACCTGTTCATAATGTCAACTCCCGGTTGTCCAATCTCTGCGGATTGTGCCGGGACTATGGACCTTGCAGGACCGCCACACAGGCCCGCCACGGTCACATTCTGGTGAGAGGGTCAGTGCCTCAGGCTGGGCAACTCGGGCAGCGCCACGATGCGAATGCCCGCCGCCTCCAGGCCTTCGCGCACCGCCTTGGACACTGCGACGGCGGTCGGTCCGTCGCCATGGACGCAGATCGAATCGACATCGCAGGGGATGCGCTTGCCCGAGGTCGAATAGATCGCCTGTTCGTCGACCATGCGCCGCACATGGGCCACGGCCTGGGCGGCATCCTTGATCATCGAATTGGCCTCCTTGCGCGGCGTCAGGAAGCCGGCATCGGTATAGGTCCGATCGGCGAAGACTTCCTCTGCCGCCCGCAACCCGACCTTCCGTGCCGCCTTGCCCTGCTCGGTATTGGCCTGGGCCAGGAAGATGATGTCGCGGTCGATCGCCCTGGTCGCCCGGGCGATTGCTTCCGACATTTCGGCGCTTTCCGCCGACATGTTGCCCATCATGCCGTGCGGCTTGATGTGCGTGACCTTGGCGCCGTTCATGGCGGCAATCGCCTGCAGGGCACCGAGCTGATAGGCGATATTGGCCTCCAGCTCCTTGACCGACAGGTTGATCGCGCGGCGGCCGAAGCCCTGCAGATCGGCGAAGCTGGGATGGGCGCCGATGCTGACGCCGTTCGCCTGACAGAGAGCGACGGTGTCCACCATGACCACCGGGTCGCTGGCATGAAAGCCGCAGGCCACATTGGCCGACTTGACGATTTTCAGCACCTCGGCGTCGTTACCCATCACCCAGGGTCCGAAGCTCTCGCCGAGGTCGGAGTTGATGTTGACGAATCCGGCATTGGTGGCGGCCATGGGAGACTCCCTGAATCGAAGGCGCTATCCTAGCAGATGTGAGCGTTCGATACCTATCCTGCGGCGACACCGCCTTTACCGTCGAATTCGGCAACGAGATCTCCCCCGAAATCAACGGCCGGGTGATGGCCCTCCATGCAGAGATCGCGCATGCTAGGAACGCCGGCACGCTGGAAGGCGTCACCGAAACCGTGCCGACCATGCGCTCGCTGATGGTGGCCTATGATCCGCTCGCCACCTCGCGTGCCGACCTGCAGCCGCGGATCGATGCCCTGATCGCCCGTGGCCTGCCGACCGACATGGCGAGCCGCCGGGTCGTCATCCCGTGCTGCTACGACGATCCCGAGTTCGCGCCCGACCTCAGCGAAGTGGCGGAGCGCACGAAGCGGACGGTCGACCAGGTGATCGCCGCCCACCTCGCCTCGCCCTTCAAGGTGTACGTCCTGGGCTTCATGCCCGGCCTCGCCTACGTCGCTGGCCTCGACCGGGCTCTGTATCTGCCGCGGCGTGCGCAGCCGCGTGTGCGCGTACCGCGCTCGTCGGTGGCGATCGCCATGGACATGACGACGATCTACCCTTTCGAAAGTCCGGGGGGCTGGCATCTGATCGGTCGCACGCCGCTGTGGATGTTCGATAAGCGCCGCGAGCAGCCGGTGTTCCTCGCGCCAGGCGATTCGCTGGAGTTTCAGCGCATCGACCGCAAGGCCTTCGACCGTATCGCCCGGCAGGTCGAAGCCGGTGCCTTCGACTGGTCAGCCCTGGTGAACCCATGAGCGCGTCGCTGAAAGTTGTTCGGCCGGGACTGTTCGACACCGTCCAGGACACAGGCCGCACGGGCTACATGGCACTCGGCATCCCGACCGCCGGCGCGATGGACCGCATCGGTCTTCGCCTCGCCAACGCGTTGGTCGGCAATCCTCCGGATACCGCCGGTATCGAGATCGGCGTCATGGGACCCGATCTGCTGGTCGAAGCCGACAGTGTGCGCGTGGCCCTTGTCGGCCGGCTCTCGCCGTCGTTGATCGAAGGTCCTGACGCGCCGCCCAAGCCGCTGGAAGCCGACCGCACGCACCTGCTGAAGCGCGGCCAGATCCTGCGCGTCGGCATGATCGAGGGCGCCAGCACCGCCTATCTCTCTGTCGCCGGCGGCCTTGCCCTGCCCCCGTTCATGGGCAGTCTTTCGACTTATTCGCGCGCCGGTATTGGCGGCTTCGACGGCCGCAGGCTCGCAGCCGGCGATAGCCTGCCATTGGTGCTGGCGAGCGCCGCGCCCGGCGACGAGCGTAAGCTCGGTGTGGCCTTCGACTACGGCCGCGGCCCGATCCGGGTCGTATGGGGTCCACAGGACGAATACTTCAGCGACGAAGGCAAGCGCACCTTCATCACCGCCGAGTATCGCGCCTCCAAGGAAGCTGACCGCATGGGCATCCGCCTCGAAGGCCCTGTCATCGCCCATGCGACAAGTGTCGCCAGCGGTGGCGCCGACATCATCTCCGACGGCATCGCGCCCGGCGCAATCCAAGTGCCGGGCGCCGGCCTGCCCATCGTGCTGCTGGCCGACCGCCAGACCGTCGGTGGCTACCCGAAGATCGCCACCGTCACGTCGGTCGATCTGCCGCGGCTCGGCCGCCTGCTGCCAGGCCAGACGGTGCGATTTGAGGCGGTTTCCGTCGAACAGGCCGAGAAACTGCGGCGTGAACAGGAAGCGCAGCTCCTGCGCGCCATCGCTGGCCTCACCACAGCGCGCCCAGTAGGAGGCATCGACCTCGTCCGGCTCTACGAGGAAAATCTAATCGATGGCGTCATATATGATCCGACGGCGGTCTGAGCGTCTCGCGATCACTGGCCACAAGACGCCGCGCCACCAGCAAAACACTATTGCTGCCCGTTTCGTCCATCGGCTGCGCTCTTCCGCTTCGGCGCTTTCAGTCTAGCCGGTCGCGAGCGGCGTTGGTACGACACGAGACCGACCTGAATTGAAACAACGGTACCGGGGAACGACAAGATGAGCTGGCAACCGGAGATGGACGAACTGCGCCGCCGCCAGGAGTTGACGAAGCGCATGGGAGGCGCCGACAAGGTCAAGCGCCAGCACGACGGCGGCCGGCTCACTGTCCGCGAGCGCATCGATCGCCTGCTCGACAAGGATTCCTTCCGCGAACTCGGCAGTATCGCCGGCAAGGCCGAGTATGACGGCCGCAACGACCTCGTCGACCTGACACCGGCCAATGCCGTAATGGGCCGGGGAAAGATCGACGGCCGGTCGGTCGCCGTCACCGGCGACGATTTCACGGTTCGCGGCGGCTCGGCCGATGCCACGATCAAGGAAAAATCCAACTTCATCGAGCGCTACGCCAACCAGTACCGTGTGCCGGTCGTCCGCATGATCGAGGGCTCGGGCGGCGGGGGTTCGGTAAAGACCATCGAGACGACTGGCCGCGCCAATGTCCCCGGCGTCAGCGGCTGGGAATGGGTGGTGCAGAACATGGGTACCGTGCCGACAGTCGGGTTGGGGCTCGGATCGGTCGCCGGACTGGGCGCCGCCCGGCTTGCCGCCACGCACTACTCGGTGATGGTGAAGGAGATCTCGGCGATGTTCGTCGCCGGTCCACCGGTCGTAAACCGCCTTAGCCCCAAACAGTACGACAAGCAGGAACTTGGCGGTTGGGAGATCCAGCTGCGAGCTGGCGCCATTGACGAAGCGGTCGACAGTGAAGACGAGGCTTTCGCCGCCGCGCGCCGCTTTCTCTCCTACCTGCCCTCGTCAGTCTACGATGCGCCACCGCGTGGCCCTCGAACCGATGATCCGGCGCGGCGCGAGGAATCGCTGTTCGACGTCATCCCCCGCGACATTCGCAAGGTCTACCGCATCCGGCCGATCGTCGAGAAGATCGTCGACCAGGGCAGCTTCTTCGAGATGGGCAAGCTCTACGGCCGCTCGGTTGTCACCGGCTTTGCCCGAATCGACGGCTGGCCGGTCGCGGTGATGGCCAGCGACCCGATGTTCTATGGCGGCGGCTGGACCGCCGACGCTTGCCAGAAGGTGACGCGCTTCCTCGACATGGCCGAGACCTTCCATATGCCGGTCGTCTATTTCTGCGACTGCCCGGGTTTCTTGATCGGGCTCGAGGCCGAGAAGAGCGGCGTCATCCGCCAAGGCGTCCGTGCCATGTCGGCGATGTTCCAGACCACGGTGCCGTGGTGCACCTTCATCATCCGCAACGCCTTCGGTGTGGCGGGCGCGGCGCATCAGAACGGCGCCCGGGTAAATTGGCGCTACGCCTGGCCGTCAGGCCGCTGGGGATCGCTGCCGCTGGAGGGCGGCATCGAGGCCGCCTATCGCGCCGACATTGCCGACGCACCAGACCCCAAGGCGAAGATGGCGGAGATCGAGGAGCGCCTGAACAAGCTGCGCTCGCCGTTCCGCAGCGCCGAGACGTTCTGGATCGAGGAAATCATCGACCCGCGGGACACTCGAAGGATCCTGTGCGAATTCGTCGAACTGGCCGCCCCGATTCGTGGATCGGGCCGCATGGCGGCATGGATGCGGCCCTAGCTGCCCCAGCCGTACCCGCCAAGTTTCGGCAGCATGCCACAGGCCGGCTCGAACGGCGGATTGCTGAGATAGTCCTGGTCGGAAACGACATAGGCTTTGCCGGGCGTCCGGCTGATGACCGCAGCCAGGGCCGGGAACGACCAGTCCTGAAAGAACAGCTTGTTCGGCCATTCGTGCAGCGGCAGCGTCTCTGCGCGGACGATTCCGGCGCGGCCATCGACGACAATGCGCAGGCCCTCGAGGTAACCACTCCAAAGCCGCGTCAGAGCGATATCCGGGACCGCCGCGGCGAACGTCAGCGCGGTTAGCAATGCAACCATTCGGCGCGAAACGGGCTCAAGGCGCAGGACAACAAGCACCGCCGGCGGCCTCTCCCGCCGGGCGACGATGAGCCACATACCACCCAGCAGCAGTGCGAGCAGAATCCCCGCTGCCTGGCGCGCCACATAGTGAGAGGGCGGATAGAGGATCGAAGCCGGGTGCACGAGGCGCCACCACGGCGTCAGAGCAAGCAGGACGGCAATAACCCCCAGGACGACGATGGGCCCACGCCCCTGCAACCAGGCCGGATTGCGCAGTGCAGCCACGCCGCAAATCGCAAAGCCAACGAGAGGGATCGCGAACTGGATGTTTTGCCAGAAATCGACGCTGGTCGACCTCACCTTGAGGAAATGCGGATGGTCCCAGTAGTCGACGATCGTCGACATTGAAACCACCGCCGCACCAATGAAGGCGAGTGCGGCGATGGCATTGAGCACGCGGAGCCCGAGATCGGCGCTCGCGGCACGGCGGGACGCCCAGATGACCGCAGCCGCTACCAGCGGCCCCAGGTAAACCATGGCCTCGTAAGACCGCAGGCAAAGCGCCCCAATCGCGCAAAGGATCACGGCGTCGCGAATGCTCCGGCCGTTCGTCGTGAGAGCGACCATCATGGCGGCCGTAACCGCCGCAAAGGTCGGACTGTACTCACCGACGATGAAGAACGACGTCGGCAGATAGACCACGATAACGATGGCTACGACGACGGCGAGAAGCGAAGCGTCGTGTCGCACGCGCGCAAGCGCGAAATGATAGAAAGCCACCGGCACCGCGAACAGCGCGGCTGAATAGACCACCGCCAACAGCCTGGTATCCCGTACGCCGAACTCGGCCACTGCCAGAACCGGCAACTGCGTCAGCCAGTCAATGTGGGCACGGGCGGCGTAAAAGTCATGAAACCGCTCGTGGTCGAGCAGGCTCACCAGGAAAGCCGAGCCGTCCCAGAAGAGTCCGCGGGAAGTGACGGTGTCGTAGGCGGCCAATGCCCAAAGCAGCAGAACGACACTCCGATAGGCTGCGAGTTGGGAGATCGCGCGCATGCCTAGTCGCGCCACATGTAGGGGCCAAGATCGTACGGTTGCCCCGGCGGAAACGGCTGCCACCCCTCGAAGGCCCTGGGTGGCGCGACGATGCCGTCGCCGCGCTTGGCACGTAAAGCCAGACTGAGGCTCGGCAGGATCCAGGCTTCGACAAGGAGGAGGTGGGGATTCCTGGCCAGCGGCGTGTCCTCAAAGGCGATCACTCCGTCCCGCGCTCGTACCTCCAGGCGTATCGTATCGAGATATGAGATCCAGGTTCTGGTGAGATAGATGTCGGACGGCAAACCTGCCAGCATCATCGACAATGCAAAGGCGATGAAACGCCGCGACGCCTCGGGTGTCCTCAGGACCACAAGAGCCTGCAATTTGACTTGCAGGCTCGATCGATAGACCCAGATGAAGGCCACAATCGTCGCGATCACCAGTCCAGCCGCCGTGCGCGCCACGTATTGCGACTTGGCCAGCGGTCGGACCAGCGTATCGCTGAGCGCCAGCAGCGGCGACAACGCCAGGATCGCCAGAAACAGCCCGGCCCACCAATAAGGCCTCGCCACGAGCAACGCCTGTGGTTTGAACAATGCCCACCCTACGACCACCAGGGCGGCCGCCAGGGCCATGTCGAACTGGAGATTTTGCCAGAAGTTCGTGGCCGTCGCGACGGTATCGCTGAGATGTTCGACGGAATGAGGTTTGAGAATGGACCCCGTCGCCACGACCATGCCGGCGAGGAACAGGCCCGCCGCCACAAGGTGCAGCCCGGTCGCGAAAACCGGCCGCGACGGCGCCCTGCGAATTGCCCAGAAGATCATCGCTGCCAGCAAGGGACCGAGGTAGATCATCACCTCGTAGGTCCGCATGGCGGCAAATGCGATGGCAGCCAGCACCAAGCCATCGAACAGAGTAAGTCGCTCGGCCGTGGCCAACCGGACCGCGGCCAGGATCACGATCGCATAGGCAGTATTGTATTCACCGACGATGAAGAACGAGGTCGTCATGAACACCACGGCGATCGCTGCCACGACGGCCGCGAGCAGCACAGGATCATTCTTCGCCCGCATCAAGGCGAGGTGATAGAGAGCGGTCGGTACGGCAAACAGACCAAATGACAGCAAGCGTGCCAGCAGGTGCAGGTCAGTGACGCCCAGGAACAGTGCGGCCAACATTGGAATCTGGCCCATCACCATCGCGTAGAGACGCGGCGCGTAAAAGTCGAAGAACCACTCGCGGCGGACAATCTGGACGAGGAAAGCCGAGCCGTCGACGAAAAGCCCCCGGCTCTCCCAGCTATGCCAGAGTGCCAGTCCCCAAAGCAGACCGATCGTCGTTCGGTAGGCGATTACTGTCGTTGGCATGCGCAAGCGAGCGGGCTCTACAGGACCGTTGGGACGGACGCAAGCGGTCCCGGCTTGCGGTCCCAAGGGGGCGCTGTTAGCAAGGCGCCGCAAACGAGGGCCGACGATGCTCAGTTGGGAGAAAATTGACGCAATTCCGGGCTGGTTCATGTTCCAGTCCTATTGTGTGTGGCGTGCGCTGCTCGATCAGCAGTCCGGGGTGACCGGGGATCTGTTCGAGATCGGCGTGTGGCGCGGCCGGTCGGCCTCGGTACTGGCCGCCTATCGCAAAGGCAGTGAAAAACTCTACCTTTGCGACCTCAGGTTGGACGAGCCGGCGGTGCAGCGTGCCATCCAGTCGGTCGGCGTGGAGCCGGCCAACGTCGTGCCCCTTTCCGGCCCGTCGGCCGACCTGCCGGCAAAGCTCGACTTTAGTGCCATGCACCAGACCGTGCGCTGGCTCCACATCGACGGAGAGCACACCGGCACTGCGGTCTATCGTGAGCTCGAATTCGCCAACCGGATCGTCAACGCCGACGGCATCGTGGTGATCGACGACTTCTTCTCGCCGCGCTATCCGGCCAACACGACGGAGGTGATCCGCTATCTCGAGAAGAATCCCTTTCATTTCCGGTTGCTCGCCGTAGGCTTCAACAAGGGTTACCTCTGCCGCCCCGAGAGTCTGCCCAGGTACATGGATTTCATGGCGTCGGGAATGTCACGAGCGCTCGGCTCCTATGGCGCCAAGACCACGATCTTCAAGACCACCGGTCCGTGGGACACCGATGCCGTCGGCATCACCGACTATGTCGAGGATGCCGGCCCGGTCGCCGGCCCCGACAACGAACCGCAGCGCTGGCACATGATGCGCACCCGGCACATCTGGACGCCGTGGCGTCACGTCCAGAACGGCTGGCGCATGCTGCGCGGCGGCTGAGCTCAGGACGGCTTTGCGATCTTCATCTGATCGTCGAGGTCGTCGGCGATAAAGTGACGCACGACCTCGTCGAGGTCCTTATCGGTCTCGAACCCGAGCGCGCGGGAGCGTTTCGAGGCGATCCCTTGAGGCCAGCCGTCACAGATCTTCTGGATGGCGGGATCATGTCGCCAGGTCACCTTGCCGACTTTTCGGTTGCCGGCATGGCGGCCAACGGCGGACTCCAGTTCCTTCGCGGTCACGTTGATGCCGTTCAACAGGAGCGTGCGGCCCGGTCCGAACGCATCGACCGGCAGGTCGTGCAGACGCGCAAACGCATCCACCGTTTTGCGCGGACTGAGCACGACCATGATGGTTTCCGGTGTCACCGGGCAGACGACGTCGATGCCGGTGAGGGGTTCGCGCACAACCGAACTGGCCCATGTCGAGGCTGCCTTGTTGGGCAATCCCGTGCGGACACAAATCGTCGGCAAGCGTACCGAAGTCCCGCGCAAGAAGCCCTTGCGGGTGTAGTCGCGGACCAGGAATTCGCCGATCGACTTTTGCGCGCCATAGGAGGTCTGCGGCGTGAGCGGCGTATCGTCGGTCACGGCCGGCGGCAGGTCGCCGCCGAAGGCTGCCAGCGAACTGGTGAAGACGACCCTCGGGTTGGTACCAAGCGCGCGGCAGGCTTCCAGCACATTGCGCGTGCCGTCGAGATTGACCCGGTAGCCGAGGTCGAAGTCTGCTTCGGCGCCGGCGCTCACGACGGCGGCAAAATGGAACACCGTGGCGGCGCCCTGCACGATCGATTGCACGGTGGCAAAATTGGAGATGTCGCCGGCCACGGCCTTGACCCTCGGATCGTCGAGGCCCGGCCCGCTCGCCATGGCGACATCGAACAGCAACAGTTCACTCACCTGTTCGGCTGCACCCGACGGCCCGGCCAGCGTGCCCTGCTGCAGGATTCGCCGGGCCAGCTTCTTACCGAGGAAACCCGCGCCGCCGGTGATGACCACTTTCATGCCGTCTCCATCCCGATGTCGTTTCGTCAAGGAAAGTGTGCACAGATCGCCCGCGCAGTCTATGTTGGTGGCGATGGCAGGATCGAATGAAATCGTCGTCTTCAAGGACGCTTTGATCCTGCTGGGCACGGCCGCCGTCGTGGCCCCTATCGTGCACCGCCTCAAGGTCAGTCCGGTTCTGGGCTTTCTTGTCGTCGGTGCCGTGCTCGGCCCGCATGGGCTCGGCAGGCTCGCCGAACATTCACGGGCCATCGATTGGCTGACGGTAACGGGCGAGAAGCAGATCGCCTTCATGGCCGATCTGGGCATCGTCTTCCTGCTGTTCTTCATCGGCCTCGAAGTCTCGATGCGGCGACTGCTGACCATGCGCCGCCTGGTGTTTGCCCTGGGTGGCCTCCAGACGTCTCTGACGGCAATTGCCATCAGCCTCGCGGCGCTGTGGCTCGGCCAGCCGCCGGCGGCAGCCCTGATCATCGGCGCCTGCCTTGCCCTTTCTTCGACGGCGATCGTGATGGAACTGCTTTCGGGCCAGCGCCGCATGATGTCGACCACGGGCCGCACCAGCTTCTCGATC
>CALDNT010000278.1 GCA_937915145.1 uncultured Reyranella sp.
TCCTGCGGAGCGCTCCTCAGGATGAGGTAAGTACTGATCGACTCGTTCCATTTCGGGCCAGCCTCCTTCGCGTGAGGTGTGTCCAATTCCGATGGGTCGTTCCTACGACTGCAATACGCCGAGCGCCTTGAGCCGCGCGATCTCGTCGGCGGTGTAGCCGGCGTCGTGCAGCACCGGTTCCGAATGCTGGCCGACGGCAGGTGCGCGGCGCGCGGCAACCTTGGTCGCGCCGTCAAGGTCGAAGGGGCTCGACACGGTGAGGCCGGCGCCATCGGCGAAGGGAACCAGGGCGCCGATCTCGCGCGCCTGGCGGTCGTCGGCGGCTTCGTTGACCGAGAACACCGCACCGAACGTCACGCCGGCCTTTTCGAGGATCGGCCGCCATTCGGCGAGGTCACGCCGGGCGAAGATGTCGTCGAGGATCGCGGTCAGGGCGCGCGCGTTGGCGCGCCGCTCCGGCGCGGTGGCAAAGCGTGGATCTTGCGCAAGATGCTCGGCCTCGATGGCCTTCAGGAAGCTCGCGAGCTGACGGGCCTCGTTGTGCAGCGCCATCAGGAACCACCGCCCGTCGCGACAGCGGTAGTGATTGGCAAGCGCGCTCGGCGCCTCGGTCCGCGGCGGCCGGTGCACGACGTGCTCGCCGAACAGCCGGGTCTGCACGAAGCAGCCGTTGGCCCACAGGCCGTTCTGCAGCAGCGAGGTCTGCGCGACGCCGCCGAGTCCCGTTTTCTCGCGCCGGTAGAGCGCCGTCACGATGGCGGCATAGAGCGCCGTCCCGGTGGGATGGTCGCCCATGCCCGGCATCGACCGTGCTGGCTCCGTCTCGGCCGTGGCCGTCACCATGTCCATCAGGCCCGAGCGGGCCCAGTAGGCGGTCGCGTCGAAGCCGGTCCTGTCGGCTTCTTCGCCAGTTTCGCCATAGGCGGTCATCGAGCCGTAGACCAGCCGGGGATTGATCGCCAGGAGATCGGCGGCGGCGATTTTCAGGCGCGCGCGCACCGGCAGTGGGAAGTTGGTGATGAAGACGTCGGTCGTACCGAGCAGGCGGTGAAGCACCGCCAGTCCCTCGGGGTGCTTGAGATCGATGGCGAGGCTCCGCTTGTTGCGGGCCGTCAGCTGCCACCAGTAGTCCACGGTCTTGCCGGGAACCGGCGGCGAGGCCCGCCACGGATCGCCGGCACCCGGCGGCTCGATCTTGATGACCTCGGCGCCGAAGTCCGAGAGGATCGTCGCCGCCGCCGGACCGGCGATCCAGCTCGCGCAATCGATTACCCGCAGCCCGGCAAAAATTCCGTCAGTCATCCGAGATTCCCCTTGCTGGGAGGATCATGCCATTGGCGGCAGTGCGTGAGGTGCGACATCCAGCGTAGGGAGCCCTGCAATACTGTGCGGCGCTTGGGCTTCACGGAAGACCGAGGCGATATACGCGGTTGGCCGTCCCGCTGAAGATCGCCGTCTTCTCGGCGGGCGATGCCCCGGCGACCATCCGCTTGAAGGCATTCCAAAGCGCCGCCGAGCCGATACCCATTTTCTCGACCGGGAAGTTGCTTTCGACCATGCAGCGATCCGGACCGAACAGGTCGATGCAGGTCTTGACGTAAGGACCCCAATGCTTCGCGAGTTCGTCGGACGAGGGCGGCGCGGGCAGCTTCATGTAGTCGTACGCCGCCAGCCGCATCATGACGCCGCCAAGTTTCACCGACACGTTCGGGCAGGCGGCTAGTTCCTTCATCGACGCCTTCCAGCTGGCGAAGACTTCGTCCTTCCTGCCGGCGTAGGGACCGTATCCCAGCGGGCCGCCCATATGGCACATGATGATGTTCGCCGTCGGGAAGGCGCGCGCGAGATCGACGGCTTCTGCAAGCTGCGGATGGAACAGCCACGCATCGAGCGACAGATTCAGGGCCGCGAGGCGGCGCATGCCGGCGCGAAATTCCGAACTGAGATAGAGGCCGGGGCCCGACATCCCGTGACTGTTGCCAATGATCGGATCGGCATCCCAGGCGGCGGAATGCCGGACACCGCGAAAGCGGCCGCCGCCGGCGGCAATCTCGGCCTCCAGCACGCCGGCGGCGCGATCTCCCAGCGTGAGGTCGGCAAAGCCTACGATACCGGCGCATATCCGGGCCGCGCCATATCGCCCGCTGTCGCTCATGGCCGCGACACCGGCGACGAACTCGACCTCGCCGACCGGTTTCATTTCCTCGGGTCCGTTGGCGCGATACATCGCGTGGCACTCCTCGAACACCGTTGCCACGACGTTGTGCCCGGACCCCAGATCGGCCAGGAACTCGTCCAGAAGATAGCGATGGTCCGGCCTGTCCCAAAGATGATGGTGGGTGTCGACGATCGGCAGGTCGGGCTCGAGGATCGGCTCCGGCAGGCTCTTGGCCAACCAGATATCGTCAGGCGTGAAGATGCGGCCGAAGCGCGTCGGCTTGTTGGGATCGCGCGCGCCCTGGAACATCGAACCGAGGGACGACGCAGTCTCTTTGCTCACCATGGTCATCACCTTTTCGCATCAACTTCATCGACAAGGACGTCGATCGCCCGCACCGAATTATCCTCGCCCAAATAGGCCTGAACGGAAACGTCTGATATTGAAGATGGACCAGACAAGCGGTGGACATCACGAAACTGGCGCGTTTCACCCAACCGAGACATTGCCTCGTTGAAGAGACGTCACCGTCTGCACCTGCCCGAGGTAACGGTACTCCACGAACCTTTGCGTCTATCTTGCGCGAAGGCCGGGAAGGCGTGAAAATTCGCGCCGGTTCAGGAGTCACCCCGGGGAATCCCAGACAAATGCAATTTGATGACGTTATCCTCGGTCGCCGGAGCATTCGTGGTTACAAGCCTGATCCAGTACCCAGGGCGCTGATCAAGGAAATCATCGGTTTGGCGATGCGCGCTCCATCGTCGATGAACACCCAGCCGTGGAATTTCTACATCATCACCGGCGAACCGCTGGATAGAATCCGCGCCGGCAACACCGAGCGGATGGTGGCGGGCATTCCGCAGTCGCGCGAGTTCCGCACGGGTCAGCCCTTTGCAGGTCGGCACCGCGATAGGCAGGTCGGCGTCGCCAAGCAACTGTTCTCCGCAATGGGTATTGCGCGCGATGACAAGGACATGCGCCAGGACTGGGTCTTGCGCGGCTTCCGTCAGTTCGATGCGCCAGTATGCGTGATCGTGACCTATGACCGCGTGCTGGACGGCAGCGACGATACGCCGTTCGATTGCGGCGCCGTGGCGACTGCCTTGGTCAATGCGGCCTGGTCTCGCGGACTGGGCGCCGTGATCAACAGCCAGGGCATCATGCAATCACCTGTGGTGCGTGAGTACGCGGGAATCGCCGACGACCAGGTCATCATGAAAAGTATTGCGCTGGGCTGGCCGGATGAAAGCTTCCCGGCAAATGCGGTCGTGTCCGAGCGAAAGTCAGTCGACGAAGCCGCGGTGTTCGTCGGGTTCGACGATTAGGAGCGTGGTCTCACGGACCTGTAGATGCTGCTTGCCTGCGCCGGCCGTTTGATCGAGTATTCCTGCCGTAGATTGCGGGCACCAAGGACAGTAGTGGTAGGCGGGCCAATCCAATGCCCGTTGGCACGCGATACACTCCACAGCCACAAACTGATTCTTGCCGGATCGCTGCTGAACTTCGTCAACGATCCATGCGTGGGCAGGCGGACCCCGCGTTCTGCGGTTCGCGTGCGAATTGAGCAGTACCGGGCAATCGATGGCGTTGGCTTCTGTCGCCACTAACAAGGCGATTGTTTGTCGATCAGTGTCGCGTCGGTACTTATGAGACCTGTCTCCGTATCCCGAGGATGTCGGTTTATGGCGGCAGACCGGAAGTCATCAGTGCACCCTTGGAACAACGTGTTTGACCCGTGACGGGCGGGACCTTGGAAGTCAATTGCCCATCCGGTGGGGTTCACTTGAAGATCATGGTCTGTCTGGCCTTGGAGGATATATGACGATCGGGCCTGACACGGTAGGCAAGCTGTCGAATGAAGAACTGACGCGCCAGCTTGCCGGAGCCTTGGCCGAGCGGGACGAACTGCAGGCCCAGCAGGCCGCGACGGGCAGTATCCTCAAGGAGATCAGCCGCTCGACCTTCGATCTGACGAAAGTCCTGCAATCTCTGCTCGACAGCGCAATGCACCTCGGCAAGGCCACCAGCGGCGGCATGTTCCTGCCTGAAAGCGACGGCGGTTACCGGATGGCCGTGCTCGCGGGCGAAGGGCCGCAAGGCAGCGACCCCGCCCTGGAAAAGACCCTGCGCGACAGGCCGATCCGTCCCGGTCGTGATACGACCACGGGCCTCGCGCTGCTGGAGCGGCGCACGGTGCATACGCCCGATATCAATGCCATGCCCGGATACCGTCCGGACATTGTCGCGGTGGGGGCCTACCGGACGAACCTGGCCGTCCCCATGCTGCGCGACGGCGAGGTGGTCGGTGTGATCGTGCTCACGCGCGGCGGTGCGGTTTTGCCCTTCACCGACAAGCAGATCGAGCTGATCGAGACATTCGCCGCGCAGGCCGTGATCGCAATCGGAAACGTTCGCCTGTTCAACGAGTTGCGCGACTCTCTGGAGCGCCTGAAGGCGGCCCAGGACAACCTGATTCAGGCCGAGAAACTGGCCTCGCTCGGTCAGCTCACTGCCGGCATCGCCCATGAGATCAAGAATCCGCTCAATTTCGTCAACAATTTCGCCGACCTGTCGGCCGAGCTGGTGGGGGAATTGCGCGGGGCGCTTGATCCGGCAAAGACGGAGCTTGGCGCCGAGGCCCGGGCCGACGTCGACGAATTGACGGAAATGCTCACGGCCAATCTTGCCAAGGTTTCCCAGCACGGCCGCCGTGCCGACAGCATCGTCAAGAACATGCTGCTGCATTCGCGCGAGGGCGGCGGCGAGCGGCGCCGCGTCGATCTCAACGCCAGCGTCGAGGAAAGCCTGAACCTCGCCTATCACGGCGCGCGGGCGGAGAAACCCGGATTCAACATGACGCTGGAGAAGGACCTCGATCCGGCGTTGGGGGAGGTCGAACTCTATCCGCAGGAGTTCGTTCGGGTCCTGCTCAACCTGATCTCGAACGGATTCTATGCCGCGCACCAGCGGAAGATCGACAGTGCCGACGCCGCCTTCGAGCCGACGTTGCGTGTGACCACCCGCGCCCGCGGGGACCACGCCGAGATCCGGATCCGTGACAACGGCACGGGGATTCCGGACTCCGTGAAGGAGAAGATCTTCAACCCCTTCTTCACGACCAAGCCGGCCGGCGAAGGCACCGGTCTCGGCCTGTCGCTGAGCTTCGACATCGTGGTCAAGCAGCACGGCGGCACGCTCGATGTCGAGACCGAGCCCGGCACGTTCACGGAGTTTGTCGTGACAGTGCCCCGCCAGCTTGCTGCTGGCGCGGCGCCCGCCGCGGTGCCGTCGCCATGAGTGCCGCCATTCTCGTCGTCGACGACGAGCAGGACATAGAGCCGTTGTTCCGCCAGCAGTTTCGCCGGGAGTTGCGCCAGGGCGCCTTCGCCATGGAGTTCGCATTGTCGGCTGCCGAAGCCCTGAAACGAATCGAGACGGTCGATGCAAGTGAGGTGGTCTTGATTGTGTCCGACATCAACATGCCTGGAATGAACGGGCTCGACCTGCTGGAACGCATCAAGACCGATCGGCCGGAACTGGCGGTGGTCATGGTGACGGCCTATGGCGACGACGATACACGCCAGGCAGCGGCGGATCGCGGCGCGGACAGCCTGCTGACCAAGCCCGTCGACTTTGCCGTGCTGCGGGCCGAGATCGTGGTCCGGATGGCGGAGCGGGGGATTGGCGCATGACGGGAGCATCGGAATCCGTCGCCACCCTGGCTCCCCTCATTCTCGTGGTCGACGACGAGCCGGATCTGGAAGCGCTCGTGGTACAGAAATTCCGGCGCGAGATCCGCGACGGCAAGGTGCGCTTCCTGTTCGCCCACGACGGGGTCGAGGCGCTCGATATGCTCGGCCGCCACGACGATGTCGCGATGGTGCTCAGCGACATCAATATGCCGCGCATGGACGGGTTGACGCTGCTGCTGAAGATTGGCGAGTCGGTCGATGCACGGTCGACCATCATCGTCTCGGCCTATGGCGATATGAGCAATATTCGCACCGCGATGAACCGGGGCGCCTTCGACTTCGTCACCAAGCCGATCGATTTTGCCGATCTGCAGGCGACGATCGACAAGACCCTTCGCCATGTCGGTGCCATGCGTGAATCGCGGCAGCGCCAGGCCGAGGCCGAGCGCGCGCATGCCGCCCTGTCGCGCTACTTCTCTCCGAACCTTGCCGAGCAATTGGCGGCGGGAGGCAGCGACGTCGACGTGTCAGGGCAGCGGCGCGAAGTCACCTCGATGTTTACCGACATCGCAGGCTTTACATCGCTGGTGGAGACGCTCGACCCGGCGACCATTGCGCCTTTGCTCAACGACTATCTCGGTGGCATGACCGATATCGTATTCGCCCACGGCGGCACGGTGGTGAAGATCGTCGGCGACGCGATGCATGTGCTGTTCAACGCGCCGGCCGACCAGCCGGACCACGCCGAGCGCGCCGTTGCCTGCGCTCTCGAGCTCGACGTCTGCTCTGAAGCCTTTCGCCGGCGTTGGGCGAAACGTGGACTGGAGATCGGAGTCACGCGGATCGGAATCCACGCCGGGCTTGCGAGTGTCGGCAATTTCGGTGGTGGCCGTCACTTCGACTACACCGCCTACGGCGACGCCATTAACACTGCAGCCCGGCTAGAGACGGCAAACAAGCAACTTGGCACGCGGATCTGCGTCAGCGAGTCGGTGGTTTCGCTCCATCCCGATTTCAAGGGACGCCCCGTTGGTGACCTCGTGCTGCGCGGCCGGGCCGAGCCGATCCGGTCATACGAGCCGCTATCGGCGGAAGTCTACGCGGAGACCGCTACCGCGACCTATCTTGACGCCTTCCGCAAGCTCGAGGCTGGCGATCGTTCGGCGATGCCCGCATTCGCCGCCCTGGTCGGGCTGCACAGCGAAGACCAACTGGCCGGGTTTCATCTCAAACGGCTGCTGAACGGTGCAACAGGCTCGATCATCGATTTGGACTGAGACCGGCGACCTTGCGGTTGTGCCGCTTGCTTCCGGGTTTGGCACGAAACGGCGGTTGAGGGTCGGACAGAGCATGTCCGCTCTGCCCGGGTACTTCAGACGTCAACTTGTTCCGCTATTGCCAGGGCGTCATCAACTTCTATGCCCAGGTATCTGACCGTGCCTTCAATCTTGGTATGTCCAAGCAGAAGCTGAACGGCCCTGAGATTTCCGGTTCGGCGGTAGATCAGGGTAGCTTTTGTGCGTCGCAACGAATGGGTCCCAAACAGCCTCGGGTCCAGTCCGGCGCTCCCGATCCACTCCGAAACAAGGCGAGCATATTGGCGGGTCGTCATATTGATTTGGGGACCACGACGACCCGTGAACAGGAACTCGCCGGATTTTTTGTTGGTGGCCTTTAGGTAATCATCGATGGCTTGGCGGGTCTGCTCGCTCAATTCAAATCGGATTGGCCGTCCCGTTTTCTTTTGTCGAACCGTTGCACGATCCGCCGTATAGCCGCCGGCGGCGACATCTTCGACCCGGATGGCGACAACGTCACAGCCGCGAAGCTTGCTGTCGATCGCCAGATTGAACATGGCAAGGTCGCGAACACGGCCTTCGATCTGGAGCTTGGTCCGGATCGCCCAGACGTGTTTTGGTCGCAGCGGCGGCTTTGCTCCTGTCAGCTTGCCGTTGTTCCAGGGCACACGCTTTGGGCACGTCGGGCTAACGATCACTTCATTGTGCATGGTCATGCTCCTCGGTTGCAGACACCGAGGAGCATGGGACCGCTGGCTAAGGCATTGGAATCAGGTCAGCTCTTGGATCACTGCGGACTTGGCCGACAGCGTCGCCGAATGCGACCGGTAGCGTTTGACCCAAAGCGGACGTTCGACCTCATCGTGGCGGCGTTTCCGACAGCTCGCACCTTGATTCCAAACCGGCTGCCAGTCATCCAAAGAGTACTCGGACTGAGTGAGGGCGGTACTCGAACCGTGTTGTTCGAGCGTGAATCTTTTCACCCAGTTTCTTAGTAGGGACGGTCGCCACGCACCAGCATCCGATACAGGCGGCGATGCTGGCTGTGATCGTAATCGAATCCGGCCTTATGCAGTGAGGCGCGGTCATCGATGATCAGCAGATCGCCCTTTTTGTACTCGTGCGCATAGCAAAATTGTGGCTGCGTGATCTTACTGGTCAAATCCTGCAGAAAATCCTGGGTTTCTTCGGGCGACATGCCAGTGACCGTCTCGGTCTTGCTCTTATGAAACCACGCAGCCTTGGTGCCAGTCTCCGGGTGGGTACGAACCAACGGATGCATCGTCGGCGATTTCGCCGCCTCGATCTGGGCCTTCACGATATCCGGATTGCCTGTCTTCATCCGCGCGCTGCTGATCAGCGTATTCTCAGTCTTCGCATCGGCAATCTTCAGTTTCACGTCGTCTGGAAGTGCTTCGTAGGCGGCGCGCGAGTTGCAAACCGATGTCGCGCCACCCTTATCCGGCACTGCTACCGCATACAGTATAGTGAACTTGGGTGGCAATTCCTGGTTGGTGTGGTCGGTGTGCCAAGTGGCATTGGTGCCGACTTTTGCGAGTTGACCCTTGCTGTCCTTGTGACGGTTGTCGAGCACACTGATCAACGGAAATCCGTCAACCAGATAACGCCGGTTCTGGTCCTCCATCAGCTCGCCGAACATTTCTCCAGCGGCTTGCAACTGACCTGGGGTGAGATGCTCTTGCCCACGAATCACAAGGACCACGTTTTCGACGACTGCGTCGTAGAGCTTCTTCTGAGTCGCGCAGTCGACGGGATACGCAAGGTCGATACCCGAGACAATGGCGCCGATGTGCTCCTTAACCTTCTCAATCTTCATAGCCTGGGTGGTAATCCTCGACGCGGCGGCGCTCATGATCTGGCTCCTCAAGTCTTGACCCGCAGATTGTGGCGGGCGCGTGTAGCATTCCAGAAAGGCACTCTCGCAATAGGATCGGCCGAATATTCGCATCTATCAAGTATTGCCGGCCGGCAAGGGGATAGGGCGGACGTCCGCTTGTGGCACTTTTGAGACATGCCAAATGAGTTCCCGATTGTCTGCTTCCTAGGCATAGCGGACTCTGAAAAGCCGTCCGGTGGCGAAGCCGCGCGCGACGAAGGCGCTGGCGGAATTTCAAGGCCGCTGAGGCAGAGTTGCAACTTCAGCAGGAAAATGGTAGGAAAAAGACTAATCTGGCAGAATGCTATTCCGCCGATCCAAGGCCCGCCCGACCACCCCTTACAGGGGTGCGCGGCGGGTTTTTTCATGCCCCCATTCCCCGAAGGATACCGCCATGTCCGCTTCGCCCAAACGCCGCCGCCGCGACGCGCCCACGCCGCGCCAGCTCGGCACTTTTCTGCGCCGGCTCGCCTGTACAGGCTCGACGAGCGATGCCGCGCGGGCGATCGGCGTCAGCCGCAACACGCTCTACCGGCTGCGGCGGTCCGACGAGGACTTCGCCGCGCGCTGGCGGACGGCGCAACGGCAGGCGCTCGACTCGGCCTTCTCCGAGGTCACCCACCGCGCCGTCATCGGCACGGAGCGGCCGGTTTTCCATCGCGGCCGGCGGGTGGGCGCCATCCGCACTCACGACAACAAGCTGCTGATGTCGCTGCTGCGCCTGCACTGGCGGAATTCCTATGGAATCAAGGCGGTATGAATTTACCGACGATTTTTCCGACAAATTTCCCGACAGCCGAAAGTGACGGACCCGTGTCCTCTTCGGGCCTCCCTATTGGGCGCCGATCGGCGTCCCGGCCAGCCGCCGGACGTGATGCATGCGGGATAATCGCGCTATGACTGGCGCGGCGACGTGGGACAGAATGAGGAGCCGAAACCGTCGCCCCGGGAGATCGTCATGTCGGACCTGAAACCCCTGTCCTTCCATGTGCCGGCACCGGCGGTGCGGCCCGGCGGCACGCCCGACTTCAGCGACGTGCAGATATCCCGGGCGGGCGAGGTGCGGCGGCCGGAAGTGGACGCCGCGCCGGAAGAGCTGCGCGATCTTGCCTATTCGATCATCCGCGTTCTCAACCGCGACAGCGAGGCGGTGGGCCCGTGGGCCGGGCTCTTGAGCGACGAGGAACTGCTTGAGGGGCTGCGGCACATGATGATGCTGCGCACCTTCGATGCCCGCATGCAGATGGCGCAGCGCCAGGGCAAGACCTCGTTCTACATGCAGCATCTCGGCGAGGAGGCGGTGAGCTGCGCCTTCCGCCGGGCGCTGGAGCCCGGCGACATGAACTTCCCGACCTACCGCCAGGCAGGCCTCCTGATCGCCGGCGGCTATCCGATGCTCGACATGATGTGCCAGATCTATTCCAACGAGCTCGACCCGCTAAAAGGCCGGCAGCTGCCGATCATGTATTCGTCGCGCGAGCACGGCTTCTTCTCGATCTCGGGCAACCTTGCCACCCAGTTCATCCAGGCAGTCGGTTGGGCGATGGCCTCGGCGATGAAGCGCGATACCAAAATTGCCGCCGGCTGGATCGGTGACGGCTCGACGGCGGAGTCCGATTTCCATGCCGCGCTGGTGTTCGCCTCGACCTACAAGGCGCCGGTGGTGCTCAACATCGTGAACAACCAGTGGGCGATCTCAACCTTCCAGGGCATCGCCCGCGGCGGCTCCGGCACCTTCGCTGCCCGCGGCCTGGGCTTCGGCATCCCGGCGCTGCGCGTCGACGGCAACGACTATCTCGCCGTCCATGCGGTGGCCAAATGGGCGGTCGAGCGCGCCCGCCGCAATCTTGGGCCGACCCTGGTCGAGTACGTCACCTATCGCGTGGGCGCGCATTCGACCTCGGACGATCCTTCGGCGTATCGGCCCAAGGCGGAATCCGATGCCTGGCCGCTGGGCGATCCGGTGCTGCGGCTGAAGTCGCACCTGATCCGGCGCGGCGCCTGGTCGGAAGACCGCCACAAGCAGGCCGAGGCGGAGATCATGGCCACGGTGATCGCCGTCCAGAAGGAGGCCGAGGGCCACGGCACGCTGCATTCGGGCCCGCATCCCTCGGCCCGCGACATGTTCGAGGGCGTTCAGGAGAAGATGCCGCCGCATCTGCGCCGCCAGCGCCAGCAGGCGGGGATCTGAGCGATGCCGCGCAAGACCATGGTCGAGGCGATCCGCGACGCGATGGATGTCGCCATGCAGCGCGACGACAATGTCGTCGTGTTCGGCGAGGACGTCGGCTATTTCGGCGGCGTCTTCCGCTGCACCCAGGGTCTGCAGCAGAAGTTCGGTTCCAGCCGCTGCTTCGACGCGCCGATCAGCGAGCTGGGCATCGTCGGTGCGGCGGTCGGCATGGCGGCCTACGGGCTCCGGCCCTGCGTCGAAATTCAGTTCGCCGACTATATGTATCCGGCCTACGACCAGATCGTTTCGGAGGCGGCGCGGCTGCGCTACCGCTCGAACGGGCAGTTCACCGTACCGATGGTGGTACGCATGCCGACCGGCGGCGGCATTTTCGGCGGTCAGACCCACAGCCAGAGCCCTGAGGCGCTGTTCACGCACGTGGCCGGCCTCAAGACAGTCGTGCCCTCCAATCCCTACGATGCCAAAGGTCTGCTGATCGCGGCGATCGAGGACAACGACCCGGTGATCTTTCTCGAGCCCAAGCGACTCTACAACGGTCCGTTCGATGGCCATCACGACCGGCCGGTGACGCCGTGGGCCAAGCATGCCCAGGGCGAGGTGCCGGACGGCCACTACACGGTGCCGCTGGGCAAGGCCGCGATCCGCCGCGAAGGTTCGGCCGTTACGGTGCTGGCCTATGGCACCATGGTGTTCGTGGCCGAGGCCGCCGCTGCCGAGACCGGCATCGACGCCGAGATCATCGACCTGCGCACGTTGCTGCCCTACGACCTCGACACCATCGCGGCGTCGGTGGCCAAGACCGGGCGCTGCGTCATCGTGCACGAGGCGACGCTGACCTCGGGCTTCGGCGCTGAACTGAGTGCGCTCGTCCAGGAGAACTGCTTCTACCATCTCGAGGCCCCGATCGAGCGTGTCACTGGCTGGGACACGCCCTATCCGCACGCCCAGGAGTGGGACTATTTCCCCGGCCCAGCCCGCGTCGGGCGCGCCCTCAAGGCCGTGATGGAGGGCTGAGATGGGCATCCGTATCATCAAGCTTCCCGACGTCGGCGAAGGTGTGGCCGAAGCCGAACTGGTCGAATGGCACGTCACGGTCGGCCAGTCGGTGCTGGAGGACCAGATCCTGGCCGCCGTCATGACCGACAAGGCGACGGTGGAAATCCCCTCGCCGGTCGCCGGCACCGTCGTGGCGTTGGGCACCGAGGTTGGCGGCGTCCTCGCGGTCGGCGCCGAGCTGGTTCGTCTCGAAGTCGCGGGCGAAGGCAGCGAAGAAGTGGCCGCTGCGCCGCGGGAAGCAACTCCCGCACCCGCCGAGCAGCCGTCCGCGCCGGCCAAGGCCCCGGCGGCCGAGTCCGCTGCTCCCACCGCACCCGTTGCGCCTGTTGTCCCCACACCAGCGCGCGTGACGTCCGGGCCGCCGCGCGCACCGGGCGAAAAACCCTTGGCCTCTCCTGCGGTGCGGCGGCGCGCCCGCGATGCCGGAGTCGATCTACGCCAGGTGCGTGGCAGCGGACCGGCCGGACGCATCGGCCACGACGATCTCGACGCCTTTTTACGCGGCGGAGCGATGCCGGGAATCCCCGCTGCCAAGGCGGCCAATACCGGGGTCGAGACGGTCAAGATCATCGGCCTGCGCCGGCGCATCGCCCAGAAGATGGCGGAGTCCAAACGCCGGGCCGCGCATTTCGCCTATGTCGAGGAGGTCGACGTCACCGCGGTGGAAGAACTGCGCGCCACCCTCAACGCCGAAAAGCGCCAGGACCGGCCGCGGCTCACGCTGATGCCGTTTCTGATGCGGGCGCTGGTGAAGGCGATCGCCGATTTTCCCGAAATGAATGCACTCTACGACGATGAGGCCGAGACGCTGGAGCGCCACGGCGGCGTCCATGTCGGTATTGCGACGCAGACACCGTCGGGCCTCATGGTGCCGGTGGTGCGCCATTGCGAGGCGCGCGGCCTGTGGGACTGCGCGGCAGAAGTGTTGCGTCTGGCCGCTGCGGCGCGCGACGGCACGGCGACCCGCGCCGAGCTGTCGGGATCGACCATCACCATCACCAGCCTGGGGGCGCTGGGCGGCATCGTGAGCACGCCGGTGATCAATCGACCGGAGGTGGCGATCCTGGGCGTCAACAAGCAGGCGGTGCGCCCGGTCTGGCAGGGTGCGCAGTTCGTGCCCCGCACCATGATGAATCTTTCGTCGTCCTTCGATCACCGCGTCATCGACGGCTACGTCGCAGCGCGCTTCATCCAGCGCATCAAAAGCCTGCTCGAAGCGCCGGCAACGATTTTCATAGAGGAATGAGATGGCCGAGATTTCCGCCAAAGTACTGATCGTGGGCGGTGGGCCCGGCGGCTACGTCTGCGCCATACGCGCCGGTCAGCTCGGCCTCGACGTCGTGCTGGTCGAGCAGGATGGCCCCGAGGGTGGACTGGGCGGGACCTGCCTCAACGTCGGCTGTATTCCGTCGAAGGCTCTCATTCACGCCGCCGACGCCTACGAACGCGCAACCGAGCAGGCGAAGTCGGCGCCGTTCGGCCTGCGCGTCGAGCGCCCGACCCTCGATTTCGTGCGGACGATCGAATGGAAGGACGGGATCGTCGGCCGCCTCACCGGCGGGGTCGCCGCCCTGCTGAAGCGGCACAAGGTCAAGATCCTTCACGGCCGCGCCGAGTTGCTCGACGGCAAGACCTGCCGGGTCGAGACCGACACCGGTCCGCAGACGGTGAGGGCCGAGCATGTCGTGCTCGCAACCGGCTCGGAGCCTGCGGCGGTGGCGGCGCTGCCGTTCGGTGGCCGCGTCATTTCCTCCACCGAAGCCCTGTCGCTGGCGTCGGTGCCAGGACGGCTGGCCGTGGTCGGCGCCGGTTATATCGGCCTCGAACTCGGGACGGCCTTCGCCAAGCTCGGTGCCAAGGTCACGATGATCGAAGCGGAGGGCCGCATCTTACCCGCCTACGATACCGAGCTCGTCCGGCCGGTGGCGCGGCGCCTGCGCGCGCTTGGGGTAGAAGTATTGACCAGCGCGCGGGCGGTCGGTCTTTCCGAGGCAGGCGGCGCCCTGCGGGTCCAGCCGGCCGGCGGAGCGGAGCGGAGCGTTGCGGCCGACAAGGTGCTCGTCGCCGTTGGGCGGCGCGCCCGCGTCGCGGGCTTTGGTCTCGAGCGGCTCGACCTCACCATGAACGGCACCTTTGTGCAGATTGACGAACGCTGTGCGACGTCGATGCGCAACGTCTGGGCGGTCGGCGACCTTACCGGCGAGCCGATGCTGGCGCACCGCGCCATGGCCCAGGGCGCGGTGGTGGCCGAACTGGTTGCCGGCCATCGCCGGGTGTTCGACGGTGCGGTGATCCCGGCAGTCTGTTTTACCGATCCCGAAATCGTCACCGTCGGGCTCTCGCCCGAAGCCGCACGCGCCACTGGCCATGAGGTCGTTGTCGGCACTTTCCCGTTCCAGGCCAACGGCCGGGCGCTGACGCTGGGGGACGAGGACGGTTTCGTGCGCGTGACCGCGCGAGCCGACAATCATCTGGTCATGGGCATCGCCGCCGTCGGCGGAGGTGTCTCGGAATTCGCCGGAGAATTCGGGCTGGCTTTGGAGATGGGGGCACGGTTGGAGGACATCGGCGGCACTATTCATGCCCATCCCACGTTGGGCGAGGCCTTTCATGAAGCCAGCCTCCGGGCGCTGGGCGAGGCGATTCATATCTAGCGGGCGGACGACAAAGAGATCGAACCGGGCTGGCCGGGAAGTCTTGCGCCCGTTCAGTTGTGGCCGCGCACGCGTACCGGCGGACCGTAAGGGGAGGTGATGCCCATGGAACTCTCGAACGAAACCGAAGTGCCCGAGAAAGACGCACCGTTACGCTACGACATCAGATTGCTCGGGCGCATCCTCGGCGACACGGTGCGCGCCCAGGAAGGCGAGCGGGTTTTCGAACTGGTTGAACAGATCCGCCGTACCGCCGTCCATTTCCATCGCGACGCCGACGAGTCCGCCCGGCAGGAACTGCAGACGACGATGAGCGGACTGCCGACGGATCAGGCTATCCGGATAATCCGAGCCTTCGGCTACTTCTCGCACCTGGCGAACATTGCCGAGGACCAGCACCATATCCGCCGCACCCGCGCCTATGCCATTGCCAAAGCGGCACCGCGACAAGGCACGATCGCGTATGCACTCGAGCGCGCCCGGCGCGCCGGCATTTCCCGTGCTCATTTGCAGGCGTTCTTTGCAAACGCTTTGTGCAGCGCCGTTCTGACGGCTCATCCAACCGAGGTCCGACGCAAAAGCTCGATCGACCGCGAGATGGAAATTGCCCGACTGCTGGATGAACGGGACCGCATCCAGTTCACACCGGAGGAGTTGGCTGCCAACCGCAAGGCGTTGCGCCGCGCCGTGCTCACGCTCTGGCAGACCAGCATCCTTCGCGATGCGCGTCTGCGCGTCATCGACGAGGTCGCCAACAGCCTCGCCTACTACGACCACACGTTCCTGCGCGCGCTGCCGGGATTTTACGCTGCGCTCGAGGACCAGCTCAGCGCCACCGATCCGGCGTGGCGGGATCTCGACGTGCCGTCGTTTCTTCGCATGGGAAGCTGGATCGGTGGCGACCGCGACGGCAATCCCTACGTCACGGCCGACGTATCGCGTGAGGCGCTCACGATGCAAAGCCAACGGGCGCTCCGCTCCCATCTTGAGGAACTCAATCATCTGGGCGCCGAGTTGTCGCTGGACGATCGCCTGGTGCATGTCTCGGAGGCTCTGCGCCGCTTGGCGGACCGCTCGCCGGACCACGCGCCGGAGCGCCGGGATGAACCTTATCGGCGGGCCATCTCGGGCATCTATGCGAGATTATCCGCCACGGCCGTGTCGTTCGGCGGGTTGGAGCCGCCGTATCCGCCGGTCGGGCCGGCGCCGGCATACGAAGCCGCAGGTGAGTTGAAAGCGGATCTGGATACGCTCCACGAGTCGCTGGTGGCCAACGGGTCGGCAAGTCTGGCGCGCGGGCGTCTGCGGTCGCTGCGACGGGCGGTCGACGTTTTCGGATTTCACCTTGCGTCGCTGGATCTACGACAGAACTCAGATGTCCATGCGCGGGTCGTGTCCGAGCTCCTGGTCGCGGCCGGAAGCGGAGTCGACTACGGGACGCTGTCCGAAGAAGCGCGCGTGGCGCTGTTGATCGGGGAGTTGAGCAACAGCCGGCCGCTGGTGTCGCGGCATCTCTCGTATGGCGATGAAACCGCCGGCGAGCTGGCGATGCTGGACGTCGCGGCCGATGCCCATCGGCGCTACGGGCGTGCCGCCATGCCAAACTACGTGATTTCCAAGGCCGACAGCGTCTCCGACATTTTGGAAGTGGCCGTGCTGCTCAAGGAAGTCGGGCTGCTCGATCCGCGCGAGGGTCGGCTGGAGGTCAACATCGTGCCGTTGTTCGAGACAATTGGCGATCTGCAGCGTTGTGGCGGGATCATGGACGATCTGTTCGCCCTGCCGACGTATCGTCGGTTGCTCGCCTCGCGCGGCGGGGCCCAGGAAGTGATGCTGGGCTATTCAGACAGCAACAAGGACGGCGGCTACCTGACCTCGACCTGGGAGCTCTACAAGGCCGAGCTGATACTGGTCGATACCTTCCGGCGCCACGACGTAGGCCTTCGCCTGTTCCATGGCCGCGGCGGCACTGTCGGCCGTGGCGGTGGGCCGAGCTACGAGGCGATCCTGGCGCAGCCGCCTGGTGCGCTGCAGGGCTCCATCAGAGTTACCGAACAGGGCGAAGTGATCGCAGGCAAGTACTCCAACGCTGAGGTCGGCCGGCGCAATCTCGAAACCCTGGCGGCGGCCACATTGGAGGCGACCTTGCTGGAGGCGGATCGGCCCCCGCCGCCCGCCGAGTACCTCGCCGTGATGGAGGAATTGTCGACTCATGCGTACCGTGCCTATCGCGACCTGGTCTATGAGACCGAGGGTTTCGACCGGTATTTCCGCGAATCCACGGTGCTGCAGGAGATTTCCAGCCTCAACATCGGCAGCCGCCCGGCATCGCGATCGAGCGATCCGCGGATCGAAGATCTGCGCGCCATCCCCTGGGTATTCAGCTGGGCGCAATGCCGGCTGATGCTGCCCGGCTGGTATGGCTTCGGGGCGGCGGTCGAGGCCTGGAGCAGGGCGCATTCCACCGACGGAATCGCGACATTGCAGGCGATGCATGATGGCTGGCCGTTCTTTCGGACCATGCTGTCGAACATGGGCATGGTGTTGTCCAAGAGCGACATCGCCATCGCCTCGCGCTACGCCGAACTGGTAGTAGATGTGAAGCTGCGCGAGTCGATCTTTGCGCGCCTGCGTCGGGAGTGGCAGGCCTCGATCGACGCAGTATGCGCGGTGACGCGGCATAAGACGTTGCTCGAGGGAAATCCGCTGCTGGCGCGCTCGATTCGCAACCGCTTTCCCTACATCGATCCGCTCAATCACGTGCAAATCGAGTTGCTCAAACGCCATCGCGCAGGAGACGCAGGATCGAGTGTCGTGCAAGGCATTCACCTCAGCATCAACGGAATTGCCGCCGGCCTGCGCAACAGCGGGTAGGTAGCCTCGGTCTCGCTCGACCTGATTGGCACGGGTTGCCCGAGGGCACGCAGCCCCATTCGGCGTGAAGTGGTGCGGGGTTAACCCAGAACAAGAAGGATGACACCATAGGCTGCCAGTAACATGCCGCCGGCCAGGCCGAACCACCGGCCGGATGGGAACAGCTTTTCGACCAGTACCACGGCAGTAAGCAGGGCGACCCAGGTCAGGTTCATGACGCCGCCGACGAACAACAGCAGCATCAGGATCCAGCAGCAGCCGAGGCAGTAGAGGCCGTGGGCAAATCCCATGCGCAGGGCGCCACCGGCGCCGTCTCGCCAGTGATTGACGACGAAATCGAAAGGAGAACGGCAGAGGCGCAGGCAGGCCTGCTTGAGTGGCGTCAGCTGGTAGAGTCCTGCTGTGATGAACAGCAGACCGCCCAGTAACGGACTGGTCGTCGCCATGTTCAACGGCGAAAGCAGAGCGACCCTTTCCAGGCTCCATTGCGCCAGGGTTGCCGACACACTGAAGCCGCCCCATGCCAGGAGATAGCCGGCCGCGAACAGGGCCGTCGGCGCATAGGGCTGCGAACGGGCGCGCCGACGCCGGCTGATCGTGGCGAAGGTCAGGATCATCGGTGCCGCGCTCGGCAACATCATGCCGATCATCATGACACACCACATCGCCAGCAGCAGGACGAAATCGATCGCGCTTCTCGGTTCGGTGTGCATCGGCATGGCCATGTCGGCCATTGCCGACATATCGGCCGCCATGACGAACAGGTAGAACCAGGAAATCGCGACGAGGCCGGAAAGTGCTGCAACGATCGCGATGCGCTGACGGAGCAACAATTCCAGCAGCGGCGAAGCCGGAGGCGAGCCGGACTGGGTCACCGGATGCGGTCAAGCCGCCCAGGCAAAAGGCGCGAAGTGCCCGTTGTTGCCCTTGCCCAACATGCTGAGGCCGAGCCCGAAACCCTGCACCTTGGTCTTGCTGGCACGGGCAAGAGCGAGCCGGCGGTTGGCCGGATGGGCAGTGTTGTCGATGTAGAAAGGCTCGCCCGAGCGATTGCGCGAAGCCACGCCTTCGATTTCGAAGGCAAGGATGCCGGGGATTTCCGCTGTGCGGCGGAGGCCGTCGGCCTTGAAGTCGATCGGGCGGAACTCGACGCCACGGAAATCGCTTACCAGGTTGTCCCGGATCATCTGCGGTGGCCCACCGGCTTCACCGCTCACGATACCGGCCAGGGCTTTACGTTGCGCTTCGTTCGCCGCTTCGTCGACAACGCAGCCGAATACCCAATCTCCGTCGGACATCACCGGCTTGGACCGGATGACCAGGGCGAACTTCAGGCTGTCGAGGGAGACGTCGCCATGGTGCCCGCGGTCGATGCGGTAGACCATCAGCGCAATGCAGTTCTCGTGCGTGGCCGGCGCTTGCGGGTTTGTGAAGATGCAGGGACACAGATAGTCGCAGTTGCAACTCTCCATGTACTGCCCGCTGATCTCCCAGGTCTTTTCTGCCATGTCGATCTCATTCGTTTTGCTTGCCTATTATAGCCGACAAGACCCGGACAGGCGACCGCCCATGGTGTAGGGAAAAACGATGGATCAACAGCTTGTCGACACGATTTTCACCGCGTCCACATGGGTGGTGCCCGTCCTCCTGGCGATTACCCTGCACGAGGCGGCCCACGGCTTCGTTGCCCATCGATTTGGGGACGACACTGCCTGGCGCCTTGGCCGCGTGAGCTTCAATCCCCTGAAGCACATCGATCCATTCGGCACGGTCCTGTTGCCCGCGCTTCTGCTTTTCCTTCACTCACCCTTTCTTTTTGGCTACGCCAAGCCAGTACCGGTCAGGTTTGCCGCCCTGCGTAACCCGCGTCGTGACATGGTGTGGGTCGCTGCAGCCGGGCCCGCCACGAACCTCGCGCTAGCGACCATCGCGGCACTGCTGGTGCATGGCGTAGCGCTTCTGCCGGCCGGGACCCACGAATGGGTTCTGCAGAATCTCAGGAACGCGATTGTCATCAACGTGGTCCTGGCGGTCTTCAACATGATCCCGCTGCCGCCTCTCGATGGCGGTCGGGTAGCTGTCGGCCTGCTGCCCGATGTGTTCGCCCGGCCGCTCGCCCGGTTGGAGGGCTACGGCATGTTGATCATTATCGGGCTTATTTTTCTGTTGCCGATGGTGGGTACACAACTCGGCATCAACATGAATGTCCTGGGTTGGTTGCTCGGCGGACCGGTCGACGCTGTGATCGATGCCATTCTCCGGATTTCCGGCAACACATGAGCGTGCGGCACGGAGGCTGCGGAAGAGGATGATCGGCCTCTCCTTCGATCCGGGGTCGCCGGAAGCGGTTTAGGGAATCGTATAGCGCTGGGCGCGTTTGGGGATACGGTCGGTGCCGTCGTAGCAAACGATCTCGGCTTCGTGTGCCATGTTGCCCTTGCCGTCCGACTTGTAGGTCGTGACGACGCCCTGGTAGCTCTCCGTGGCGAGCCGGTCTCGCACCGCCTGCGGCGTGACGGGCCGGCCCGCCGCGCGCTGCTCGGCGATCACCTTGCCCAGCATGCCAACCGCATCGAACTGTGCCGCGGCAAACGCATCGGGTTCGCTCTTGTAAGCGGAACGATAGCTGTCGAGGAAGGCCCGCATCGGGCCGTTAGCGGCGGAGATCGGCGAGGCCGCGGTCTCGGCGCATACGCCCTTTAGTTCGGCAGGTTCGAGTAGCGCCGCTGTCGCCGGCTGGTGCATGGCCGAGCCGGCCACGATCGGCAGGCCGGGCAGGAGCTGTCGCGCCTGACGTATTGCGAGAACGGTTGAAGCCGCGTGAAGATGGAGCACGATCACGTCGGCGTCGGCGTTCCTGGCGCGCAG
>CALDNT010000279.1 GCA_937915145.1 uncultured Reyranella sp.
CTGGGCATCATCGGGCTCGGCACCATCGGCAAGAAGGTCGCCCGCCTGGCCCTGGCGTTCGGCATGGCCGTGCACTACTACGACATCGCCAGACTCAAGGAGGAAGAAGAGGACGCGCTCGGCGTGCGCTTCCGCCTGCTGCCCGAAATCCTGCGTCACTCCGACATCCTGTCGCTGCACGTGCCGCTGAATGCATCGACCCGACATTTGATCGGCGCCGAAGAACTGGCCGTGATGAAGCAATCGGCGATCATCGTGAACACGTCGCGCGGGCCGGTGATCGATGAAGTGGCGATGACTGCCGCGTTGTCGGCCGGAAAACTGTTCGGGGCCGGCCTCGACGTGTTCGACGAGGAGCCGACACCGCCCAACAATCCGCTGCTCAAGCTCGACAACGTTGTCCTGACCGCCCATCTCGCGGGCCCGACCTTCGAGAGCAACGTCACGCGGTTGCGCAACGGCTTCGACAACATTCAGCGGGTGGCGCGCGGCGAGCCGGCACTCTGGGTGGTGCCCGAACTTTTGTAGGCGACGACAAGGCATTGCACGGCCTGCCGGTTGACCAGCGCGCGGGCACTGAGGTGGGCATTTTGCCTCAGTTTGTGCAATGCAGCATTTTCCCTTGAATCGCCATATTTACCGGCTAACTATCGAATGTGCGTTGCAGCATGGCGACGTTTATGGAGGACGTCTGCCTGTCCGCGCCGTGCGCAGAGGGACTCATGCCCGACTCCGGTTGTGCGATGGAAGAGCAGCCAAGCCCACGCGGGGATCTCGCGTCGCGCGTCCTGGCCATGCCGACCGATACGAATCCCAAAGGCGATATCTTCGGCGGCTGGATCATGTCGCTGATGGATATGGCAGGGAAGATGTCGGCCACAACGATCGCCCACGGCCGCGTGGTCACCGTGGCCGTGGACCGCATCGTGTTTCGCGAACCCGTGAAGGTGGGAGACGTCGTCTGCTGCTACACGGAGATGCTGCGAACGGGCCGCTCCTCGGTAACACTCTCGATCGAGGTCTGGGCGATGCGGCAAGGCCAGGGCGACAGGGTAAAGGTTACCGACGCGGTCTTCACCTTCGTCGCGGTCGATGACGGCGGGCGGCCACGGCCGATTGCCTGTGCCTAGGCCATTTCGAGCGATGCCTTGTAGGTCTCCTTGAAGCGCGTGACGGCCAGGAAGGAAATGGCCGCCGCCACCATGATCATGAACGCTGGGCTGTAGTCGTTCTCTGTGCGACTGACCAACCAGGTGGCGACGAGCGGGCTGAGGCCGCCGATCACGCCGAGGGTAACGTTGTAGCCGAGGGCGATCGCCGTACAACGCACGGCCAGCGGCGTTGCCTCGACCATGATCGCCGGCTGGGTTCCGACGAACGTACCGACGGCCATGACGAAGCCAATCTGGCCGAGAAGCGCGATGCCCGGTTCGGCGTGATGCATCAACCAGAAAAACGGCAGGGCGCCGACAAACCCGAGTGCGGTCGCGCCCAGCAGGATCGGCTTGCGACCGAAGCGATCCGCGGCCCAGCCCATGCCGATCATCACCGGCAGCAGGACCAACATGCTCACCGAGTTGATTTCGAGCGCATGCGCCGGCGAAATCTTGTCGACGGACTGCAGCCAGCTCACGATGTAGACGAATATCAGGTAGAAGCCGACCGAGTTGAAGACCGACAGTGCTGCAAGCCGCGCCAGCAGCGGGCCGTGATTGCGCACCGTTTCGAGCAGCGGCGAGCTTGCCACCTTGTCTGCTTTTGGCGCCTCCTGGACGTGGCGGCGCAGGATGAAGCCCGCCAGGCCCACCACGAGCCCGGCGAGAAACGGAATCCGCCAACCCCAGGCCTCCAGTGCTTCAGCCGACAGGACCGATGCCAGCAGAGCACCGCTCGCCGAGCCAAGCAGAATGCCGCCGACCGCGCCGCAACAAGCCATTGCACCGATGATGCCGCGCCTGCCGGGCGATGCCCGCTCGACCATAAAGACGATAGACGTGGTGTATTCGCCGCCGACCGACAGCCCCTGCACCATGCGCAGTACGGTCAACAGGATCGGCGCGGCCACGCCGAGCACATGGTAGTCCGGCAGCACCCCGACCAGGAACGTCGGAACCGCCATGGCAGCGACCGAGAAGGAGAGCGCCGACCGGCGGCCGAATCTGTCGCCGAGATATCCGATCACCGCACCGCCGACCGGGCGCATGAGGAAGCCAACCGCAAAGATCCCGAAGGCCGCGAGAACCTGCGCCACCGGATCCTCCCGCGGGAAGAAAGCGCGACCGATGGAGGCAGCGAAGTAACCGTAGATCGCGAAGTCGTACCACTCCAGCACATTGCCGATGGCGCCGACCGCGATGGTCCGCCGTGTACTTGCCGCCGTCATAAAATGCCCCTCACCCACGCCGCACCGTAGAGGTGAAGGACAAACGGCTCAATTCTTCAATCCCGCCCCCAACCTTCCCGTGCGCATGCCATCAAGGCGTCCGACGGCATCGCGGACCGGGCCGTCGAGACCGGTTCCGCCCGCCGCAAGATGCGCGATGATCGCCGCACGCATGCGCGGCTCCCAGAACTTCTCGAGGTGATCGGCGATCCCGACTACCGGATCGGTGCCGCGCTGGCCGGCGAAGAACCGCCCGATCTGGTTGGCCATCATGACCAGCTTGGCGGCATCCATGGGGCGTTACTCCGCCGCGACCTTGGAGATTCGCCGTCCCCTGTCGGCATGGTCGCCATAGTCGCGCTGCCAGGCGGTCGGTCCATTCGACGGTGCGACCTGGACCGCGGTTACCTTGTATTCAGGACAGTTGGTTGCCCAGTCGGAGTAATCGGTGGTCACGACATTCGTCTGCGTCGTCGGATGATGGAAGGTCGTGTACACGACGCCCGGCGCTACGCGGTCGGTGACGCGGGCCCGCAGGCTCGTGGCCCCGGTGCGGCTGTCCAGCCTCACCCAGTCGCCGTCGCGCACGCCGCGCTGCTCGGCATCGTGCGGATGGATCTCCAGAACGTCCTGGTCGTGCCACGCCAGGTTGGCGGTACGGCGCGTCTGGGCGCCGACATTGTACTGCGTCAGGATGCGCCCGGTGGTCAGCAGCAATGGAAAGCGCGGCCCGACCTTCTCGTCGGTCGGGACATACTCGGTGATAATGAAGTTGCCTTTGCCACGGACAAAACTGTCGGTATGCATCACCGGCGTGCCGAGCGGTGCCGCAGTATTACACGGCCACTGGACCGACCCGACCTTATCGAGAAGTTCATACGAAACACCAGCAAAGGTGGGAGTCAGTCGCGCGATCTCGTCCATCACTTCCGAAGGATGGCCATACGGCATCTCGAAACCCATCGCCCTGCCGATGGCGAGCGTGATCTCCCAGTCCGCCATGCCGTTGCGCGGCGCCATCACGCGACGCACACGGTTGATGCGACGCTCGGCGTTGGTGAAGGTGCCGTCCTTTTCGAGGAACGTTGAGCCCGGCAGGAAGACGTGGGCATAGGCCGATGTCTCGTTCAGAAACAGGTCCTGGACGACCACGCACTCCATCGCCGCCAATGCCGCCGCCACATGATGGGTATTGGGGTCGGACTGCAGTATGTCCTCACCCTGCACGTAGAGGCCGCTGAAACTGCCATCGAGGGCGGCGTCGAACATATTGCCGATCCGCAGGCCGGGCTCGGCGTCGAGCGGCCGCCCCCAGAAGGCCTCGAATGTCGAGCGCACGCCATCGTCGGAGACATGACGATAGCCAGGAAGCTCATGGGGGAATGAGCCCATGTCGCAAGAGCCCTGGACGTTGTTCTGGCCGCGCAGCGGATTTACGCCCACTCCGGGACGGCCGAGATTGCCGGTGACCATCGCAAGATTGGCGATCGCCATCACCGCCGTGGTGCCCTGGCTATGCTCGGTGACACCCAGTCCATAGTAGATCGCCCCGTTGCCTCCCGTGGCGAAAAGCCGGGCGGCGGCGCGGATCGCTTCGGGCGGCACACCGGAAATCAGCCCCACTGCCTCCGGGCTGTTCTGTGGTTCAGAGACGAAGCTCGCCCAGTGCTCGAACGCCGAACTGTCACAACGCTCACGGATGAACGCTTCGTTTACCAGCCCCTCGGTCACGATCGTGTGGGCGAGCGCGTTCAGGATCGCGGCATTGGTGCCGGGCCGCAACGCAAGATGGTAGGCCGCCTCGACATGCGGTGTCCGCACCAGGTCGATGCGGCGCGGATCGATCACGATCAGCCGGGCGCCCTGGCGCAGCCGCTTCTTGAGCCGCGACGCGAACACCGGATGGGCATCGGTCGGATTGGCGCCGATCACGATCACCACGTCTGAGTGCTCGACCGAGGCAAAGTCCTGGGTCCCGGCCGAGGTACCGAAGGTCGCCTTGAGGCCATAGCCGGTCGGCGAATGGCAGACCCGGGCGCAGGTATCGATGTTGTTGTTGCCAAAGCCGCCGCGCACCAGCTTCTGGACGAGGTAGGTTTCCTCGTTGCTGCAACGCGACGAACTGATGGCGCCGATGGCGCGCACGCCATGAGCGCCCTGAAGGCGCTTGAACTCCGATGCCACCCGTCCGATCGCCTCCGACCAGCTGACCTCCCGCCACGGCTGGTCGATGCGATCACGGATCATCGGATTGAGTATGCGCTCGCGGTGGTTGGCATAGCCCCAGGCGAAGCGGCCTTTTACGCAGGAGTGCCCATCATTGGCCTGGCCATCCTTGAACGGCACCATGCGGACCAATTCCTCGCCGCGCATCTCGGCCTTGAAGTTGCAGCCGATACCGCAATAGGCGCAGGTCGTGACCACCGAGTGCTCGGGCTGGCCGATCTCGATGACCGATTTCTCCATCAAGGTAGCGGTTGGGCAGGCCTGCACGCAGGCGCCGCAGGACACGCATTCGGACTCGATGAAAGTCTCCGCCATGCCAGCCGAGACTTTCGACTCAAAGCCGCGCCCCTGGATCGTGAGCGCAAAGGTGCCCTGCACTTCCTCGCAGGCACGCACGCAGCGCGAGCAAACGATGCATTTGGCGGGATCGAAGGTGAAGTACGGGTTGGACTCGTCCTTCGCCGCCGTCAGATGATTCTCGCCCTGATAGCCGTAGCGTACGTCGCGCAAGCCGACGGCGCCGGCCATGTCCTGCAACTCGCAATCGCCGTTGGCCGCACACGTGAGGCAGTCCAGCGGATGGTCGGAAATGTAGAGTTCCATCACGCCCTTGCGGACCTGCTTCAGACGTTCGGTCTGGGTCGACACGACCATGCCGGCGGCAACCGGCGTCGTGCACGACGCGGGCGTCCCCGGCCGGCCGGCGATCTCGACCAGGCACAGCCGGCATGAGCCGAAAGCATCGACCGAATCGGTGGCACAAAGCTTCGGTACCTGAATGCCGGCATCCATGGCGGCGCGCATGATCGAGGTGCCGACCGGAACTGCCACCCGGTTGCCGTCGATCGTCAGGCTGACCGTTTCCGCAGCCGCACTGGGCGGTGTGCCGTAGTCGATCTCGTGGATGAGTGACATGGCCGTTCCTCGCTACGCCGCGGCCGCCGGAAGTCTCGTCCGGCCGAAATCCTCGGGGAAATGCGTAATCGCGCTCATGACTGGATAAGGCGTGAAGCCGCCCAGCGCGCAGAGCGAGCCGAACTTCAGTGTCTGGCAGAGATCTTCGACGAGCGCGAGGTTGGCGTCGCGGCGATCTCCCGCGATGATGCGGTCGATCGTCTCCACGCCGCGGACCGAACCTATGCGGCAGGGCGTGCACTTGCCGCATGATTCAATGCCGCAGAATTCCAGCGCAAAGCGCGCCTGCCGGGCCATGTCGACGCTGTCGTCGAACACCACGATGCCGCCATGGCCGATCAGCCCGTCGCGACCGGCAAAGGCCTCGTAATCGAACGGCGTGTCGAACAGGGCGCGCGGGAAATACGCGCCGAGCGGGCCACCGACCTGGACCGCACGGACCGGTCGACCATTCGCCGTACCACCACCGATGCCATCGACAATCTCGCCCAGTGTCAGGCCGAAGGGTGCCTCGAACAGACCGCCATGCCGGACGTTGCCGGCGATCTGGATCGGCATCGTGCCGCGCGACCGGCCCACGCCGAGCGCGGCATAGCGCTCGGCGCCATCGGCCAGGATCGCCGGCACGGTGGCCAGCGTCACCAGGTTGTTGACCACCGTCGGGCGGCCAAACAGGCCCTTGTGCGCCGGCAGAGGCGGCTTGGCGCGCACCTGGCCTCGTCGACCTTCGATGCTCTCGAGCAGTGCTGTCTCCTCGCCGCAGACGTAGGAGCCTGCGCCGACCCGTACTTCGAGGCAGAAATCGTCGAGACAGCCCCGATTGACTGCCACGACAATCGCTCTTTCCATCGCCCGTATGGCGTCGGGATACTCCGAACGGATGTAGATGTAGCCTCGGGTGGCGCCAACGGCGTAGCCCGCGATCGTCATGCCTTCGATCACCGAAAACGGATCGCCTTCCATGATCATCCGGTCGGCATAGGTTCCCGAGTCGCCCTCGTCGGCGTTACAAACGATGAATTTCCGGTCAGCCGCCGTGTCGGCGACGGTCTTCCACTTGATGCCGGTCGGAAAGCCGGCGCCGCCACGGCCACGCAGACCGGACGCCGTTACTGCTTCAATCACGCCGGGCGGCCCGATCTGAAGAGCCCGCGACAATCCGCGATAACCACCATGGGCACGGTAATCGTCGAGCGAGGTCGGATCGACGATGCCACAGCGCGCAAAGGTGATGCGTGTCTGCTGCTTCAGGAAGGGAATGTCGTCCGGCTTGCCGAGGCGCAAAGGATGCGCACCGCCCTCTTCGAGGCCGGCTTCGAACAGCGTGGCCGCATCGCCCGCCGTCACTGGGCCATAGGCAATACGCCCGGCCGGCGTTTCGACCTCGATCATCGGCTCCAGCCAGAACAGCCCTCGCGAGCCGGTGCGGACCAACGTCACGTCTCGGCCCCGCCGGGCGGCTTCGGCCCGCAGCGCATCGGCGACACGGTCAGCACCAACTGCACGCGCACCGGCGTCCTGTGGGATGAAGATCCGCGTCATCGCGGTTCAACCTCGCGCACGAGATTCTCGACGGCCGCCCCACTGAGACGGCCGATCGGCTGGCCATCGAGCATCGCCGCCGGGGCGCAGGAGCAAAGCCCGAGACAGTAGGTCGCTTCGATGGTGAGGTTGCCGTCGGCAGTCGTACCGCCCCATGCCACCTCGAAGCGATCGAGCACTGCCTGCGCCACGCTCCCGGCATCCATCGACTGACAGGCTTCGGCGCGGCACAATTTCAGAATGTGCCGACCGGCCGGCTCGCCACGAAAGTCATGGTAGAAGCTCACCACGCCGTGGACCTCGGCCCGGCTGAGATTGAGCGCGTCTGCAACAACCGGGATCGACTCGGCAGCGACATAGCCGAAAGCCGCCTGTAGCTCATGCAAGATGGGCAGCAACGCGCCTTCGCGCCCGGCGTGGCGGCGGATGATTTCCTGGCCCTGCGCTTCGTTCCACATTGTCACCGCAACTCTCCGCGCTGTCCGGCGCACTGTCTGCGCCTGCGGAGTCTGGCTCAATGGGATTATCCCGTATTGCGATAGAACAAACCTATCGTCGACTTTAATTCATTGATTTAGCTAGCAATTTCGCCTCTGCTACCAGCGCTGCGGCCAGCGGCGACATCGGTTCTCGGTCGGGAATGACGAGGCCTATGGCATGAACCGCTTCCGGTTCGACAATCGGGATCGATCGCAAGTGTTCGGTCAGGCCAAGCGTATCGGCGAGCCGCGCCGGCATCACACTCGCCCACCGGCCGGTACGAACATGGGAGAACAGGACAATCATCGAATCGGATTCGAGTGTCGGCTCCTGCTGGCCGCCGGCGGCATGCAGAAGCTGGTCGATGATGCGCCGGTTCTGCATGTTCGGCGTCAGCAGGCACAATGGCACCTGCGCGACTTCCGCCCAGGTGACACTGCCCCGGTCGCCGAGCAGGCTCGCCTCCGATGTCAAAAGCCGGTACTGCTCGAGATAGAGCGGCACGGACCGCATGCGGCCAAGAGGTTCGTTGTCGAGATAGGTCAGCCCGGCATCGACCTCGAGATTGTCGAGCATCGACAGGATGTCCATCGATGTCCGCGAGAGAATGGTGAAGGTCACATTGGGGTGCCTGGCGCGATACGGCGTTGTGAGCGCCGACACCATGGCAAGCGCTGTTGGGATCGCCGCCAGTGTCAGCCGTCCGACCAATCCATGCTTCAGTGCCCGCAATTCCTGCCGCATGGCGCGGCTGTCAGCCACGATGCCGCGCGCCCAGTCGAGCACGCGCTCGCCTTCGGCCGTAAAACCGATGAAACGCGAGGTCCGCTGCACCAGCATGACTCCCAGCGTGTCTTCGAGCTGCTTGATGCCGGCAGAAAAAGTCGGCTGGGTCACGCCGCACTGCTCGGCAGCCCGACCGAAATTCCGTTCACGCGCCAAGGCAATCAGGAACTCTAGCTTATCGATCATTGCAGACCATCGTGACGGGGATCGCCGTCAGGTCAGGGTATCACATCACCAGCGCGAGCCGAGAAACTCGTTCACGCAGTCGGTCGACGCCTTGGCATAGGTGCCACGGCGGCTCACCGCGGCCCCGGTCAGGCGGTGAAGGGAGACCGCCATTTCCGCCGCCTTGGCTACAGTGACGATACCATTCAGGACCAAGGCTCCGTCGATAACGAACGGACATTCACGGGCGAACAGCAGCATTGGCAGGCCGCCAGCCGGGATCACCACTTCGGCGCCTGCCGTAACCAAGGGGCGGACCTGCTCGATGAATTCGGCGCGCACACCCGCGTAGGCAGCGTCATCGGTGAAAGCCTGCATGAAGGAGGCGAGGTCGGCATGGATCGCGCGCACGCCTGCGACGCGCTGCTCCAGGCCGTGCGCCCTCACCTGCCGTTCATGCCAGTCGATGAAGACGGGATCGATGGTCACCAGGCCGATGCGGCGGCCCATCGTCAGCGACGCCAGAATCGTGGCCTCGCCGAGGCCAACGACCGGAATGTCTACGGCACCACGGGTCTCGAGCAGGCCGGGCTCCTGAAAATGGCCGATGACGAAACCATCGTAGCCGGCACGTTCGGCCTCCAGTGCCAGGCGGATGGTTTGCACGGCGCCGCGGAGTTCCGTCAGCGGGTGGAAAAAACGGTCAGGAGGATCGAGGCTGTGCACCTCGAAGCGGACGCCCTGCCCCGCCACCTGGTCGAGCAGGCGCTGCAGGCGGGCAATGTAGGGTGCCTGTTCGGTCGGATGGACAAAGCTCTGATACCAAATCCGGGCGGGACGCGGCGGCTCAATCATTTGCTTTCCCTATGGTCGATAGCCGGGTTATCACAAGATCGAAAGGTCAGTCGACAGAAAGGGCAGGTTTCCTTGGAGATCACGTTTCCGAGCGGCTTTCTCTACGAGTTCGCCACCCTGTTCGTCATTCTCGACCCGATCGCGACACTTCCCATCTTCATCGCCGTTACGGCCGGCCTCACCCGGCGCGAATCTCTGCTCGTCGCCTTTTACGCCGTGGGCGTTGCCTTCCTGACCCTGCTGTTCTTCATCGTCGTCGGCCAGTATTTGCTCGAAGCACTGAAAATTCCGATGGCGTCGTTCCAGATGACCGGCTCACTCGTACTTCTGCTGTTCGGCCTCAAGATGGTTCTCGGCAAGGTAACGGAGGAAGCCGCGAACGTCGGGGAAGGCGTTGGCCTGCTTGAGCGCGCGATCTATCCCCTGGCCCTGCCCGGCATCGGAGGCGCCGGCGCCATGCTTGCGGTCGTCCTGCTGACCGACAACAAGACCAGATCAATCGCTGAACAGGCAACGACCACAGGCATCCTTGTTCTATGTCTGGTGATCCTCTTTGTCCTGTTCGCGCTGGCGACAACGATCTTCCGAGTGCTCGGCCGACCTGGTGTCGAGATCGTGAGCCGCGTGTTCGGACTGATCCTGGCCAGCATCGCGATGACCAACCTGATCGTGGCGATCAAGATGAGCTTCGGGATCGCGGGTTAATTGCTGGACTTATGGGCAATGACGCGCCCGCAACCCCGCCGGCTTCGTAGGCCGTCGGCGTCACCATCCGGCTTGCCCGCCGGACCGTCCGCAGCGTCAGACCGAGTTTTTCGAGTTCAGTATCCACGACAGCGGCCTTGAGAACGACGAGGTCGCGCCCCGCGCTGTTGTTAACCGCATCACGCACCGCCTTCATCGACGCGAGTTTGTCGGCGATGGAGGCGACCATGCCGAGCGCAAAGGACGCATTCGCCGTGTGCCGTTCCTGGTGCCTGAACCGCTGGTATTCAGCGGTCGTCTTGTAGCGGCCGAGTTCGGACCGGACCGCCGCATCGACCAGTTCGGCCAGGTAGTGTGCCACTTCGATGTCGGAGCGAAGACCGAAGAAGACATACCTCGTCTCGTCGGCTGAATTCTTCTCACGCCAAACGCGACAATCGCAGAATTCGGCAATGCTCCCGATGCAGTCGTCGAGCGGAATGCGCTTCTTGCGCTGCGTCTCATACTCGCGCCGCTCGCACGGCGCCTCACGGATCTCGACGTCAGTCAACGAAAGGTCGTAGCGGTCGAGCAGTTCGGCGACCTTGGTGGCGGCCGATAACGCCTCGCTTTCGGTGCATCCATTGTCGATGGTCTTGGCGCGCAAGCCCTGGATGCGCGTCCGGAGTTTATCCAGTCCAGAAGGATCGGGACGGTCGTTCACGGATAGACCTCCAGCGGGAGCCATGGCCGCCCTTGCAGTCCCATGCACTCGATCATAGCGGCTTCTGCGGAACGCTTTTCGCCGCGTCGGACCCTCGGGAGCCAGCCGACATCATCGCCAGTGCCGCCATGCCCATCAATGCGGCCGCCGCCACGACAGGCAGCGCGTGTCCCAACCCGCCGAGAGCACCCGAAAGCAGCGACGAGACACCCCATCCCATGGCCGCTGCCGAACCGACCATGCCCAGAATCCAACCCTGCCGTTCGCCCGTCACCCGATCGGACAGCATGGTGACGATCGAGGGGTAGGCAATATTGACGGTAATTCCCGCCACCAGTGCCATCACATACTCCTGGTACGGACGAACCATCACCAGGCACGCGAGCATGGTGGCGGCGTTGAGTGCCAACCCCAGAACCGCCAGCGTCCGCATCTGGAAAAACCTGGCGAGAAATGGCTGAACCAGTCCGTTGGCCAAACAGAACCCGACCCCCATGACCGACATGAAGATGCCGACCTGATGGAGACTGAGGTCGAGGCTCGGGCCTTCCATCAGGAAGACCGACACAAATATGAAGAAGCTCCCCCACGCCACCTGCATCAACACAAAGCACCCAAGTATGCCGCGCACCGCCCCATCGGCGGCAGCGTCACGAAAGCAGCTCACACCTTCGAAGATCGAAATGGCACCCCAATTTAGCCGTCGCCCGGGAGCCGGCGCTTCCCGGTAAGTCAGCAGCAGCAGAACCACCGCCAGCGCAGTCAGAATCGCGCAAAAGTAGAATGGGCCGGCTAGGGAATAAGATGAGAGACTTGAGGCCACGACCGGTCCGATCACGAAGCCAAGGGACGAAAACAGCAAGCTGAAGCTTAGATGCCTGGCCTTGTTCGTGCCCAAATCCACCAGGGCCGCCTGGGCTGTGGGCTGTGCCGCCGCAGTCGCTCCCCCCACCAGCCGTGCGAAAATCAGCACGGCAAGAGCTTGCTCCTCGATAGCCACGCCCGCCAGGAGATTGCCCAGAAACACACCGACTCCACACCCCAGCAATACCTTTCGGCGCCCCACCTGGTCGGACAGACGCCCCAACACCGGAGCCATGTAGAGCATCGGAAAAACGTAAGCGGCCATCAGCAGGCCGCTCACGAAGCTGCGCAACGGCAACGGCGAACCGATCAGGAAAACCTGGGTCTCCGGGTCGATCAGCAGTGGCCCCAGCAATGGAATCACAACGGAAACGCTGATGGAATCGACCAGGATCAGCAGGTAGAGCGCAATCATGGCGAGATCGATACGGTCTCGGACAATTGTGAACGCAGGCTTTCTCGCATCCGGGCCTCGAGGGCGTGGATGGTCTTGGCGCGGAAATTCTTGGTCGAATAGACGAAACGCAGCCGCAAGGCTCCCTCATAAACGTAAGCGTGCAGGTAGAGCCAAAAGTCAGCCAGATTTTGGGCCGCGCAATGATTGGACGGCCACAGCAGTTCCTCTTCGGGGCGATGCAACAAGGGGCCACGGAAGATGCCATCCCAGGCGTCGCCCAGGAAATTGTAGAGAACCTTGACGCGATCCTGACCGGATAGTTCGCTTCCGCGGGGATGATAATAGCGCAAGACGCCATGGGCCAATCCATGCTGCGGCATGGAGTGCAATTGAGCCGTGACCTCGCCCAGGCTTCCACTCAGCAGAAGCGGCGTATGGGTGGTGAACCAACCACAGGTACGCGTAGGGTCGACATCATCGAAGAGCCCTTCACGACCATGCCCGACCAGGTGCACCAGGAGTTCCGGCTGGCCACTGGCTGCGACCAGGGCCGCCGCGACGCGTTCATAAAGATGAGGTGCATTCGCCTCAAGAACTTCAAACTCGTGGACCGCCAGATCGCTCTGAAGCGCCCCCTCCTCAAGGCTGTCCGCCGGAAAGGACGGACCATCCTGGGCGAGCCAGAAAGGCAGCTGGGCTTCCGCCTCGGGACTGCGCGCGTATTCGACGAGGCGCTCGCTCCAGGCTTTGAATGTGCAGCCCGGACTCGGCAGGGGCAAATCCTGATAGGCGCGCTGCAGGTCCGCCAGAAGAAAACCCCAGGCTACACCGTCACATACAAGGTGATGGCAGATCAGGACGAGACGCTGGCCGTCCTCGGTGGCGAAGAGTCCTGCCCGCATGATCGGGCCACGCGCGATATTCAGCGTCGTCTGCAGCCGGCTGATCTGCGCGGCTAGTCTCTTCAAAGGTACTTTGGCGTACTCCAGCGGGATCTCGAGTCCGTCCTCGACATAGTGTTGCCGATCTCCGTCAAACCGAAGTCGCAAGGAATCGTGATGGTCCACCACCTTTTTCAGGGCGGACCGCAGGCGCTCAGGGTCGAGATCGCATCGGAAAGCCGCCGAAACGTTGAAGTGATCCGGGCAGTTGCGCGCCCACCCGAGGAAGTATCTCTGCATCGGCGTAAGGGGCGCCTCCCCGGTGGCGGCATTCTCCGTGGATGCCACGCCACCCCCCAGCCTTTGGACCAGCTCGGCGATGGTGGGCGCGCTCTGCACGGCGTTGGCACTGATCTGAAGTCCAGCGTCCCGGGCCTGCATGACAAACTGGATTGTCTGCAGCGAGTCACCGCCGAGGGCAAAGAAGTTATCGTGGATGCCGATCGGTTCGTGCTTCAGAAGGGTCTGCCAGAGGTCGACCAGAGTGACCTCCGTCGCCGTGCGGGGCGCCACGTAAGGATGGTCGGCTGCGATCTGGTCCAGGTCCGGCCGGGGCAATGCCTTGCGGTCGAGCTTGCCGTTGCTCGACAGCGGGATCTCTGCCAACTGAACGAAGAAGCGCGGAATCATGTAATAAGGCAGTCGCTCCTGGAGATCGGCACGGATCCGCGCCGCGTCGAGCTGGCCCTCCAGGATCAGATAGGCGACCAGGAACTTGCCGTTGCCGCCGGGTTGATCCAGGGCATCCACGATCGCAGTCGTGACGCCGGGCAAGGTAAGAATGGCGCCTTCAATCTCACCCAATTCCACCCGAAAGCCGTTTACCTTCACCTGGAAGTCCGCGCGTCCGAGGAACTCCATCTGCCCGTCAGACAGCCAGCGTCCGAGATCGCCCGTGTTGTATATTCGTGCGCCGGTTTCCGGATGGGTGATGAATGCCGCCGCCGTCTTCTCCGGATCGCGCCAGTAGCCCAACGCCACGCCGACCCCGCCAATGAAGATTCGGCCTGGCATGTAAGGCGGACAGTGATTGAGGCCGGCATCAAGAACGTACATCTCCTGGTTGGTCATCGCCTGACCATAGGGGATGCTGCTCCAGCTGGGATCGACCTCTCCGATCTCGTACCAGACCGAGACGATCGAGGCCTCCGTGGCCCCTCCCAGGCTCCAGATACTCGTCGAAGGCATCAGTGCCCGAATGCGCCCGGGCAGTTCGCAGGGGATCTTGTCTCCGGCCAGCATGAAGAGTCTCAGGCTGGGGAGCGCCTCGCCCGACTGGACCCACATGTCGGCGTACATCGGCACGCTGAACCAGATTGTAACGTGGTGCTGTCGTACCAACTCGATCCAGTGCGGTGGCTCCAGATGGCGCTCCTCGTCGGGAATGACGACCGCCCCGCCGGCGCTCAGCATGCCGAATATGTCATAGACCGAAATGTCGAAACTGAGGTCCGACAATTGCAGGACGCGATCGGACTCCGTCACGCCATAGTGTTGGTTGCAATCGCGCAGGGTGTTCATGACTCCGCGATGTGACAGCACCACGCCCTTCGGCCGGCCGGTCGAGCCGGACGTGAAAATGACGTAGCAGATGTCGTCGAGACTGTTCACCGAAGCCAGTCGCTTGTCCGGATAACTCGTCCACACCTCCGGCACGTCGACAGCCAGGCCCTCGCGCCCGAGCCGCTGGAGCACCCGCTGCTGGCTCAGGACAAACTCGACCTCACCCTGCTTCAGGACATTGTCGATCCGTTCGGCCGGCCAGGAGGCATTGATGGGCAGGTAGCCCGCCCCACTCTGCAGGATTCCCAGGCAGGCCACCGCCTGTTCCCAGCCCTTCTCCATCATAACCGCCACCAACGTGTTGGGACGGACGCCCCTGCTGCGCAGGCAGTGGGCGATACGATTGGCCAATGCCTGTACCTCGCCATAGCTGAGCGTCCGATCCCGCGTCAGCAGAGCTGGCGCTTCGGGGGTCCGTTCGGCCCAGTCGGCAACGGCATCGTGCAACAGCTGCAGATTATCGAAGGGAGCCGGCGCGGGAGTCCATTCGGTCTCGATGCGGCGCTTTTCCTCCGGCGTGGCCAGCGAAAGCGTGGCAATCGCCTGGTCGGGATGGGTCTGTGCCCGTTCGGCCAGCAGGACAAAATGGTCACTCAGTTCACGGGCGAAGGTCTCCGTGAACAAGGAAGCCCGGTAGTGCAGTCGAACCTCGATACGGTTCCCTACTTCCTGGAACATGAACAACAGGTCGTTCTGATGGTCGACCGACGTCAGAGGCACCGACTCGCCCAGCGCGAAATGCGGATGAAAGGACGACATCGCCATGGTGACATTGGGCAATTCCAGCGAGTCGACCTGCCGCTTCAGGCGCAATGCCCTGACGACCTGCTGGAAGGGAACCTCGGCATGCTCGCGCGATGCCCGGCGCTGCTCCCGCACCTGCGCGCACAGTTGGCGGAACGTAAGTTCCGGCGAAAACGAAGCCGTGGAGATCAACGTGTTGACGAAGGAGCCCAGGGACTTGGCGAATGCCGGTCCTCTGATGTTCGTCGGATAGAGCACCGAGATGTTCTCCTGCTCGGTGTAGCGAAACAGCAAAGCCTCCAGAATGGCCATCAACCCCAGGAAGGGGCTCATACCGAGACGGGGCGTGGGCAGTGAAAAATGATGGATACCGTCCGGCTCCCCGCCATATGTCGAGCGACGGCTGGGCAGGGCCATGTGAAAGTCCGTCGTGCCCATCTGGGTCACCCAGTACTCGAGGTCCCGTTCGTGTTGCGGGCTGTCGAAATAGGCCTTTTCATGATCGGTCCATGCCGCCGGCCCCGGGCCCGGCGTCGCCACGTCCTCGCCGGTGTAGCGGCAAGCCACATCCGCCAGGAACATCTCGATGCCCTCGCCATCGAGTACGGCGTGGGAGGCGTTCACCACGAAAATGTCACCACACAGCACGAACCGGAACAACGGACCGGCGGCCAGATCAAATGGCCGGGTCACTGCCCACTCCCAACTGTCGGAAATCTCCAGAAGTCGCTCGGGGGTGGGTCGAACCGTCTGAAAAGGACGACCCTCGACCTCTTCGACCACCGATCGCAGGGCTTCGGACGCTTCCACCGCGCCGCGAATCGCCTGCTCCAGTCGCGCGGGCTCGATTCCCGCCTGGAGGCGAAAGACGTAAGGGATCAGATAGGCCGAACTCCCCGGAGAGCGTTTCCATTCCAGCCACAAACGTTGCGTGACGACAGCGAGAGGCGTGCGCGAAACAACTGACTGCAAAGTGAGAATCCTCCGGTTCGCATTGGAAAGGCTATTTCCCGCGCTGTTGCGGCTGCCAATCGCGACGGCCGGCGGTATTGCTGGCGACGTCCATCTGGCTCGTCGGCTCAAAGCCCCTTCGTCGCCGGTCGAGCCGGTTCGAAGGAACGAAGGTGACGCGGAAGCCGATTGGCTTTTGGGCGTCCAGCACTACCGCCCGAAACTACAGCAATGGCGACAGGCCAGAACCAGAAACATGGCGCACCTGCGCGCAGCAATATGATCGCGATTCTGCAAGTCCTTTAGAACATGTCACGGAGTACGCCGGTGATCCAGCAATGCGGCGCCGAACGCCTTGAACAAGGCTCGATTGATGGGGTTGCGCTGCGGGTCGTATTCGGCGTGCCACTGGACACCAACCGCGAAGGAAGGTGCCTCGGCGACACGAATCGCCTCGATCGTACCGTCTTCCGCCACGCCCTCGACGACAACCCGCTCGCCGGGTTCCAGAATTCCCTGACCATGCAGCGAATTGACCCGGATAGTCTCGCAGCCGAGAAGTCCTGCGAACAATCCACCCGCCACCAGTCGCACTTCATGGCGATCGGCAAACACGACCTCAGGATCGGGATGTATCTCGCCGTTCTCCAGCCGGGGCATGCGATGGTTCATGCGCCCCGGCAGCTCGCGGATCTCGGGATGCAGCGAGCCGCCAAACGCAACGTTCATTTCCTGGAACCCGCGGCAGATGCCAAAGAGCGGAATACCGCGGGCGACGCAGGCCTCGATCAATGCCAGCGCCATCGCGTCGCGAGCCTGGTCGTAGGGTTCGTGCCGCGGATCGGGCTCGACCCCGAAGTGCGCCGGATGAACATTGGCGCGTGCGCCGGTCAGCAGAATCCCGTCGACCGCTCCCAGCAACGCATCGATGTCGGTAATGTCCGGCGTGCCGGCAAACATCAGCGGCAGCGCCCCTGCCACTTCGGCAATGGCCTGCAGATTGCGCTGTCCCACGAGTTGCACATTGTGCCTGTCGTTGATGACTTGGGCATTCCCGATCACGCCGACCACCGGCTTCGTCATACTGGGCATCGATACTCGTCACCTCGGACCAAAGGCAATACTGACATCGCGGATGGCGTATTGCGAGTCTGACCGCCGGCCGCCGGGCAACCGCGGTGGATCGGGATCCCGTCCATGCCGGTATAGCAGCGACGCAAAACACCTTACACTTGCCCGGCTTGCCAACGTTTTGAGCAAGGAAGCGGAGCCATCCCTATGCGCTACGGATTCTACCTTCCCACTCGCGGCCCCACCGCCACCCGTGAGGGCGTCCTCGCCCTGGCTCGCGAAGGCGAACGCCTGGGATTGCACTCCGCCATGATCGCAGACCACGTCGTCTTCCCGGTGGAAAGCGGGTCCGCCTATCCCTACACCTTGGACGGCAAGCATCCCAGCAGTGGCGATGCCCTCGAAACCTTCTCCATCCTGGGCGTGGTGGCCGGGGCGACGGAGAAGTTGCGGCTCGTCACCTCCGTGCTTGTCCTGCCCTATCGCAACCCGGTGCTGACGGCGAAGATGGTGGCGTCACTGGATGTCCTGTCCGGAGGACGCGTGACGCTGGGCGTAGGCGTCGGCTGGTTGAAGGAGGAATTCGAAGCCCTGGGCAGCCCCGATTTCGACCGCCGCGGCGCGGTCACCGACGAATGGATCACGATCTTCAAGCAACTGTGGTCCCGTTCCCCCGCCAGCTTCGCCGGCAAGTTCTACAGCTATACCGACATTCGCGCTGAGCCCTTCCCGTTGCAAAAGCCGCATCCGCCCATATGGGTCGGTGGCCATTCCCGCGCCGCCCTTCGCCGCACTGCGCGACACGGCGACGGTTGGCATCCGGTAGGGGCCATTGCCGCATCGCCGCTCCCGCCCGAGGAGATGCGGACCCATCTGGAGACCCTGAAGCGGATGACGGAAGCCGAGGGCCGCGATTTCGCAGGCCTCACCATCTCCTACAAGGCGCCACTTTACGACACCGGTATTCCGGACCGTGACGGCGCGCGCCGCAGCTTTTCCGGCAGCGCTGCCGAAATCGCCGGCGACATCCGTTCGTTCGCTGCCCTCGGCGTGCATGAGTTGATCTTCGACTTCCGCGGCACGTCCACCGCCGACAGCATAGAACGCCTGCAACGCTTCGCCGCGGAGGTGATGCCGCTGGTGGAGAGTTGAATGTGGCCGGCTAAGCGGCTTTGCGTGCCGCAGCGGTGGCGAGCACCATTTCGGCACATTTTTCGCCGATCATGATGGTTGGTGCATTGGTGTTGCCACTGGTCAGCGTCGGCATGATGGAGGCATCTGCAACGCGCAGACCTTCGATACCACGGACCCGCAACTCGGAATCGACTACCGCCATGGTGTCCGCGCCCATCTTGCAGGTGCCGATCGGGTGGTAGGTGGTCTCCGCATTCTTCCTCACCCAGTCGAGCAGTTCGTGGTCCTTCTGCAGATGCGCCCCGGGAGCGATTTCCTCGCCCGTGACCTCCTTCAGCGGCGACGTCGCCATTAGCTCGCGGCCCTTGCGGATGGCGGCCAGAACGCCGGCACGATCCTGTTCGGCCGAAAGAAAATTGAACCGGATCGCCGGCGGTTCGGCGGGATCCGCGGATTTGATATGAATTGAGCCCGTGCTTTCTGATCGCAGCACATTCACGTTCATCGTGATGCCCTTCTTTCGCGAGACGCGCCTCTCATGTCCGATCATCTCGTACAGGAAAGGCGCGATCGAGATCGTCGCGTCGGGCGTTTCTAGTCCAACACGGGTGCGGAAATAAAGACGGATAGGCACGGCCGTCGATGCCAGGAATCCCTCGCGGAACAGCGCATACTTGATCGCTTCCCGCGCCAGTCGCCAGCCGCGGGCATTGTCGTTGAAGGTGAGGTTTTTTCCTTTGATCGCAAACCTGACGCGCGGCGAATAATGATCGCGCAGGTTCTCGCCGACGCCGCGCAGGTCGTGCACCGGCGTGATGCCGAGCGAACGCAACCGTTCCGCCTGGCCGATGCCGGAAAGTTCCAGCAGCTTCGGCGAGTTGATCGATCCACCCGAGACGATCACTTCGCGCGCCGCCCTTGCTTCCCGCTTCACGCCACCGGCCGAATATCGAACGCCGACACATCGCTTGCCTTCCAGGATCAGCGCCTCGGTCATCGCCCCCTGCTCGATCGTGAGGTTCGGCCGCGAGCGGGCCGGATCGAGATAGCAGTAGGCCGTGCTCTGGCGGCGGCCCTTGGCGATCGTCACCTGGGACATGCCGATGCCTTCCTGGGTCTCGCCGTTCTGGTCCGGATTGAACGGCAGGCCCATCCGCTCGGCGGCCGCGATCATCTTCTCCAACAGCGGCACCTTGTGGCGCGGGGTGTCGGTGACGCGCAGCAAACCGTTGCGGCCGCGAAACTCGTCCGAGCCACCGTCGTAGCGTTCCATCCGCTTGAAAATCGGAAGTACATCCTGGTGGCTCCAGCCCCGGTTTCCGAGCTGTGCCCAGTGATCGTAGTCCTGCGCCTGGCCGCGCATGTAGACCATGCCGTTGATCGAGCTCGAGCCGCCCAGCATCTTGCCGCGTGGAACGGGGATATGCCGCCCGCCCGAGCCTTCGTCCGGTTCCGACGCGTAGCACCAGTTGACGGCAGGGTCGTCGATCATCTTGGCGACGCCGACAGGCACGCGCGACCAGAAGAAGTTCGAGCCTTCCGTCCCCGCCTCCAACAACAGCACGCGGTAGGCGCCGCTCTCCGTCAGCCTGGACGCGACGACCGCCCCTGCCGACCCCGCGCCGATTACGATGTAGTCATAGGCGGAGTCGCTGGACATGGCGTATGCGTTCCTTCCCAACAATGGTTCGAGTCCCGGCTCCCGTGCCTACGGCGAAGACGGCGGAAGTGAAGGACCCGGCATCCAATGGGCTCCGGGGACAATGACGTCCCGTCAGGCGGTCTTGGCCTTGAGCACCTCGAGTTCGCTTTTCACGCCGGCAATCATGCAGGACAGATCGGACGTCACCATCACCATGTCGAACCCGCGCTTTACCGCGCCTGCCGCGAACGCCGCAGTGGCGCAGTGCATGACGCACTTGATGCCGGCCTTGTGCGCCGCCGCCAGGATCTTGTCGCAGGTGGCGAGATGGAGAGGATCCGGGTTATCGCCGCGCGGCGGCAGACCCAAGGCGAACGACAAGTCGGCCGGCCCGATGTAGACGGCGTCGAGGCCCGGGGTGGCGCAGATGGCATCGAGATTGGCGAGACCTTCCTTGGTCTCGATCATGGCCATGACGACAATCTCGTCGTTGGCATTGGCCACATAGTCGGCGCCGCCATAGTGCACAGCGCGCACG
>CALDNT010000280.1 GCA_937915145.1 uncultured Reyranella sp.
CATGCTGCCCGCCCTATGATCCCCCAAAATCACCCACTCGATTCCCGGAAGAGCCTTTATTCTTAGGTATCGGAAGGGTTGTACGAAGGTTCACGACTTGCGGTGGTGATGTCAATGCGCCTCCGGGAACTTTGGCATATTTCATGCGGATTCGGTCGGCTGGCCCTCCTCGACGTCGATTAGCATGGCTTTGCCATTCGACCAGGTCGCAGCGCACGCCCTTCAGGCTGACCTGAAGGCCTACGATTTCCTTGCGGGCCTGCTGCATGGAGGGGCCATTCACATGGGCTTGAAACGCCTCCTGAGCAAGGACAGGCTCATTATCAGATCTTCATCCCAAGACGCTCGGCGACGGCAAAGACATCCTTGTCACCACGGCCACAGAGATTCATCACCAGCAGGTTGTCCTTCGGCAACGTCGGCGCGAGCCGCATAACGTGGGCCAGCGCATGCGCCGGCTCAAGTGCCGGAATGATGCCTTCGTGCTTGCAGAGCAGCGCGAAGGCCTCGAGCGCCTCATCGTCGGTAGCCGACACATATTCGACGCGGCCGTTTTCCTTCAACCACGAATGCTCGGGGCCGATGCCGGGATAGTCGAGGCCGGCCGAGATCGAGTGCGCCTCGGTGATCTGGCCTTCACTATCCTGCAGTAGATAGGTGCGGTTGCCGTGCAGCACGCCGGGGCGGCCGCCGGTGAGGGAGGCCGCATGCTGACCTGTCTCGATGCCGTGGCCTGCCGCCTCGACGCCGACGATGCGCACGCCCTTGTCGTCGAGGAAGGGATGAAACAGGCCCATGGCATTCGAACCGCCGCCGATGCAGGCGACTAGCGTGTCGGGCAGCCGGCCCTCGGCATTCATCATCTGGGTGCGCACCTCGTTGCCGATGACGCACTGGAAGTCGCGCACCATCGCTGGATAGGGATGCGGGCCCGCCACCGTGCCGATGCAGTAGAAGGTGCTCTCGCAGGTCGCGACCCAGTCGCGCAGCGCCTCGTTCATCGCGTCCTTCAGGGTCGAGGAGCCTGCCGTCACCGGCCGGACCTCGGCGCCCAGCATCTTCATGCGAAAGACGTTGGGCGACTGCCGCTCGACGTCGAACGAGCCCATAAAAACGACACAGGGAATGTCGAACAGCGCGCACGCCGTCGCTGTGGCCACGCCATGCTGGCCGGCGCCGGTCTCAGCGATGACGCGCGTCTTGCCCATGCGCTTGGCCATCAGGACCTGGCCCAGCACGTTGTTGATCTTGTGGCTACCGGTGTGATTCAGCTCGTCGCGCTTTAGATAGACTTTGGCGCCGCCCAGCTTCTTGGTCAGCCGCTCGGCGAAATAAAGCGGGCTGGGACGGCCGGCATAGTGCTCCAGCAGGTAGTCGAGCTCGTTCTGGAACGCCGGGTCGGCCTTGGCGGCGTTATAGGCCGCTTCCAGCTCGAGGATCAGAGGCATCAGCGTCTCGGCGACGTAGCGGCCGCCGAAGATGCCGAAATGCCCGCGCTCGTCGGGGCCGGTGCGGAAGCTGTTGGGTGAAATGACCATCGTGGTTCCTGTCGGGACGCGCAGGCTTAGGCCGAAAATTCCATCCTGGCTCGCTCGAGCGGCCGTATGGATATAGGGACAGAGAACATAGAGGGCAGCTCCCAATGTATGACTTAGCCCTTGGAAACACTGGCCGGGCTTCACCAGCTCTTTCTCCAGCAGACTTTTCGATATGGACAGACGTTCAACGCCGGCAGATCACCGCGTCAGATAATGCCGCGGCTCACCAGCGGGTTCAGCCAGCGACCCCACGGGCCGGTCAGAACGATCGGCTTCTCGACCACGATCAGCGAGATGCAGGGCTCGCCTGGATCGGCGATCGGCTCGTGCCGCTCGCCGCCCGGGCCGACGGCGAAGTCGCCCACGCCGTAGTTGCCGGTTGCATCGGTATAGCCGCCCTGCAGGCAGACGGTGTATTCGTAGCCGGGGTGCTTGTGTTCCGGCAGACCATGCCCCGGCTCCAGCCGCAGCAGCGACACCCGATAGGCGTCGCCCGGCACGTCGAGCCGGATTTCGTCGAATTGGCCCAGGATGCGCCGCCAGCCCATGCCGGGGCGGAGATGGGGCACCAGCGGCGGCGGCGCCCAGTCGAAGCCTGGGTGCCGCGCGGCCGGTACCGCCCTCGGCTCGACCATGACCTTGCCGACCCGAGCGAGGGCCCGCTCCAGGGCGGCATCGTCAAGAAGGGCCTCGGGCTCGCCCTCGATCAGTGCACCGCCAACCGCATTCAGCTGGTCAACCGTTTGCCGGGACGCCGGGGCCAGGGCCACATGCAGCGCCAAGGCCAAAGCCCGCCCGTCGGACAATGCACCCGCGGCGTAATCCAACAGCAGTTCTTCAGGGGCCGGATGGCGGCTCATGACTCGTCTTTCTCCAACGCTTGCCGCAGGCGCCGCAGAGCCAGGCGAATGCGCGATTTTACTGTACCCAGAGGCAGCTTCATTTCGTCGGCGATGACCGTGTGCGTCTTGTCCTCGAAAAACGCCTTCTGAATCACCACCAATTGATCTTTCGGCAGGCCCTCCAGCAGCTCCTTCACGCGGGTATACGTCTGTCCCGCGAGGACGGATTTGCCGGCGTCCTCTTCTTCGGGCGCATAGACGACCAGCCAGTCCTCGGTATCGATCGGCCGGGCGCTGCGGCGCAGCAGGTCGATCCGCTTGTTGCGGGCGATGGTGTAGATCCAGGTGGCGGCCGACGCCCGGCTGCGGTCGAAACTGGCGGCCTTCCGCCACACCATGATCAGGGTTTCCTGGGCAACTTCCTGCGCGGCCTCCGCATCCGTGCCGCCGCGCATGATGAAAGCCTTAACCCGTGGCGCGAAATGCCGGAACAGGTTGGCGAAAGCCGCACGGTCCTGCCGCGAAGCGATTGCTTCGATCAGATCAGCGGCCTCGTCGGCGGACAGCATCAGGAAAGTCTACCCCGGCAAGCTGTGCATGCTGCAGACAATAATCTGGTAGTCTTCATGATGCCTTCCGCCAGGGAGCGGACGCACGGTGATCCTGCCAACGTGCTGAATGGGACGGCTAACCCGCGCATTTTTGGCACAGGCAGGATGCGTGCGTGTGTTGTTGCCTTGGACGGCATTCGTCGTGGCCTGAATTCCTCACCGGACCATTCGCCTCAGCGTCGATGGATTTTTCACCACCGATGCATAGCCCACCCGCCTACAACGCAGGACTCGTCAAAGAACACGGTCGCCTTCGCTGCCTCGGGCCGCGCAGAAGCCTCCCGAGGCTGTGGCCGTCAGTTGACCAGCACGGGTGCCTTGCGCAGGTAGGCTCGGTCCTCGATCTGTCGAACCAGGAAGTCGGCGACATCGGCGCGAGAAATGATCCCGTTCCGCCACGCCGCCGGCTCGTCCAGTATCCTGTAGCGGCCACTGCGCAGGCCGTTGGTCAGAACCCCCGGCCGGGCAATCGTCCAGTCGAGCGAACTGTCCTTGATCAGTTGCTCCTGCACGGACTTGTCGGCATAGGCACGGCCGAACACCATGTGGAACGGCAGGCGTTGCAGGCAACCGATGTTGGCGCGGCTGTCGCCGGCGCCAAAGCCGGTGACAGAGATCAGCCGCTTCACGGCCTTGCCTTCCATGGCGCTGACCAGGAGGCGGGTCGCGTCGGAGAAGAGACTGACCGGCCGGAAAAGATCTCCGAGAGAAGAGACGCCCAGAGCCTGGATGACGACGTCCATGCCGTCGAGCGCCGCTTCGATGTCCCGGCTTTCGAGCGCGTTGCCGCGGACTTTCTCCAGGTTCGGGTTGGACAATCCACCCGCCGCCGCCGAGCGCGAGAATGCGCGCACCCGATGCCCGGCCTCGAGCGCCTGGCGCGTCGTTTCGAACCCAATGCCCTTGCTAGCTCCAATGATCAACACGCGGGCCATGCTGGTGCTCCCTGAAGGAAGGGCCGTCGTCACGCCGACGGGCCTTCGGGTTACAGATGTGCATCAACCGGGAGCAAACAAGAGGCATCGATGCGGGCCATCGACCTGCATCGTGATAGGACACCCAGCGGTTGCATCGAATTTCCGGCCTCGCAGTGATCCGGACGGCGACGACGCGTGTATCAGCAGCACGTCAACCAACTGGAGGTCCATGCAATGCTACGGAAAACTTTTGTCGGCCTCGCGGCCGGTGCGCTGCTCTCGCTCGCGTCGATCAACGCCAATGCGGCGGATATCGTCGATACGGCGGTGAAGGCCGGCCAGTTCAATACGCTGGCCGCCGCCCTGAAGGCGGGCGATCTCATCGTCGTGCTGAAGGGGGACGGGCCTTTCACGGTCTTCGCGCCGACCGATGAAGCCTTCAAGAAGCTTCCCCCCGGAACCGTCGAGAACTTGCTGAAGCCCGAGAACAAGGCCCAGCTGGTCAAGATCCTGACCTATCACGTGGTGCCTGGAAAAGTCATGAGCTCGGCCCTCGCCGGCAAGAAGACCGATGCCAAGACCGTCCAGGGCGAGATGGTCATGGTCGATGCCACGATGGGCGGCGTTACAGTCAACGGCGCCAAGGTCGTGACCGCCGACGTTGCCGCCGACAACGGCGTCATCCACGTGATCGATACCGTCCTGATGCCGAAGTAACCCGGGGACCGCGTATTCCGCGCGCGGCAGGCTTGGGTTTAGCCTTCGCGCCGCGCGCAATCGGGGATTACTTCTTCGATTTGATAATGGGGCCGGACCAAAGCAAGTCCGGCCCTGCTTTCTTCGGTCAACGGCAAGCAGGCCCGTCGAGGCAAACGCTTCGGGCTACCATTCCAATGAAAAGGTACTTCAGATGAACGACGTCCACGGCGACAAGGCCATCAGCCTGTCGATGCTGAAAGTGCTGGTGGAGAACAGCTTCGATTCCATTCTGGTCACCGATGCCAGCAAGGCTGGCAAGATCATCTATGCCAACAAGGCGTTCACCAGGCTCACCGGGCACAGCCCTGCCGGCGTCATGGGAAAGACCCCGCGCATTCTTCAGGGTCCCGGTACGGACCCCAAGGTGATCGCGCGGCTCGGCGCGGCGCTCAAGGCGAACAAGAAGTTCGAGGGCAAAGCCATCAACTACAAGAAGGACGGGACGCCGTTCATCATGTTCTGGCGGGTGCTGCCGGTGAAGGTCGGCCGGGAAACCAGGGCCTGGGTGGCGATTCAGCGCGAAGGCGCATCCATCTGATCGCTCGCCCCCTGAAATCGACGATGAAGACGCCCTTCCGGGCGTCTTTTTCTTTGTCTGCGCTCCGCGCCCTATCAGGCCCGGCTGGCGAGATACCACAGAGGCATCAGCAGGACGGTGATCAACTGAAGACGCACGCGCCATACCATCAGGCGATTGCTGCGACTTGCGCCGACTGCCTCTTCCGCCTGATCGCGGCCCATTGAAAGGACACCCACGAACAGGATCACCAGCGTCGCCAGTCCGGAGACAAGAACAAGAACGAAGAGAATATTTGCAAGGGTCATCGACGGCTCCATGTCGACGCGCGGGTCGACACCTTCGAGCTGGTGTCGCGGCTTTTCTCCAACAAGTCCTCCGGAGCGCAGGGTGATGCTGTGTCGCACTCACGCGTCATGATCCGCCGCCGCACGCGAGGCGTAGTCAATCCAGTGTCCACCAGGAGCAGAAAATGATCTCCATCTATCGATCCATCATGGATTCCAACGTCAATCCGCTCCGCAACCTCCCGGCGGCCCAGCGGTTCCAGCTCATGCTGTTTCTCAGCGTCATGTGGACGAACATCTTCTGCCTGAGCGCCGGCGCATGGATCTGGTATGGCGAGCTCATCGTTTTCCACGTGCTGGTCGTGGCCGGCATCGTCGTCACGGGTCTGGTCTTCAGGCGGGCGTCCAAGGCGGCCGCCTATCGCACCTATCGCCACTATCCCCTGAAGGATGGCACCGCCCGCTACGACGACGTCTGGGGCGGCTAGCATCGAA